>NZ_JCAFWP010000019.1:0-81355 GCF_059295135.1 Stenotrophomonas sp. INTA L402-1
AGTTGTGTATAAGAGACAGGTCCGGTTGCGGGGGCGTGAGCCGCATGGATGCGGCGACCGAGCTTACATGGACGTACTTGCAGCGGCCCCCGCAACCGGACCCACCCCGCCTCCCCACAGGAAACCAGCTTCTGCTGTTGCTGTTGCTGTTGCTGTTGCTCCAGCTCGTAGCGGGTGCAGGGCGCAGCCCTGCCGTACCCCTAACCCCGTGCCATTGACTGCCACCACTGTGCCAGCAGCTCCGGCCTGCGCAGGCGCTCGCGCCACCAGCGCAGTGCGGCTCCATCCTCACCGGTGCGCCAGGCCAGCCAGAACGTCTCTTCCGGCTTGTGCTCCTCCACCTCACGGATCACCAGCTGGCCACGCGCCACTGCCGCGCGCGCGCACGGCTCGGGCAGGAATCCGAAGCCCACGCCTTCGCACTGCAGCTTCAATTTGCTGGCCATGTCGGGCACCGTCAGCATCTCCTGTCCCATCAACAGGCCGACCGTGCGCGGCAACAGCCGCCGTGCCGAATCGGAGACCGCGATCGCGCAGTGCTCGACCAGCTGCTCGCGACCGAGCACGCCCGGCACTGTGGCCAACGGATGATCGGGTGCGACCGCGAACACGAACTCCACCGTGCCCAGCGGCTCGACCACATAACCACCGCCACTGGGGCCCTCGCCCGGCGCGCCGACCAGCAGGTCGGCACGGCGGTCCAGCAGGGCCTCCCAGGTGCCGGACAGGGCCTCGCCAATCAGCCGCAGCCGGGTCGGCGCCTCGGCCTCACGAAACGCGGCGATGTCCGGGCCGAGCAGCCAGGTCGGGAACACCGAGTCCACCGCCAGGGTCAGTTCGGTCTCCCAGCCCGACGCCACCCGTCGAACCCGCAGTTCCAGCTCCCGGGCTGCGCGCAGCAGGTGGCGGCCTTCGTCCAGCAGCGCGCGGCCAGCCTCAGTCGGCTCGGCGCGCGGGCCGACCCGGTCGAACAGCTGTACGCCCAGGTCCTCCTCCAGCTTGGCCACGGTGTAGGAGATGGTCGAAGGCACTTTGTGCAGAGCCTTGCCGGCGCCGGCGAACGAGCCGCGGCGGTCGATGGCGTCCAGGATCTGCAGGGCATCGAGACTGAGTTTGAGCATTCGAATTTTTCGATGATGGCTGTCAAAACTATCCGTTTTTCAAACCCCGGGCGCAAGCGGATACTTCTCTCCAACGGGGAAACACAGCGGCTACCAGCCCACCCCGCCCCATCGAAACCATCGAACAAGGAGATTCCATCATGCTGCAGATCCGCAAGAGCGCTACCCGTGGCCTGGCCGAGCATGGCTGGCTGTCCTCGCGCCATACCTTCTCCTTCGCCAACTACTACGACCCCCGCTACGTCAGCTTCGGCCCGCTGCGGGTGATCAACGAAGACAAGGTGATCGGCGGCCAGGGCTTCGGCACCCACAGCCACAGCAACATGGAGATCGTTTCCTATGTGCTGGGCGGCGCGCTGGAGCACAAGGACTCGATGGGCACCGGCTCGGTGCTGCGTTACGGCGACGTGCAGCGCATGAGCGCCGGCAGCGGTGTCAGCCACAGCGAGTTCAATCACTCCGCCGACGAGACCGTGCACTTCCTGCAGATCTGGATCTTCCCGGACGCAGAGAACATCACGCCGTCCTACGAGGAGACCCACTTCGCCCCGGAAACCAAGCGCGGCCAGCTGCGCCTGATCGCCTCGCCGGACGGTGCCGACGGTTCGCTGCGCATCCACCAGGATGCCCGCATCTTCGCCACCATCCTCGATGGCGGCCAGAAGCTGCACCACGCCCTCGGCAGCGGTCGTGGCGCCTATGTGCAGGTGGCCCGAGGCCAGCTGCAGGTCAATGGCATCACTCTGGAAGCCGGTGATGCGCTGCAGGTCAGCGACGAAGCGCAGCTGACCTTGGAGAACGGCAACGACGCCGAAGTGCTGGTGTTCGACCTGCCGCTGTAATGACAACGCCCGCGATGCCGAAAAGCATCGCGGGCGCATGTGTAGAGCCGCGTCAGAACCTGTAATTCAAGCTCAACCGCACATTGCGCGGCTCACCCCAGGTGTAGGTGCTGTACCAGCTGAAGATCGTGTAGTAACGCTTGTCCAGCAGGTTGTTGACGTTGAGCGTGGCCGACAGGCGATCGTTGAATTCATAGCGCGCCATCGCATCCAGCAGCCAATAGGGCTGGGTGCGATGCACCACCTTGGCCTGCGTGGCCGGGTTGGTGATCTCGCCGAAAGTGGAATCCTGCCAGCGCGCGCCACCGCCCAGCGTCAGCCCCTTCCAGTCGCCGCGCAGGCGGTAGCTGGTGTGCAGGCTGAACTGGTTTTCCGGCTCCAGTGTGGTCACCTTGGCACCGGCCTGGCGGGCGATCTTGTGCGAGAACCCACCCTGCACCTGCCAGCCCTCGGCCAGCTGGCCCGACATTTCCAGCTCGTAGCCCTTGGTACGCACGCCCATCAGGGCGCGATACGCATCCTGCCCGTCCGGCGTCTTGCCGCCGGTGGGCTGGGCGAAGTTGTCCTGGTCGAGCTGGAACAGCGCCGCACTGGCGTTGAAGCGGCCATCGAAGAATTCCGCCTTCAGGCCCATCTCGTAGCTGCGCCCTTCCAGCGGATCCAGTGCCTTGCCCTGCTCGTCGCGTTCGCTGTGCGGCTTGAAGATGGTGCTGTAGCTGGCATACACCGAATAGTGCTCGCCAAGGTCGTAGACCACGCCGGCATACGGTACGAACACGCCGGTTTCGCGCGTCTGCGGCGAACGGTAGCTGGCCAGGCGGCTGCCGACGATCACCTTCAACGGATCGGCCACGTCGAAGCGGCCGACCACGTACAGGCCGTTCTCACGCGTCACTTCGTTGTTGCTGTAGCTGCGCTGCCACTCCGGCTCGGGAATGTCGCCATTCCAGGTTCTGTAGTCCGGCACGGTATCCGGGAACCCCGCCTGCGGGCCGTAGCCGGTGTTGGTCCAGCGCTTGCGCGAGGCGCTGCCACCGACGACCAGCTCATGCTCGCGGCCGAACAGGCCGAAATGACCGCTCAGGTAGAAGTCGGCCGCATTGCTGACGGTCTTGCCAACGTACTTGCCGAGCCACAGGCTGACGCCCTCGCCGGTCAACGGATCGGGATTGCCGGCGGCGGCGCCGGCCAGTGCGGCGTCATAGCCGTTGACCTGGTGGTTGAGTTGCAGCTTGGCCACCCAATCGTTGGCGAAGGTATGCTCGAGCGTGGCAAAGCCGGTGCGCACATACTGGCGCCAGCCACTCCAGCGGGTGCCGTTGTTGAACGAACGCGGCATGTCATTGAAGTTGCCGGCACTGTCCAGAAGAGGGATGCCACCCCAGGTCGAGCCCTTCGGGTCGCTGTCCATCGTATCGCCACCCACGGTCAGCAGCGTGCGCTCGCCCAGATCTGCTTCCAGCACCGCGTAGCCCACCTTGCTGGTGCGCTGGTAGAAGTCGAGATTGGAATGCTTGTCCTGCCAGGCGCCCACCGCGCGACCGCGCACACGTCCATCGGCGGTCAACGGGCCGCCAACATCGATCTCGGCACGATAGTCATCCCAGCGGCCCACACCCAGCGTCGCACTGCCGGCGAACTCCTTGCCCGGCTTCTTGCGCACCAGGTTGATGGTCGCGCCCGGATCGCCCATGCCGGTGAGCAGGCCGGTCGCGCCCTTGAGCACTTCGATGCGGTCATAGATCGCGGTATCGCTGAGCGTGTTGCCCGCCGAATAGGCCGAGTCACGCGACATCGGGATGCCGTCGTACTGGAAGTTCTGCACGGCGAAGCCGCGCGCGTAGTACTCGGTGCGCTCGCTGTCCTAGGTCACGATGCTGATGCCCGGGGTCACCCGCATCACGTCATCAATGCCGTTCAGGCCAAAGTCGTCCATCTGAGCGCGGGTAATGACGCTGATGGTCTGCGGGGTCTGCCGTGGCGTCAGCACCAGGCGGGTGGCGGTGGCGATGGTGCCCGGCGTGTACGCGCCACTGCCCTCGGTGATGGTACCGAGCAGATTGGCGGTGACCTGCACGGTCTGCAGGGTCTGCGATGCCGGGGCCTCGGCGGCCTTGTCCGGCTCGGTGGCGGACTGCGCGGCTGCGATGCCGCTGCTGGCCAGTGCGGTGATCAGCAGGCCCTGGGCAAGCGCCTGCGGCAACGCACGGCGACGCGGCAAGGGGGACGGAATACGGGCATCAGGCACAGACAGCACGACGGGACCTCCACGATCGGGTGGGATCCTCTGGCGGCGGCTGGAGGGAAGACGGGGACGCGGCCGGATGGCCGCAGGCGCAGGAGTGTACTCCCCTGCGCCCCGGCTGTCGTGCGATGTGCTGTGGTGCGGCGCGCTGCCGCAGGCTCAGCCGCCGATGGCGGCGCAGGCCTCCAGGATCAGCGCGGTCACCTCCTTCGGCTGCGAGGCCAGCGAGGCATGGCTGGCATCCAGCTCCAGCAGTCGCTTGGGCTGCATGCGCGTGGCCATTGCCCTCTGGTTCTCCGGCGCGATCATCCGATCATGGCGGGACAGCTGGTACCAGCTCGGCTTGTGCTTCCACGCCGGGTCGCTCACCGCATCACCGAAGGTGCTGGCCAGCGGCGCCTTCTGGGTCACCGCCATCACCCGGCCCTCATCGTCGCTCAGGTCCTGGCAGAAGCTTTCATGGAACTTGTCGGCGCGCAGCCACAGGTAACCATCACTGTCCGGCGCCAGGTTCGGCGCCGCCTCCGGCAGGTGCTGCTGGGTGATGGCACCGGGGCTCTCGCCGGCATCAGGCGCGAAAGCGGCGATGTAGACCAGGCCCTTCACGTTGGCCTCGTTGCCGGCCTGGCTGATCACCGCGCCGCCATAGGAGTGGCCGACCAGCAGCACCGGCCCGTCGATCTGCCGGATCATTTTCTGGGTGCGGCCGGCATCATCAGCCAGCGAGGTGAGTGGCAATTCCACCGCCTGCACCCGGTCATGGCCGTTGCGATGCAGCTCCAGGATCACTTTGGCCCAGTGTGCGGCCCCGCCCCAGAAACCATGGACGAGGAGGATGGTCGGTGTCGTGCTCATGTACGGATCTCCGGCAGCGGCCGGCGGAATGCCGACCGTGTCGCCACTGTCCGCGCAGGGCGTTAATCAGCGGTGACGCATTCGGGTCACTGCAATCGTATGCGTCGCTCGATGTCATGCAGGGCACTTGCCGAACCAGCCTGAAAACGTTTTCATGGGTGATCCTTGGAGCATCGCACCGCGCATGACGCCCTCATCCCCACGTGCCCAGCAGCACGCCACCCGTGCCGCCTTCTTCATTCCCGGATTCGCCACCGCCGCCTGGGCGCCGATGGTGCCCTACGCCAAGGCCAAGGCCGGGCTGTCCGACGCCAGCCTCGGCGCCGTGCTGCTGTGCCTCGGGCTCGGCTCACTGCTGGCGATGCCACTGGCAGGTGCGCTGACCGGGCGGCTGGGATGCCGCCGGGTGATGGTGATCACCTGCGCGATGATGCTGTGCGCCCTGCCCTTGCTGGTGCTGGCGCCCTCTCCGGTAGCGCTGGGCGCGGCCCTGTTCGTGTTCGGCGCCGGCGTCGGTGCACTGGATTGTGCGATGAACATGCAGGCGGTCGCGGTCGAGCGCGACGCCGGGCGCGCGATGATGTCCGGATTCCATGCCTTCTACAGCATCGGCGGCTTCGTCGGCGCCGGATGCATGACCGGCATGCTGATCCTGGGTACGCCGCTGTGGCTGGCCGCGTTGGTTTCGGTGGCCGCTCTGCTGCTGGTGGCAGTGCTGTCGGCACCGCACTGGCGCCCACAACGGATCCTGCATGAAGGCCCCCTGCTGGCACTGCCGCATGGCGTGGTGCTGTTCATCGGCGTGCTGGCCTTCGTGGTGTTCCTCGCCGAGGGCTCGATGCTGGACTGGAGCGCGGTGTTCCTCGCCGAAGTGCGGCAGGTGCCACGTGACCAGGCCGGTGCCGGCTTTGCACTGTTCACCCTGGCGATGACCGCGATGCGCCTGTTCGGCGACGGCATCGTCGAGCGCCTCGGCCGGACCCGCACCCTGGTCTTCGGCGGCATCACCGCTGCTGCGGGTTTCACCCTGGCGACGCTGGTGCCATCGTTCTCGGTGGCGCTGGCCGGCTACGTACTGGTCGGGCTGGGCTGCGCCAACATCGTGCCGGCGCTGTTCTCGATGGCGGGCCAACAGCGGGTGATGCCGGAGAGCATCGCCATCACCGCGGTCACCACGCTGGGCTACGCCGGAATCCTCGCCGGACCGGCAGCGATCGGCGCACTCGCACACGCTACCAGCCTCGGCTTCGCCTTCCTGTGCGTGGCCGCGCTGCTGCTGGGCGTCGCGGCGTCTGCGCGCTCGCTGGCAAGACGGGTGGCCTGACAGAAAAAAGGGGACGGAGGGGATTAAGTCGTTTCTGGCCCAGCTGTGCGGGAAACGACTTAATCCCCTCCGTCCCCTTTTCTCAGCTGCGTGTCAGCCACTCGGCCTGGGCCGGCAGCTGGGGCGCCGGGCACGCGCTCTGCGGGTGGTGCTGGTCGCGCGCCATCCAGTCATCGACCACTCCGGCCAGCAGGTCCAGCCGCAGCGGCAGGGTGATGTGGTCCTCGCCGCGCATCTCGATGTAGTGCGCGCGCGGATTGGCCTGCGCCAGTTCGCGGCCCTGGCTGACCGGAATGTGCTGGTCGCCCTGACCGTGCAGCAGCAGTACGCAGGCGCGGGTATCGGCCAGCGCGCGCGCTACATCCACGCGGTCCAGATCGACGTCGATGCGGCGGCTGGCGGCGGCGATCACCTGGTTGATGTCCTGGCCGCCGTAGCGCCAGCGCGCGTACGACGCCACCGCCTGCGCCTTCAGTCCTTCCGGCTGCAGTCCCATCAGGTGCGGAATCATCGTGCGGATCGCCACACCGGCATTGGCGAACGATTCCATCGCCACCACGCCTTCCACCTGGTCACCGAGCTTGTCGGCGGTGAATACCGCTGTGGCGGCGCCATATGACACGCCGAACAGGTACAGCGGGCCGGTTACTTCACCACGTGCGCGCAGCTCACCGATTACATCGACCACATCGTCGGATTCATAGGTGCCGTATCCGGACGGACCTGCACCGGACTGTCCATGGTTGCGCAGGTCGAGCGTGATCACGCGGTAGCCGGATTCGGCCAGCTGCAACGACCACGGCAGCATCGAATCACCGTTCATCATCCAGCCGTGCAGCAGCACCACGGTGCCGCGCGGGGCCTGCGCGCGGAACGGTTGCGGTACTGCCAGGCTCAGGCCGGTATCCAGCGGCAGGCCGTTCTCGTGGCGCTGCGGCAGGTAGTGATAACGCGCGCCGTAGTCGCCGGGATCGAACACACGCCAGAAGATCGGCACGCCATCGCGGCCCGGCGCGAAGCCATGGCGGTTGGGCAGTTCGGCGATGGCCGCGGCAATACGCGGGCGATCGAGCAGGGTCGATACGCCACCTGGCGCGATCAGCCTGTCGGCGAGCGAGGTGGACGAGGCATTGATCGAGGAGGAGCATGCAGCCAGCCACAGGCCGGCGCACGCCAGCAACAGCAGCAGCAGGCGCTTCATATCACGTCATTGGGGTGAATCAGACAGGCTGGGACGTTAACGCCCCGATAGACCGGTCATCTATCGCGCGCGGATGACGGCTTGATGACAACGCAGGAACGATTCAGCTTGGTGTACAAGCTGTATCCGTTCAGTCATTGATCCGGATCAATGAACGCGCGCGCGGGATTGCCCACAGTGCCGCCATGCGCACCTCGCTCAAGCTCGCCATTGCCTTGGCCGCCACGTTGGCCGCCGCCTACGGCATCGCCCGCACCACGCCCTACTGGTTCGCACCGCGACAGACGGCGCAGGTCGACATCCACGATCCGACGCTGATCGCGCAGGGACAGTACCTGTCGCGCGCCGCCGACTGCGCCGCCTGCCACACTGCGCCGGGCGGCGAGCCGTTCGCCGGTGGCCTCGGTATGCAGACGCCGATGGGCACGATCTACTCGACCAACATCACGCCCGATCCGGACACCGGCATTGGCGCCTACGACTACGCCGACTTCGAGCGCGCGGTCCGTCGCGGCATCCGTCACGATGGGCAGCCGTTGTATCCGGCAATGCCGTATGCCTCGTACGTGATCGCCAGCGATGCCGAGATCAAGGCGCTGTACGCCTACTTCATGGGCTCGGTGCAGCCGGTGAAGCAGGGCAACGCCGACAGCACGATCCCGTGGCCGGCCAACATGCGCTGGCCACTGGCCTGGTGGCAGCTGCTGTTCGCACGCCCGCGCACGTTCAACCCGGATCCGTCGCTGGATGCCGGCCAGCAGCGCGGCGCCGAACTGGTGGAAGGCCTGGCCCACTGCGGTGCCTGCCACACGCCACGTGGCCTGGCGTTCCAGGAAAAGACGATGGCCGATGATGGCAGCCGCCAGTTCCTGTCCGGCTCGGTGCTCGAAGGCTGGTACGCAAAGAACCTGCGCAACGAGTCGACCGGCCTGGCCAGCTGGAGCGAGGACGAGATCGTCGACTTCCTGCGCACCGGCCGCACCGATCGCTCGGCGGCCTTCGGCGGTATGGCCGACGTGGTCGAGCACAGCACGCAGTACCTGTCCGACGCCGACCTGCTGGCGATGGCCCGCTACCTGAAACAGCTGCCGGCGCGCGAGGGCCGCAGTGCGCAGTGGTCGCCGGGTACCGACACCACCACCGCCGCACTACGCAGTGGCGACTATCGCGTGGCCGGCTCGCTGGCCTATGCCGAGCATTGCCAGGCCTGCCATCGCGCCGACGGCCGCGGCATGCCACGGGTCTACCCGGCGCTGGCCGGCAACTCGATCGTGTTCGCCGATGATCCCAGCTCGCTGGTACAGGTAACCCTGATCGGCGGCCGCACGCCGCATACCCCGCACGACCGCATGGCCTTCACCATGCCCGGTTTCGAGCAGCTGCCGAATGCACAGCTGGCACAGATCCTGACCTTCATCCGCAGCAGCTGGGGCAACCAGGCCAGCGCGGTGAGCGAGGTCGACGTGGCGCGCATGCGCCGGGTGGTGCGTGACAAGCCGGTGCACTACGTTCCGCAGGAGGCCGCACGATGAAACGTTCGCGCAAACGCTCCCGCCTGCTGATCGGCAGTGTGGTCACCCTCGTGCTGCTGGCCGGCGCCGGCACCCTCGCCTATCGCCATCTGTACCCGGACCTGGATGCCGCCGTAGCCAGCACGATCGATATCCTCGATGCGCAGGGCAAGGTGGTCGGCCACTACCACGCACCCAGCGCCGAAGAGATCGCCGGGCTCGGCAATGCCGAATCGGTGATGCTTGGCCGCCGCCTCCTCAACGAGACCGCGCGCCTGCTTCCGGACAACGTCGGCAACGATCTGAACTGCAATTCGTGCCACATGGCCGAGGGCAAGCGACCGTTCGGCAACCACTACTTCAATACGGGCGGCGGCGCCTATCCGCGTTACATGCCGCGCCCGGGCAAGGTGATCGGGCTGACCGAGCGCATCAATGGCTGCCTGCAGCGCTCGATGAACGGCAAGCCGCTACCGAAGGACTCACCGCAGATGCGCGCGATGCTCGACTATATGGCGTGGCTGAGCAGTCCCGTGCCAGTCGGTGCAAAGGTGGCCGCCCCCAGCGAGGGCCCCATCGACAGCACGCTGACCCCGGACCCGATCCGTGGCCAGGCGCTGTACGCCGTGCAGTGTGCCGCCTGCCATGGCGACAACGGCGAAGGCCGGCGCGACGCCAGCGGTGATATCGCCTTCCCGCCGCTGTGGGGCGACCACAGCTTCAACATCGGCGCCGGCATGGCGCGCCTGTACAAGGCGGCCGGTTTCGTCAAGCACAACATGCCGCCGGCGGTGACCCGCGAGCCGCCACTGGGGCAGCAGGTGATGCCCGACCAGGATGCGGTGGACATCGCCAGCTACTTCATCAACCAACCGCGGCCGGACTTCGCCAACAAGGCCAAGGACTGGCCGCGCGACCCGAAACCCAAGGACGCGCGGTACTGAGGAGGGCGTGGTTCAGCGCTTGACCAGCTCGACCCGGCGATTGCGCGCCTTGCCTTCCTCGCTGCCATTGTCGGCCACCGGCCTGTCGGCGCCGAAGCCGGCCGCCTGCAGGCGGTCGGCGTTGACCCCCTTGGCGGTCAACGCCGCCACCACCGACCGCGCACGATCCTCGGACAAGCTGCGGTTGTGCGCGGCCGCGCCGCTGTTGTCGGTGTGGCCTTCGATCGACAGTTTCAGCGACGGGTCGGCACGCAGCAGGTCCAGCACCTGCGCCAGTTGCGGTTCGGACGTCGACAGGATCTGCGCCTTGTCGGTGGCGAAGTTGACCTGGATCGCCACGCGGCCGTCGCTGTCCAGCTTCTTCTTCAACGCATCGGCCGGCAGCAGCGCTGCGGTCTGGGTGAAACCCTTGCGCTCGACCACGACCCAGCCAGCGCTGAGGTATTCGAGGCGAGCATGTACCCACACCTGGCGGCCGTCAGCCAGATCGACGCGATAGACAACGGTGTCGTAGTTGTCCCAGCTGTAGCTGGCCGCGTTGCCGTAGGACGACTGCACCTGCTTCGACACGCCCTCGGCCGCCTCGTGCGGGATGCGCCCCTCGAACACCTTGGTGCCGTTGACCTGGGCCATCATCGCCTCAAGGTTGCGGCGTACTTCATGCATCGAGTATTCGCGCTCGCCCTTGTCGAAATCGGCAGCGAAGGTGCGGCCCTCGACCGGTTCGAAGTGATCTCCGGTCCAGAACGGGAAGGCATCGAAATCACGCTGCTCGGGCGTGTTGCGCTCACGATAGCCGGCCGGCAGGGACAGGTGCGGGAAACTGTCCGACCACTGCGCGGTGGCCTTGAACGGAACGTCATCCACGACCACCAGACCGGCGCCGTTGCTGTCCACCGCCAGCTGCACCCACACGGTGCGGTTGGCCTGGCGCAGCACGTAGACGGTGGTGGGTGCGTCCTGTTCACCGTTCACCGCATCGATGAAGCCACCCCCGACCTCGCCTTCCAGTTGCGGGCCGTAGTAGATGTCGCGCAGCAGCGTGCCTTCAAAGACCTTGCGGCCGCCAGCGGCGGTGATCACACCGTCGAAGTTGCGCTGCACTTCCAGCGCAGAGAACGCCTTGTCGGGGGCCGCCTCACTGTCGGTCACGATGCGTGCCGACCAGCTCGGACCTTCCACCCAATGCACACCCTCGCCCATCCGGAACGGGAAGCGCGCCCAGGCGCGCGGGTGCGGGGCGTTCTGCGGCGCGTAGCCCTGCGGCAGGCTGAAGAACGGCAGTCCGCCCAGCGCGGTGTCGCTCAGCGGCACGCTGCTGGTGTCGAAAGGCACCAGCGGCACCGGCTTGCCATCGCGGTCGGTGAGTGCGGTGCCGTCGGCGGCGGCCGTTGAACCCGCTGGGGCGGCGGCCGGTGCTGCGCCCTCGTCCGCCGTGGCTGGCGCAGGCGGTGCCACCTCTCCATCCGAGGGCGTCCGGTTGCACCCTGCCAGCAGCACCAGGGCTGCACCTCCCAGCCAGATCTTCGATCGCTTCTGCATCGCCACCACCTCAGGTCCATTGAAGCGCCGAGCATACCCGAAGGCCGTGACCGCCCCCACAGTGCCATCGTTCCTGCGCTGCCACGTCATGCCGATGTCATTGGCGCTGCCGACACTCCGGGGTTTCCTCCCTCTGAAGGTCCGGTTTCGATGCGAACGATTGCGCGTTTTCCCCGTGTCTCGCTGCTGGCCCTGCTGATCGCCCCCGCCCTGGACGCCCTCGCAGAAGCACCGCAGGGCGATACGGGCGAAGCGCGCAGCAGCGATGCGCGTACCCTCGACCAGGTACAGGTGATTGGTCAGGCCACCAGCTACGCGAAGACTTCGGTGCGCGCGGAAACACTGAACCGGCAGACGGTGATGAGCAGCGTCAACGACGCGCTCAACGAAGTGCCCGGCGTGGTGGTCAGCGAGGCCGATGCCACCGGTTCGTCGGTGTGGGGCACGCAGATCAGCATGCGCGGCTTCGTCACCAACCGTGACACCCAGCAGATCGGCACCACCATCGACGGCCTGCCCAATGGCGGCTCGGGCTACGGTGGCGGTTCGCTGGCCAACCGCTACATCGATACCCTGGACCTGGAAACAGTGGAAGTCAGCCAGGGCACTGCCGACATCTCCTCGCGCTCGAACGAGGCGCTGGGTGGCACGCTCAACTTCCTCACCAGCGACCCACTGCAGGACAGCCGCCTGCGCTTCGTGGTCGGTGCCGGTGACAACGAGGCGCGCAAGTACTACGTGCGCTACGACACCGGCCTGCTCGGCGGCCATACCCGCGCCTGGGTCAGCGCTTCTTCCGCACGTGTGCACGACTGGATCGATGGCAGCGGCAAGACCAGCAATGACCACATCGCCGGCAAGTTCATCACCGAGCTGGATCGCTGGACGCTGACCGGCTACCTGTCCTACAACGATGCCGACGAGCCGGAGTACACCAGCGTCTCGCCGAAGGGCTTCGCCACCAATCCGGACCGCGACAACCTGGTCGGCACCCTCACCGGCATACCGTACCTGGACCAGAACTACCGTTCCGGCTCGCGTGCGCTGCGCGAGAACACCTTCGGCTACCTGCGCGCGGCCTTCGACGGCGGCAACGGCTTCAAGGCCTCGGTGGCGGCTTACGGGCACCGCATGGAAGGTCGTGGCGACTGGCTGCCCCCCTACCTGGCGCAGGTCAGCGATGATGGTGCCGGTCGCCCGGAGTCGGAGTACATCGGTGGAAAGACCGTGTACGGTGGCAGTAACCGCGGCCAGATTTTCTTCGTCAATCCCGATGGCAGCGCCGCGCAGCGCCTGGCCAGCTGCACCCCACGGCTGGGCTTCACTGCCGAGTACGATCCGAACTGCTACGCGGGCAACGTGCTGGGCGCGCAGTCCTACCGCCACACCCACTACGACAACGACCGCATGGGCGTGACCGCCGACGTCGAATGGCGGCAGACCTTCGGTGCCGTCGACAACACGATCCGCGGCGGCCTGTGGGTGGAAAAGCTGGACCGCTCGGCGCGCCGCGACTGGCATCGCCTGCTCAACGTAGGCCAGGACATCGCCTTCGACCATCAGCCGTACTGGGTGCAGTTCGAAGACAAGTACAAGGTTGACGAGCAGATGTACTACGTCGAGGACGTCGCCCGCTTCGGCCCGTTCAGCGCACGCCTGGGCGTAAAGCAGTTCTTCGTCGACCAGTCGCGCCGCCGCGTGATCGGTGCCAGCGAGCACGTCAAATCCGATTCCAAGTCCGATCCGCTGCTGTCCACCGGCTTCACCTGGGCGCCCGGTGTGGAAGGCATGGAGCTGTTCGCTGGCTTCTCGCAGAACTTCGCCGCCATTCCCTCCGGCGTGCTCGGCGAGACCGACCCGCAGCGCTTTCGCAACGTCGAGCCGGAGACCGCCGACAACATCGAAGTCGGCATGCGCATCAGCCGCTGGCCGCTGACCGCGTCGGTCACCCTGTACAACATCAAGTTCGACAATCGCATCGTCTACCTGCCGGCTGGCTTTGTCAGCGGCATCGACTACCTGGGCGAGACCGACGGTGTCTACGAGAACTTCGGTGGCGTGGAAAGCAACGGCCTGGAGGCGGCGTTCGGCTACGGCTGGGACAATGGCTGGCGCCTAAACGCCGCCTATACCTACAACCGCTCCAAGTACCTGGGCAGTGGCGATGCCGCACGTGATACCCAGCTGGGCATCGTCGACGGTGCCAAGGTGATCGGCCAGCCAGAACAGACCCTGGTGCTGTCGGCCGACTGGCAGGGCGAAAACTGGAACTTCGGCCTGTCCGGTCGCTACCTCGGCACGCGCTACCTCGATGCCGCCAACGTCAACAAGCTGCCCTCGGCCACCGTGTTCAACGCCAATATCGGCTTCGACCTGCAGGGCCTGTCGCCGCGCCTGAAGGGCATGGGTGCCAACCTGGTGGTGAGCAACCTCACCGACAAGCGGTATCTTGCAGGGGTGGACGGCCGCGACAACGCCTTCATCGGCGCCCCGCGCACTGTCGGCATCTCCTTCCGTGTGGACCTGTGAGTGAGCCCGTGACTGATATCGGCCGACGCCGGTTGTTGCAGGCCGGCGTTGCCGCCGGCCTTTCCCCGCTGCTGCCCAGCATCGCCCGGGCCGCAGCGATCGCCCCCGCCGCGCAGACGCGCAGCCTCGAAGACCTGCAGCACATCGTGGTGTTCATGCAGGAGAACCGCTCGTTCGACCACTACTTCGGTACGCTGCCGGGCGTACGGGGGTTCGGCGATCGCTTCGTGGCTCCCGCGCCGGCACTGCAGACCGGCGGCCGCACGCGCAGCCTGTGGCTGCAACCCGATGCCAGCGGCACGCGCGCGATCGCACCGTTCCCGCTGGATACCGCCGCGCACTTCGGCTACATGCGGGTGGAGGGCACACCACACACCTGGCCGGACGCACAGCGCGCCTGGGACCACGGCCGCATGGGGCAATGGCCGAAGGCCAAGCAGAACCACTCGATGGGCTACTTCCAGCGCAGCGACCTGCCCTTCCAGTTCGCACTGGCCGATGCCTTCACCATCTGCGACGCCTACCACTGCGCGATGCAGGCCGGAACCAACCCGAACCGGGTGTTCCTGTGGACCGGTCACAATGATGCACACGCGCGTGCTGGCGGCCCGGTGATCGCCAACTCGCACGACAACTTCCCCGAGCACGGCGGGCATCCGGCGTCGTATCGCTGGACCAGCTATGTCGAACGCCTGCAGAAGGCGGGCGTCTCCTGGCAGATCTACCAGGACATGGCCGACAACTTCACCGACAACCCGCTGGCCGGCTTCGAGGCGTTCCGCCAGGCCTACCGCGCTGCGCCGGGGCATGACCCGCAGCTGCGAGCACGCGGGGTCAGCACCCGTGGCCTGGCGCAGCTGCGCCAGGACGTGGTCGATGGGCGTCTGCCGCAGGTCAGCTTCATCATCGCCGACGCGGCCGGCAGCGAGCATCCCGGCCCCTCCAGCCCGGCCCAGGGCGCGGCCTATACCGCACGCGTGCTGGATGCACTGACCGCCGATCCGGAGGTGTGGAGCCGCACCGCCCTGCTGCTGATGTTCGACGAGAACGACGGCTTCTTCGACCACATGCCGCCACCGGCACCGCCTTCACCGATAAACGGTGGCTGGGCGGGTACGTCTTCGGTCAGTACCGAAGGCGAGTACCACCGCCATCCGGCACCGGGCGACGAGAAGTACGACGCCGCCGAGCTGCGCGGACGCCCGTATGGTCTCGGCCCGCGCGTGCCGCTGTACGTGATTTCGCCATGGAGCCGCGGTGGCTGGGTCGATTCGCAGGTGTACGACCACACCTCGGTCATACGGCTGATCGAACGCCGCTTCGGCGTGGCCGCACCGGATATCTCACCCTGGCGCCGTGCGGTCTGCGGAGACCTGAGCAACGCCTTCGACTTCGCCCAGCGCGATACCCGTCCGTTCATACGCGGCCTGCCCGACGTGAGCGCGGCGGCCGCACGTGCCGCCGCCCTGCCAGGACGCACCGTGCCAGCGTTGCCGGAGGGGCTGGAACCGGCGCAACAGGAACGTGGCGTACGTCCGGCGCGTGCCCTGCCCTATCGGCCGCAGGCATCGATTGCCGCGATCAACACATCGGGCGTGGAACTGGTGTTGTCCTGCGAAGGTGCGGCAGCGGTCCTGCATGTCTACGATCGGCTGCGGCTGGGTGCGGTGCCACGCCGCTATACACTGATACCGGGCACGCCACTGCGGGAGCGCTGGCCGCTGGATGTGCACGGTCGCTACGACCTTTGGCTGCTGGGCCCGAACGGCTTCCACCGTCACTTCCTGGGCGCTGCCAAAGGACCCGTTGTGCAGGCGTCGGTCGAGCGCGCCGACGGCCAGCTGCGGCTGCACCTGCGCAATCTCAGCGATACCGCACAGCAGCTGCGCGTGCATGCCGGTGCCTATGCCGGGCACATGCCCGAGCAGACGCTGGCACTGCCGGCGCATGCAGAGACTTCGTTGGCGTGGGATGCAACGCCTACCGCCGGCTGGTATGACCTGCAGGTCAACGCCGGTGAGAGTGTGCTGCGCCTGGCGGGCCGTGCCGAGGATGGGCGTCCTGGCACCAGTGACCCGGCGATGGGCAGCGAACCACTGCGCTTCGAGCACGATTGAGCCGCTCCGCCCTTGTAGAGTCGAGCCATGCTCGACTGCTTTTTCCGGTCAATGATCGAAGAACGATCGAAAAGCAGTCGAGCATGGCTCGACTCTACAAGGGGGCGTGCCTGATCAGGCCTCCTGCAGCCCCGGCCGACCGTGCTCGACCGCGTAGCGCTTCCAGCTCTGCAGCGCGCCATTCGGCTGCATCACGGTATCCAGCGTCTTCATGTCGCCGATCCATGCATCACGGGTGACATCGCACAGCACATAGCCACGCTTGTCGGTGGTCGCCTTCAGATAAGGGCTGTGCGCGAGCTGATTCCTTGCGTACGCATCCACGCCCTGGCCGTCGGAGCCGGACGTGATCGAAGTGGCGAGGAACTCACTGGAGATCACGCCCGAATCACGATGGTCCTGCACCAGGTCGCTGGCGTAATGCCGGTGCGCGTCGCCACACGCCGTCACCACGTTGTCGAAGCCCACCTTCTGGATGTGGTTGAGCAGGCGCCGGCGGCTGTCCAGATAACCCGACCACTGGTCGTCGGACGACTGCACCACGCCGTCCTTCTCGCGCATGTAGTTGCCCAGTGCCACCTGGTGGGCGATGGTGTGCCAGCGCGGCGCGGCATCGGCCAGGCCGTCGAACAGCCAGCGCTCCTGCTTCGCCCCCACAATGCTGCGCTCCGGCGATTCCACCTCCTCACGCAGCGCCATGTTCACCTGCTTGCTGCGGTACTGGCGGGTGTCGAGCAGGTGCAGGTCCATCAGCGTGCCGTAGCGTGCACGCCGGTACATCTGCATGTGGCCATCGCGCGGGAATACCGATCGGCGCAGTGGCATGTTCTCGTAGTAGGCCTGGAACGCCTGTGCGCGGCGCAGCAGGAACACTTCGCTGGGCGTATCGTCCTGGTCTTCGGCGCCGGCCCAGTTGTTGTCCACTTCGTGGTCATCGAAGGTGACGAACCACGGCGCCGACGCATGCGCGGCCTGCAGGTCGGCATCGCTCTTGTACTGGGCATAGCGGCGACGGTAGTCGTCCAGCGTGTAGGTCTGCGGCCCGACATGATTGCGCAGGTTGGTGAACGGCTGGCCGTTCATTCTCCGCAGGCCCGGCTGGCTTTCGCCTTCGTAGATGTAATCACCGTAGTGGAAAACGAAATCCAGCGATTCCTCGGCAATGCGCCGCCACGCGGTGTAGTGGCCTTCTTCGTAGTGCTGGCAACCGGCCACCGCAAAACGCACGCGATCCACTGCGGCCGTGGCTGCGGGCAGCGTGCGGGTGCAACCGACCGCACTGGCGTGGCCGCCTACGGTGAAGCGGTACCAGTAAGGCCGTGCGGGCGCCAACCCACCCAGCTCCACGTGCACAGCGTGGCCGAGTTCGGGATGCGCCATCGCCGAACCCTGGCGTACCACCCTGCGCATGCCCTCGTCCGCCGCCAGCTGCCATTCGACCACCATCGGCCGGGTCGGCATGCCACCGCCGAACACCAGCGGCTCGGTCGCCAGCCGTGTCCACAGCACCATGCCATCGGCCGAAGGATCACCCGAGGCCACGCCCAGGGTGAACGGCGTGCTGGCGAACCGCGGCGACGCCAGCAGGTTGCGCGGGTTCAGCGCGGCGGCATCGGTCTGTGCGGCCAGCGCGTGCGCCGTGCCCATCCACGCGCCGGCAGCAGACAGGCCGGCCAGGGCCAGGAATCGCCTGCGATTGATCGTATCCACGGCTGCGCCCTCAGTTGTAGATGATGTGGAAATAGAAGAAGCGGCCGTAGTCGTCGATCTCGGTACGGAAGCGCCCGTTCGGGCCGGTGCTGTAGGTCGGCTGCGTGTTGAACAGGTTCTTGGCCTCGTACTTCAGCGTCACGTGCCTGCTGACCTTGTGGCTGAAGCCCATGTTGAAGGTCATGTACGGGTCGTAGTACGAATCCAGCCACTGGGTATCGCCGAAGTCGACCAGCATCCGGCTGCGGTAGGTACCGGACAGGCGCAGCTGTGCGCTCTTCCACGGCATGCGCCAGATCACCGACCCATTGAGCGACCAGTCCGGCTGGTACAGCAGGCGGTCCAGGCGGCGTTCGGTGCCATCACTGATGCGGTAGTTGGTCTGGCCTTCCAGCCGCGTTGCGTTGAAGTACATGTCGAAGCGCTGGCGGCCCCACTGCAGGTTGCGGTTGGCCACCGCGAACTCGACACCGCGCAGCCTGGACTCGTCGGTGTTCATCGGCTGGGTGACCCGGTAGCGGGTATCACCCACATTCTCGAAGGTGGTCAGGGTGTAGATGTCGTCCTTGATCACCTTGTCGAACAGTGCCACCGAGACCAGGCCGTTGTTGCCGTTGAAGTACAGGTCCCACGCCAGGTCGATGTTGGTGGAACGGCGCGGCTGCAGGTTGGCGTTGCCCTGCTTGATGGTGCAGAAGCCCCTGCCCTCCTCGTCATCACCACAGCTGGTGCTGGTGGCCTGGGCGATGTTGCTGGGTGTCGGCCGGCCCAGCGTTCGGCTGGCGGAGAAGCGCAGGCGCTGGTCCTCGCTCAACTTGAACGTCGCATTCAATGAAGGCAGCAGGTTGTTGTAGCCACCGCTCGTATTGCGGAAGGCAGAGGTATACGTAGTGCCGCCATCATCGCTGAATGGGCTGTAGGCATCGAAGCGGGTGTGGTCGTAGCGCAGGCCGCCGATCAGCAGCAGTCGGTCCCAGGCGTAGTGTGCGGACACGTAGGCATTGGTGATGTCCTCCACGTACTTGTAGTCGCTGGTGAAGTTGGCATTTGGATACGCCGCATTGTTGTTGCCCAGTTTCGGCAGCAGTTCCTCGTTCCACTTGCGGTTGTCGATCAGCGGGAAGCCCGGCACGCTGCCCAGCAGCGTCGAACCCGGATACAGGTAATCGTTGAGCGTGGCACTGCTCTTGAAGTAGTCGAAGTCGATGTCCTGCCAGATCTTCAGATGGCGGTACTCGGCGCCGGCGGCCAGGCCGAAGCCACGCGCATCGGCGTCGATGTTGTAGCTGAAGTCGGCACGCAGGTTGTCGATGCTCTCCTTGGCGTCGCGCGGCGAGACATAGGCCTGTGCCGGGTTGAGCTTGAACGCCGAGCTGGTCAGCAGGCTGGAATCGGAAACCGCCACTGCGTTCGGGAAGCCGTGGCTGTCGTTCTCGTAGTCGACGAACAGATTGCTTGGGTAGGCGCGCACACCCCAGTAGACCTGATTGTTGTGGAAGGTCTCTTCGGTATGGCCGCCACGCAGGGTCAGCCGCGAGCGATCACCGATATCCCAGTTGAAGCTGGCGATGGCGCCACGGTTGCTGCGGTCCCAGCGGTCGTGGCGGTTCTTGATGTAGATGCTGTTGATCTGGGTGGTGCCACTGTCTTCGGTCTGGTTGCGGATCGGAAACTTGGCGTTGCCGTACAGATCGGTCTTGTTCATCGTCGAGTTCTCGTAGAACCGGTACGAGTACAGCAGCAACGATGCGTAGAAAGGATCGTCCGATGGCTTCCATTCCAGCTTGGCCGAGCCACCGAAGTTGGTGATGAAGTTGGTGTAGGTGCCGGTGCTGAAGTTGCCCGGCGCACGCAGTCCGTTCCAGCCCTTGGCCTCGTCCGGCCCGGTGGTGCCGTCGGTGAGGTACTTGCCGGCGTCGTTGTAGTAGTAGTTCGACTCCACCCAGCGCTTGACGCTGTTGCGCGAACGCTGCTCGTAGCGCGCTACCGCAACAAGGCCGAATTCCTGGTCGGCACCGAACTGGTTGGAGAACACCATCTTGGCGCTCTTGCCGAAATGCCCCAGGGTCTCGTGGTTGCCACCGGCACTGCGCTCGACATTGGTCTCGGCCGTGGAGTAGATACCAGCCACATCGGCGAACACGTACCTGCCGGACCGGTCGAAGGCACTGCGGCTGATGATGTCGATCACGCCGCCGATCGCATCCGGCGCCTGCTCTGCGCTGAAGCTCTTGTAGATGTCGGTGCGGGTGCCGATGTCGCTGGGAATCAGCTGCAGGTTGTTCATGCGCTCACCCGAGCCACTGCCACCCACGCTGGCAATCGCGATGCCGTCGATGGTGGTGTAGTTGAGGTTGGCCTGCACGCCACGCACCGTCACGTAACGGGGCTCACCGGCATCCTCCACGGCACTCAGGCCCGGCGCGGCCATCAGGCTCTCGGCCAGTGTCTCGTCGCCGTAGCTGTCCATCTCGTCGTAGACCACCGAATCCTTGATCACCGGCGAGGTCTTCTTCTGGTCGATCACCTCATGCGCAGCAATCACCTTCACCGTGCCCAGGGTCGGCGCCACCACCGCTTCGGCCTCGCGCGGCTTCGGCGCGGCCGGCTTCGGATCGTTGTGTGCCGGCGCAGGATCAATGGCGATGACGTTGCCATCCACCACGGTGTAGCCCAGGCCGGTCCCTGCCAGCAGCGCGTCCAGCGCCTGCTTGACGGTGGCACCGCGCGGCACCGCCCCGGCCATGTGCACTTCACCACTGCCCGAATACAGGAACTGCACGCCGGAACTGCGCGACAACTGCTCCAGCGCGCGCGCCAGCGGCTGCGCCGCGATCGGCGCCGAAACGCGGGCCTCGAGGCCATCGGCAGTGGCCGCAGCCGCCAGCGGCACGCTGCAGGGAGACAGGGCGAGGATGATCGACAGGTAGAGCGTGTTGCGCATCACGGGTCCTTGGAAGAGAGAAGGCAGCAGGTGCCGCTGCGTGACTCGGCAGCGGCTTCTCCCAAGTAAGAGCCCGCATCCACCGAAGTGGAGAACGCGGATTTGATGAATTTTTTCTGACAACGCACGGCCATGTCGACCTCAGCGACTGCCAACCCGCACGGTGTCGCCTTCTCGCCGCACCACGAAGCGCGGGTCGCGCTCGAGGAAGGCCTGCAGCGCACCGATGCGATGCGCGTCCAGGCTGCCGGACAACCGCGCCGACGCCGCACCTTCATCCAGCACCCGCACCTGCACCTGGTTGTGGCGGTTGAAGGCGGCGGCCACCTCATCCAGCCGCTCGTCCAGGAAAGAGACCTTGCGTTGCTGCCAGTCCAGCAGCATCGACAACGGCACATCCAACGACTCGACCGCATGGCTGCGCGCGTCGACCTGCACCACCTGGCCTTTACCCAGTTGTGCAAGACGCCGCGCATCCGCACCGTGGCTCCACACTTCCACCTCGCCGGAAACCACACCGATGCGGGTGCCCTGCAGCCGTCGCGACACGTCGAACACCGTGCCGATATCGCGGATCTTCAATCCGTTCACCTGCACCTCGAACGGCCGTCGGTCCAGGGCGATGTCGAACGTGGCCTCGCCCTGCAGCAGCTCCACCCTGCGGCTGAACCCGCCCATGCGCACCCGCAGGCGGCTGTCCGCGTTGAGCCGCACCTGGGTCTGGTCGGGCAGCACCAGGTCGCGAATTTCTCCATGTCCGGCGCTGTAAAGCTGCTCGGTAGGCATCAGCTGCGGTACCAGGCCCACGCCGAGCAGGGCGATACAGGCTGCGGCAGCCGCCACCCACCAACGCGTGCGACGGCTGTGCGGCGCACTGCGCAGCGGGGCCTGTGCGTGTCCGAACAGCGGCACGACCTTGGCAGCGGCCTGCTGTGGCGGCACCGAGGCCTCTTCAGCCAATGCCGATTGCAGCGCCTCACCAACCTGCCGGTGCAGTGCGAGCGCGTGCATATAGGCGCGCACATGCTCCGGCGAGCGCTTCATCCAGTCCAGCAACGCAACCCGCTCGGCTTCGCCCAGCACGCCCTCGCGATTGCGCTGGAACCAGTCCATGGCCTCGCTGGCGATCGCGTCGTCGGCCGCACCCGATGGATTCCGTTTCATGTGAGCTCCCTGGCGCCCAGCGCCTTCCTGCAGGCGTCCAGCCCCTTGCCGATATGCTTGCGCACCATGTACACCGAGACCTGCAGCTGCTGGCTGATTGCCGGGCAGTCCAGCCCGTCGCGGTAATGCAGCTCCATCACCCGCCGCGTGGTCGCCGGCAGCCGTGCGATGGTGGTGCGGATATTGTTCCAGCGCTGCGCGCGCTCGAATTCGCCTTCGATGTCTTCTTCGCTCTTCAGCACTTCGGCCAGGAGGTCGACGTCCTCCAGCGGCGGCAGCGACGAACGCGCGCGCGCGTGCTCCCGTGCAAGATTGGCGGCCACGGTGAACAGGTAGGCTTCCGGGTTCTCGACCGCGTCGGCATGCTCACCGGTGCTGCGCAGCAGCCGCAGGTAAACCTCCTGCGCCAGATCCTCGGCATCTTCGCTGGCAGAACCCCGGCGCAGGAAGAAGCCGCGCAGCAGCCGCCGCCGCAGCGCATAGCTCTTCTCCCAGATCCTCACGCTGTTCACGGCCGGCCAACCACCCAAGGCTGGAAAGCCCCGCAGGGTGACGGCCATCGATGACAGTGGCGTTTCAACTGCCGGCAGGCAGCCGCTAGAATGCCGCCTCTGCAGTTTCCGGCAGCCGGCACAATGAGTGCCCCGCAATGAACGCCCGCACCGCCATCAACACCCTCAGCAGCCTGCTGTTCCTGCTGCTGGTCGCACACACCACCGCCTACCAGCAGCAGATGTGGCCGCCCAGCCGTGTCGTCCACGTGCATCCGGTGGTCATCGCCCTCGCCTACGCGCTGGGCCTGCTCACCCTGCTGCTGTGGATCGGAGGGCGCCGCTTGCCGGAACGCTGCCAGCAGCTCTCAGGCTGGCTGCCGATCGTGGCCTGGTGCCTGCTGGGCGTTGGTGTGGCGGTCATCCCGATGTTCTTCCCGGGCCTGTCCCCGGCCTGATCAGCGGCCGCACCCGGCGCGCCCGGCCATGATACGGCGCGCCGTGCCAACCCTTGCTTGCCAGAGACCCAAGCCCTGCCCGCCTATCGAAGCCGGGGGGCCAGGCCTACGCTTGTCTTCTCGGCGGCCGCCACGGTCGCCCTTCGCGTCACGGCCCCGCCGTTGCGACCCCGCTCCAGTGCTGTGCGCCCTGCCGGTGTTGTCGCCCAGGCAGAAGTCCGACCGGCGCCCTCTGGAGACAGTCATGAACCAAGCGCTCATTCCCTTCGACACCGATCCGCTGGAAACCCGCGAGTGGCGTGAATCACTGGAAGCGGTGATGCAGGCCGGTGGCCGGCCGCGCGCGCACTACCTGATCGACCAGCTCAGCGAGCTGGATGCACAGCAGCACGGCGACCTGCATACCCGTGCCTGGACCGCCTACGTCAATACCATCCCGCCCGAGCGCCAGCCGGCCTACCCGGGTGATCTGGCCATCGAGCGCCGCCTGAACGCGATGATCCGCTGGAACGCGATGGTGATGGTGCTGCGTGCCGGCAAGCATTCCAACGTCGGTGGCCACATCGCCACCTACCAGTCGGCGGCAGTACTGTACGACGTGGGCTTCGATCATTTCTTCCGTGGCCGTACCGACACCTTCGACGGCGACATGATCTACATCCAGGGCCACTCCGCGCCGGGCATCTATGGCCGCGCGTACGTGGAAGGCCGCATCGATCCGGCGCGCATGGACAACTTCCGCCGTGAAGCCGGGCGCGAAGGCCTGTCCTCGTATCCACACCCGCGATTGATGCCGGAGTTCTGGCAGTTCCCCACCGTATCGATGGGGCTGGGCCCGCTGACCGCCGCCTACCAGGCACGCTACATGCGTTACCTCGAGTACCGCGGCCTGAAAGAACACCAGGGCCGCAAAGTCTGGGCCTTCCTCGGCGACGGCGAGATGGACCAGCCCGAATCGCTGGCGGCGATCTCGCTGGCCGGCCGCGAGCGGCTGGACAACATCGTGTTCGTGGTGAACTGCAACCTACAGCGCCTGGACGGTCCGGTGCGTGGCAATGCCAAGGTCATCCAGGAACTGGAAGGCACCTTCCGCGCCGCTGGCTGGAACGTGATCAAGCTGATCTGGGGCAGCGGCTGGGACGACCTGCTGGCCCGCGACCACAGCGGCCTGCTGCGCCAGCGCATGATGGAATGCGTGGACGGCGACTACCAGACCTTCAAGTCGCAGAACGGTGCCTACGTGCGCGAGCACTTCTTCGGCCGTTACCCCGAACTGCTGGAACTGGTCGCGCACATGAGCGACGACGACATCTGGGCGCTGGCGCGTGGTGGCCATGATCCGCAGAAGGTGTTCGCTGCCTACCAGCAGGCAGTGAACACCAGCGGCCGGCCCACCGTGATCCTGGCCAAGACGGTCAAGGGTTTCGGCATGGGTGAAGCCGGTGAAGGCCAGAACATCAACCACCAGCTGAAGAAGATGAGCGCCGACGCGGTGCGCGCCTTCCGTGACCGCTTCAACCTGCCGGTCAGCGACGAACAGCTGGAAGAGATGCCCTATCTGCGCCCGGAACCGGGCAGCGCCGAGGCGGCCTACTTCGCCGAGCGCCGCCGCATCCAGGGCGGGCAACTGCCCGCGCGCCTGGCCAAGGTCGATCCACTGCCGCTTCCGCCGCTGTCGATCTTCAACACCCAGCTGCAGGGCAGCGGCGATCGCGGCCAATCCACCACCATGGGCTTCGTGCGCATCCTCACCAGCCTGCTGAAGGACCCGGAGCTAGGCAAGCTGGTCATACCGATCGTGCCCGATGAATCGCGCACCTTCGGCATGGAAGGCCTGTTCCGCCAGATCGGCATCCACTCCTACCTGGGCCAGCTGTATACCCCGCAGGATGCCGGCCAGCTGAGCTACTACAAGGAAGCCAAGGACGGCCAGATCCTGCAGGAAGGCATCAACGAATCCGGCGCGATCTGCTCGTGGATCGCCGCCGGCACCGCCTACAGCAACCACGGCCTGGCGACGATCCCGTTCTACATCTTCTACTCGATGTTCGGCCTGCAGCGCGTCGGTGACCTGGCCTGGGCCGCCGCCGATGCGCGCACCCGCGGCTTCCTGCTGGGTGCCACCTCCGGCCGCACCACGCTGATGGGCGAAGGCCTGCAGCATGACGACGGCCACAGCCACGTGCTGTCGTCGGTCATCCCGAGCTGCGTATCCTACGACCCGACCTACAACTACGAGCTGGCGGTGATCATCCACGACGGCCTGCGCCGCATGTACGTCGAGCAGGAAGACATCTACTACTACATCACCGTACTCAACGAGAACTATCCGCAGCCAGCGCTGCCCGAGGGCGCCGAGGCCGGCATCCTGAAGGGCCTGTACCTGCTGCACCCGGCGGCCGCCGACAGCGACTCGCAGCCACGCGTGCAGCTGATGGGCAGCGGTTCGATCCTGCGCGAAGTGGAAGCCGCGGCAGAACTGCTGCAGCAGGACTTCGGCATCGCCAGCGATGTGTGGAGCGCGACCAGCCTGACCGAACTGCGCCGCGATGGCCTGGCCGCCGAGCGCTGGAACCTGCTGCATCCGGCCGAGGAGCCCCGCGTGCCCTACCTGCAGCAGTGCCTGCAGGGCCATGAAGGCCCGGTGGTGGTGGCCACCGACTACATGAAGATCGTCGGCGACCAGATCCGTCCCTTCATCAACGACCGCCGCTTCACCGCGCTCGGCACCGATGGCTTCGGCCGCTCCGACACGCGTGAGTCGCTGCGCACGTTCTTCGAAGTGGATCGCCACTTCATCGTGCTGGCCGCCCTGAAGTCGCTGGCCGACGAAGGCCGCATCGAGCGCGCGCGGATGCAGGACGCCATCGACAAGTACGGCATCGACACCGGCAAGCGCGACCCGGCTGCGGTGTAAGGCTGCTGCATTCACCACGCCCGTTCTGCGGGCGTGGTGCCGGCGACAACGCTAGGGCATTCGCTTGAACAGATTGGTCTGCAGGATCGGCGTACCGTCGTGGCCGTAGAACGCCTTGGTCTCGGTCATCGTCGAGCGGTCGGCCGCGACGGTATAGATACGGGTGGAGGCCGGCGTGCCGTGGTCCACCAGCTGCATCACCAGGGTGTTCGGCGCTGGCAGTTTCAGGTTGGCCTTGTCTGCGCCATAGGTGCCGGACAAGGGCCCCGGCGTGCCGTCCAGCGCCAGCGTGCCGTCGGATTTCATGGTCTTGCCGTCGTGCAGGACGATGTCCACATGTGAACTCCAACGCCCCGCACCGGCGTCCTTGAACTCCAGCACCACCTGCTTCGGGCGCTGCGCCTCGGGCAACGCAGACGTAGCGATATCCAGCGACCAGCGCCCCAGCAGCGGTGACGGCGCCCCCTCCTCTGCCAGCGCCGTAACGGCGGGGAGTGAAAGCGCAGACAACAACACAGCGGACAACAGCTTCATACGTGGCTCCGTTCCGGTGAAGAAGACTCTGCGTGAGGCGTTGTGGGGCGCAGCAGGGGGAATGCTGCGCGCCTGCGGCCTGTGGTGCAAGCCACTCGCTGAATGGCCGACCACGCGCGATGTCAGGCTGCTGTCACACAGGGGTAGTAGAACGATGCCGGATCTCCGGCAATCCTTCCCATACACGGCGTTGAACGCGCAGCCCTCGCCACGGCACCTCTATGCCGCCGGCCACTTCGCCCGCACTCTGGTCTGGTCGTTCGTGGACTTGGCACTCGGCTTCTACCTGCACGCGCGGCTGGGACTGTCGGCTGCCCACACCGGCCAGCTGCTGGCGATCTCCCTGGCCTACAGCAGCGTTCTCGACCTGCTGCTGGCCGCCGTATTCACCCGCCTTCGCAACCAGCAGCGCCTCGCCTTGCGCCTGCAGCTGGTCGGCGGCCTCGGTACCGCGGCCAGCGCCTGCCTGCTGTTCAGCCCCAGCACCGCGACCGAGCCCGCCTTCCTGCCGCTGCTGGCCGCCTCGCTCTTGTTCCGTACCTGCTACGCGGTTTACGACGTGGCCCAGAATGCATTGACTTCGCTGTTGCCCCGCGACGAGAACGAGGCCATGCGCTACGTTTCCGCTCGCGCGGTAGTGGTACCGATCTCCAAGCTGTGCATCGCTGCAGCACTGTTCGGCGTGGTCGGTGCACCTGAATCTGCAGGCAGTGGCAGCGCACTGCTGATCTGCATGATCATCGGCATCCTGATCGCGGCCGCCGCGCTTCCCCTGGCCTGCGTCGCCACGCCCGCACAGCCCGCCACAACCAGCAGGCCCGTTGCCGGCGCCCTGCCGCTGCCGGCACTGCTGCCGGTTCTGCTGGCCGCAGCGGCAGAGACGGCGCTGGTGGGCCTGGCCGGGCGTCTGTTTCCCTTTGCCGACCAGGGCGCAGCGCTGACCTTCGCCATGGTCGCGGGCATGGTGGTCGCGCCTTGGCTCCATCTGCGCCTGCGCCCCCCGCTGTGCAGCGAGACAGGCCTGATCGCGCTGATGTCGGTGCTGGTCATCGCTGCCGTCTGCGTTTACCAGGCCAAGCCCTCCCTGCCTGTAGCGATTGCGTGTGCCGCTGTCCATGGGGCGGCGGTAGCCAGTGTCGGCCTGGTGCTGTGGCGGCGCACCGCGCTGATCGCCCGTCGCCATGCCGCCCGCAGCGGGCGCGAGGATGACCTTAGCTGTTTTGCGCTGCTCACTGGAACCATGAAACTGTCCATTGCCGCCTCCTCATTGCTGCTGGGCCAGCTGCTGCCCGGCATACAGGCCGGTGATCCGGGCACCTCTGCCGTACTGGTCTCGCTGGTTGCCGTCGGCAGTCTGCTGTCGCTGGCCGCATTGGCCTGGCCGGTCGTGCTTCCGCATACCGAGGGCCTGCACCCATGAACCTGGCTCCTGCATCGCGGCTGCGCCGCAAACCGCTGATCGCGCTGGATGCCGACCACAAGCGCATCATCTGGCTGTTGCGCACGATGGGCGCTGTTCCCCGCATCACCATTGCCCACCAGCTGGGCATGCACAACGGTGCATTGACCCGCCTGGCGCGTGAACTGTTGATGCTGGAGGTGATCGAGGAACAGGGACAACTGTCCGATGGCCAACGGGGGCGTCCATCGGTGCCACTGGCACTGTCCGGGCGGGGGGGCTATGCCGCCGGTGCCACGGTGCACCCCGGTTGGCTGGAGATCGCGCTGGTGGATTTTGCCGGCCAGGTCATCGCCCACGATGCAACCGCATTCGACAGCGCGGATCCACACGACTTCGTGCACGCGGTGGACCAGCGCCTGCGCAGCCTCACCAGCCGCACCGGGCTCATGCGCGCCCGTTTCCTCGGCCTCGGCGTGGCGGTCCCCGGGCCCGTGGTCGAAACCGGTCCGGCACGCCGGCACGCGGTGGACTGGCTGCATGGCTGGCGCGATATCGACAACGACCAGTTCTTCGAAGACTACTTCGGCTTCCCGGTCTGGGTGGAGAACGATGCAACCTTGGCGGCGCTGGCGGAATACTACGACAGCGGACTGATCCGCGACTGCGCGTCGGCGCTGTTGCTGTATGTCGGCCACGGCGTGGGCGGTGGCGTGATCCATCGACGTGATGTGATGCGCGGTGAGTTCGGCAATGCCGGCGATATCGGTCGCCTGTTCCGGATGGACGCACCGCGTCCCTCGGGCATCGACCTGCTGGCCACGTTGCGCGACGCCGGCGCCGGCATTCCTTCACTGTTCGAACTGGAGGCCTGCCTGCACACCCATGCCGGCATCATCAATGCCTGGGCAGAACGTGCGGGCAACCAGCTGGGCGTGGCGGCCAATACCGGTGTGGCATGGCTCGATCCTGGCGCCGTGATCCTGTCCGGCTCACTGCCAAGGCAGGTACTGGAAGTGTTGGGGCAACACCTGCAGCAACCGGCACGCTGGAGCAGTGCGCTGGACAGCCTGCGCCTGCCGCAGGTGCATGTGTCGCGGCTGGGAGGATCTGCGGTATCGGTGGGCGCGGCGCTGCTGCCGATCCATCAGCTGGGCGCCGACGCCCTCGCTTAATTGTTTATTTCCGCCGAAGTAAACAATTCCGTCATCGCCCGGACCTACCGTGCAGCGGTCCCCCTTCCCTGCATGGCCGCCCTCCGATGAACATCAGCCCTCTGGTCCTGGGCATCTCCCTGGCCCTGATCACCCTGCACGGCAGTGCGTCTGCGCAGGACGCCCCCGTCCAGAACAAGGACAGTGCCGACGCTGCAACGCTGGATGCGGTGGTGGTTACCGGTGCGGCACGCACCCAGCGTCGCTTCGATGCGTCCTTCGCGGTCAATTCACTCAGCCGCGAAGACGTGCAGAAACTCGCACCGAAAAGCTATGCCGACCTGCTCGGCTCAGTACCCGGCATCCATGTCGAGGCCACCGGTGGTGAAGTACAGAACATCACCCGGCTGCGTGGCATTCCCACTGACCGCGGCTTCATTGCCTTCCAGCAGGAGGGCCTGCCGCTCTACCAGGAGCTGGACGGCCACTTCTTCAATTCCGGCGACGGCATGAACCGGTTCGACGTGATGAACCAGCGGGTAGAGATCGTACGTGGTGGCCCCGCACCGATCTATGCGAGCAGCGGTGGTGCCATCGTCAACAACATCCTGGCCGAGGGTTCCGAAGACACCCACGGCAAGGCGCAGCTGACCATCGGCGATACCGGCCTGTACCGCGGTGAGATGTACCAGTCGGGCGCGCTGGGCAAGGACACCTTCTATGCGGTCGGTGGATTCCTGCGTCAGCACGATGGCTACCGCGACAACGGCTTCCCCAATGACAAGGGCGGGCAGATCAGGGGCAACATCAAGCACTACTTCGACGACACCAGCTGGTTCAAGGTCAGCGGAACCTTCGTTGACGACCACAATACGTTCTACCTGCCGATCCCGGTCGCCGACCCTCGCAATCCCAGCGTCCCGCTGGATCCCTACATCGACTACTTCGACGGCACCCTGAACTCGCCCTCGCTGCGCAGTGTCAACCTGAAGTACCTCGATGGCGGCGGTGTCCTGCAGGGCATGAACCGCGATCTGGCCGATGGCCGCCACATGCGCTTCGGCAACATCGGCTTCCAATACGAGAACACCGCCACCGACTGGACCCTGTCGCTGAAATCCGGCTACACCAAGGGCCGCAATACCTTCGACGCGCTGTACTCGACCACCAATCCGGTCGACGCACGCAGCTTCGCCAACGGCTATCTGGGCGCGGCCCGTACCGCCTTCGGTGCCGGTGTCGCGCGGATGGGCTACGCGCTGGCCGGCAGCAACGGCGCCACTGCCTACGATCCCTACGCCGACTCCGGCCTAGTGATCTCGGCCCAGTACCGTGCTGCTGATTCGGACTTCTACTCCGGTCAGGCCGATTTCAGTGCGACGCGGCTGTTTGAAACGGCCTGGGGCAGCCACGATCTGAACATCGGCGCGTACACCGCCTTCTTCGGCACCACGTCCTTCAGCCTGTACCAGGACATGCTGATGGAGATGCGCGGCAAGCCACGCCTGCTTGATCTGGTGGCCTACGGTAACGATGGCGCCCCACTGGGCTATGTCACCGACAAGGGCACGCTGCGTTACACCACCACCCTCAATCGCGGCAAGGTCGATGCCCGCATGTTCGCGGTGTATGCCAATGACACCTGGGCACTGACGGACCGTTTGAAGCTTGATGCCGGCATCCGCCATGAGCGCTACCGCTACGAGGGCTATGCCGAGCAGACCGCCCAGGTCGACCTCGGCGACCGCAACACACTGGCCGACAACACCACGCGCCGGTTCACCGGCGTCGTCCAGAACCATCGCCTGAACCCGACCGCCACCAACTGGACGGTCGGTGCCAACTACGATTTCACTGCCACCGTAGGCGCCTATGCCCGCGTGTCGCACATGGAGATCGTTCCCAATTCGTCGGTGGCGCGCTCGATCGACCCCACCATCGTGCAGACCCAGCTGGACCAGTACGAGCTGGGCTTGAAGGCCGGGTTCGGCCGGTCCTATCTCTACCTGACCGCGTTCTACACCAAGTTCGATCCACTCAATGCGTCCTTCGTCGCCTTCAATCCGACGACCGGCCGCAATGACCAGTCGGTGCCCTTCATCGGCACCGCCGTCTCCAAGGGCATCGAGCTGGATGGCATGTTCCGGCCGCTGGACTGGTTCAGCATCGCCGGCTCGATCACGGTCAGCGATCCGCAGTACGACAGCCTGCAGAACGATTCCGGCGCCGATCCGGCCGCGGTCAACGGCAAGCAGATCGTCCGCGAACCCAAGCTCTACGGCAGCCTGCGGCCGACCTTCAGTTTCCAGTACGGCCAGGACCAGTTCGAGACCTGGCTGCGCTATGACGTGGTCGGCAAGTCATATGTCGATCTGTTCAACCAGACCGCGTTGCCTGCCTACCAGACCCTGGGGCTGGGCGTTTCATGGAAGCGCGGCAACTGGGGCGCACAGCTGGTGGGCGACAACCTGACCAATGAAAAGGGGCTCACCGAGGGCAACACCCGCACCGACGCCCTGGCCGGACAGGGTTCGGCCGAGGCAATCTATGGACGGCCGCTGTTCGGCCGCAACGTCCGCCTGATGGTCAGCAGGAGCTGGTGATGCACCGACGATTGAGCTTGTCCCTCGCCCTGCTGGCCACGGCTGTGCTGCCGCTTGCGGCAGCCGCCGATGACCGCGACAGCGCCGCCCTCGCCTCGCGCTTGTTTCCGACCCTCGCGCAGCTGAAGCACGATACGTTGCCCGATCGTGCGCGCGCCGCCCTGGCCGAACGCATGCAGCAGCTGGCGGCCTGCCGGACCACTGCCTGCACACTCGAGGCGGCACACTGGACGCCGGCGCAGGCAGGCCTGCTGACCACCGCGGTTCCGGCGCGCGCCGATGCCATCGAAAGAGAGCTTGCGGGCCTCAACAACATCCTCTCCGTCTACGGCCACGGCCAGCCGCCCCGCTACGACGCCATCGACGGCCCGGTCGGTGCGGCGGGCAGCACGCGACTGGCCGGCGATGTTGCCATTGCCATGCAGATGAGCGAAGTGGACGCCGGCGCGGCCTACACCGCATTCGATCGCAGCATCGCCGTGGCGGTGGGCCTGCTTGATGCCAATGGCCGCCTCGATGCGATCCGCTTCGAGCCCATCAACGCGGGAATGAACGCCGCGCCATTCGCGCGCGCGCGGCAGTTCGATTGGAATGCGCATCCGTACACAGCGATCATCGTGCTGGGCCAGGGACCGGACGAGCTGACCACCCCACTCAGCGCTGGCAGCAAGCTGCGCCTGAAAGCCGCTGCGCAGCGCTATGCGGCGGGCGATGCACATTTCATCATCGTCTCCGGTGGCGCCGTGCATCCACGCGGCACCCGAAGCGTCGAAGCGGTGCAGATGCGCGAAGCGCTGATCGCGCGCTTCGGCATTCCCGCAGATGCGATCATCATCGAACCGTATGCCCGCCACACCACCACCAACCTGCGCAATGCAGCCCGCCTGCTGGCGGCCCTGCAGGCACCGCCGCGGCAACCGGCACTGGTGGTCAGCAGTCCGTCGCATATCGATTCGGTCGCCAGCAGCGGGTTCAGTGACCGCAACCGCCGTGAGCTGGGCTACGTTCCCGGCAAGGTCGGTTCACGCATTTCACCGTACGCGATCACCTTCGTGCCAGCGCCCGAATCACTTCGCATCGACCCGATGGATCCACTGGATCCCTGAACCTCGCCACTGCCGCCTCAATAGCCGACCTTCAGCGTGAACATCACGTTTCGCGGCGCGCCGTACCAGCCCTGGTTGTAGAAGCCGATCTGCGAGTAGTAGTGGCGGTCGAACAGGTTGTTGATGTTGACTGCGGCCGACACATTGGAACTGAACTGATAGCGCGCCATCAGGTTCACCAGCGCGTAGCCGGGCTGCTCCACCGGCACACGGCGATTCCCTGGCGCGGTGGCGGTCTGGTACATGCGGTTCTGCCAGTCAACGCCACCGCCGATCGTCAGCCGGTCCCAGGCACCCGGCAGCCGCCAGGTAGTGAACAGCTTGAACAGGCTGCGCGGCTTGGCGGTGTTGATCGCCCGTCCCTGTGCATCCTGCGCGATGAAGGTGGTGAAGCTGGTACCCAGGCTCCAGCCCGGTAGCGGCTCGCCGGCCAGCTCCAGTTCCAGGCCATCCACGGTTGCGCCCTTCACCGCACGGTAGGCCGCCTGCGTGCTGCCCTCGACCAGACCACCAGTGGCCTCGGCCAGGTTGTCCTGCTGGGTGCGGAACAGCGCCGCCGACGCATTCAAGCGCTCCTGCAGCCAGCTGCCCTTGAGGCCCAGCTCATAGCTGCGGCCACTGACCGGATCGAGGATCTGCCCGGATTCGTTGCGGTTGTTCTGCGGCTTGAAGATGCCGGTGTAGCTGGCGTACACGCTGCTGTAGCCGTTGAAATCCCAGACCACGCCGGCATACGGTACGAACTCGTTGCGGTAGCGGTACTTCCGCTTGGTGCCAAAGTAGACCTGGTCGGTCTCCCAGTTGCTCATGCGGCCACCGACGATCACGTGCAGCGGATCGGCCAGCGACAGCCGCGCCACCGCGTAGGCACCGCTCTGATGGTTGTCCAGATCGTCGGCCTGGGTCTTGCTGCTGGCCCACGTCGGCTCCGGCGTGCCCGGCCCGTGCCAGTCCAGATAGCTGGCCAGCGGCGGCAGCGGCGCCAGCGCGCGGTACTGCCCCAGCGCGATTTCATCGCGTGAGCGCGACCAGCCGATGGACGCAGTGTGCTGGCGGCCGAACAGCTGGAACGGACCGGTCAGGCTGGCGCTGATCGCTTCGCGGCGCACCGGACCGTCGTAGCGGGTGAAGCTGTTGCCATTGGTCATGGCGCCAGTGACCGGGTCGGGGTAGCCACCGCGATAGAGATGCTTCATTTCCATGTCGGTATGCGAGCGGCTGTAGGACACGCGCGCCTGCCAGTCGTTGCCGAAACGATGGTTGAAGTCGAAGAAGCCATTGCGGGTGTCGGTGGTCATCCGTGCCCACGGCGCGGTGGCTGATACCGAGCGGTCGAAACGGGTGCGCGTGCCATCGGCGTTGAACAGCGCGAAGCCGCTGCCGAAGCCACGGTTGTCGTTGCCCTGGTAGGAGATGCCGGCGATCAACCCGGTGTCCTCGCCCAAGTCCACGCTGACCACGCCGTAGAGCGTCTTCGCCGTACTGTCCAGGCCAGCGGTGTAGCTGTCGCCCTCTGCCTGCGCGGCCACCAGGCGACCACGCACACGCCCTTCCCGGCTCAGCGGGCTGGACACATCCGCCCACGCGCGCCGTGCGTCCCAGCTGCCGAGGCTGATGCCACCACTGGCAGCGAACTCGCGCAGCGGGCGCTTGCGCACGTAGTTCACTGCCGCCGAGGGATTGCCGGCGCCGGTCATCAGGCCGTTGGCGCCGCGCACGATCTCGATGCGGTCGTACACCACCATGTCCAGGTTGTTCTCGCCGAAATTCCACGGCGACAGCACCGGCATCACCACGCCATCGAACTGGTAGTTGTCGATGTCGAAGCCGCGTGCGGAGAACGAGTAGCGGTTGGCGTCGCTGCGCGTGACCGAGATGCCAGGTGCGGTCGCCAAGGCATCGGCGGTGCTGAGCAGGCCACGGTCCTCGATCTGCTGGCGGGTGACCACGCTGACGGATTGCGGGGTCTGCCGCGAGGTCAGCGACAGTCCGGTCGCCGTGCCCATCGAGTCGGTGGTGTAGGAACGCGACGTTTCGGTGCTGCCATCGAGGTCGGCCGTGACCTGCACGGTTGGAAGCTGGGAAGGCGTTACGGACGGAGTGCGTTCGGCGGCGTGGGCAGCGTTGAACAGCGCCAGGGTCGTGCCGATGGCGCTAGCCAGGGCACACGGGCGGAAACAGGCAGGCATGGGAGATCCAGCGGGAAGGAAAGGCTGGATGAGAATTATTGTCATTTGAGCGTGAGCGCACGTATGCGCGGATGCAGCAGGCGTATGCGCACTGCCGACGGTGGTCCGGACTCAGCGAAGCTCGCTGGGCGCGATGCCGTAGCGCGCGCGGAATGCGGTCGCGAAATTGGTGGCGTGCCGGTAGCCGACGAAGTGTGCGGCCTGCTGCACGCTGCAGCCCTGCCGCAGCTGCTCGCAGGCCAACTGCAGGCGCCGCTCGCGCAGCCAGGCGAACACCGAACACCGGTGCACCTGCTGGAACTTCAGCCGCAGGCTGCTCGGGCTCATGCAGGCCAGGCGCGCCAGATCCTCCAGGCTGTGGTCAGCCGCAGGTGATGCCTGCAGGCAGTCGATCACCCGTTGCAGCATGCGGCGATCACGTGCTGAAACACGCTGGTCCGGCGATGCCTCCTGGGCAGGCGCACCCAACGCCATCGCCAGCATCTGCAGGCCCACACCCTCGCACAGCAGCGCATGCATTGCGCCCTGCCAGGTCCCCGACAGCAACTGTTCGGCGGCATGTTCAAGATGCGCGGGTACCTGCCAGCTGTGCAGCCGCCGGCGACCATGGCGATGCGCCTGCAACAGCAGTTCGCTGATCACCGGATCATCCATCTCGGCCGGTGCATCCAGCGAGACATTCAGACTGCGCATCCGTTGACCGGCCGGATGAATCGCAGTCATCGGCGTGGCATCGGCCAACACCATCGCGCCGGCGCCGCGGTTCATGCCGATCACAGCCTGCCCTTCCAGGCGTGCTCCGGCACGACCTTCCAGCATCACGATCGCAGCGAACGGCGGGGGTGCCTCCGAAGTCGCCTCGAACGGCTGATGCGCGACCACGTCCGACAGCGCCAGGCTGATGCCAGGGCGCAAGCAGCGCTGTTCCACCCTGCCCTCGACCACGCACAGCGCACCCGAATCCGCGGCGGACGCAAGTGCGGGCAGCCGATAGCGGAAGCCGCTGCTGCGGCCCAGGCGGTCCAGGTCGGCGAGGGTGAGGCTGTGCATGGTGCGCCCGTGAAAAATCACCCGCCATTCTCATATGAGAACCGTTCTCATATCCAGCCCTGGTGGCAAGGCCCAATCCGCCCTTGTCGATACAAAGAGTTACGTTATAACATTTCACATCAACTTCACGGATCGTGTCATGCGCCGCCATCTCCTTGCTGCAGCCATTCTGTTCGCCGTCCACACCGCCCAGGCCGCGGACGAACCCACCCTCCCCACCCTCCAGGTCCAGGCCTCCCAGCCCTCGCGCATCGACAGCCGGGTCACCGTCGACAATCCGCAGGCGCAGAACCGCACCCTCGGCGGCCTGCTCGAACACGTCTCCGGTGTGCAGAGCAGCGCCTTCGGGCCAAACGCGGGCGCTCCGGTCATCCGCAGCCTCAGCGGCAACCGTGTGCAGATCCTGCAGGACGGCCAATCGATTCTGGGCATGAACGCGATCAGCGGTGACATCAACATCCCGTTCGATCCGCTGTTCGTACGCAGCGTCACCGTCAACAAGTCCTCCGACACCGTGCGCTATGGGGGCAATGCGATCGGCGGCAGCGTGGAGATCGACTCGGGCCTGATCTCGCGCAGCATGGAAGACAAGGATCAGTCGATGGAACTGGTCCTGCGCAAGGGCTTCAACGCGGCCGACGCGCAGGGCTTCCGCATGAACTTCAACAACCAGCGCAACATCTCCACCAATCTGCAGGTGTCGCGGCAACGCATCTCGCACTACGACATCCCCGGCAACAGCAAGGCCAGCGTCTGCAACACCGGGCTGTTCCCGGCCGGCGGGGGCGTCAACTCGGCACTGGCCGACGCCTGCCAGAAAGAGGCGCGCGTCCAGCAGCTCTACAACAAGGCCTCGCAGCCGTACATCGACCAGTTCATGACCGAGAACCCGGACTGGGCCGATGGTGATTTCTCGTTCTACACCAACAATCCGACCTCGGTCTGGCAGCGCCGCACCTACATCAATCCGGTCAACCCGACCTACGTGCCCGGTACGCCGTCGTATGTGCAGAAGCAGATCAACAACGATGTGACGCCCAACTACCATCGCCGACTGGGCAACAGCTATGCGCGCAACAGTCAGGTGGCCTTCGGCTCGACCCTGTTCTTCGACCGTGGCTACGTGGGTGTCAGCATTGATGCCAAGGACAGCGAGTACGGCGTTCCAGGCTTCTCGATGCAGAACCTGTCGTTCGGTTCCAACTATGCCGATGGCCTGCCGGTGGGCGTGGTGATCAAGCAACAGCGCTACGCGCTGGAAGCCCTGCTGCGTGATCCACTGCCGTGGTTCGAGCGCGCGGAACTCCGTGTTTCCAAGCTGGACAACACCTCAGGCGAGCGGCTGGGCGCCACCAAGGCCAACGACTACGATTTCGAGAGCACCCAGGCCGAGCTGCTGCTCAGCCATCAACGCATCGGCCCTCTCAGCGGCCTGCTCGGTTTCAGCCATCAGTCGCGTGATGTCACCGGCAGCGGCTCGCAGCGCTACCTGCCGGACGTGGACACGCGCAGCAATGCGGTGTTCCTGAAGGAGACGCTGGACTTCGGCTGGGCCACCTTCGATGCAGGCATGCGCCACGAGCGTGTGGATCACGAATTGCAGCCCAGCCGCTTCAAGACCGCGCGCAATGCCGCCAACACCAAACTGCAGGACCGCGACTACCGGCTCAACAGCTACAGCCTGGGTTCGTATGTCGAGCTGGGGCCGATGTTCGCGGCCAAGGTTCGCTACTCGTCTTCGCAGCGCGCACCGGAGATCAACGAACTGTATGCGAGCAACGCTCACTATTCGGTGATGACCCAGGAAGAAGGCAACCAGAATCTGGAGCCGGAACGCGCGAAGAGCCTGGAGCTGACCGGCCTGTTCCATCTCGGCGGTTTCGAGCTGTCCGCCACCGCGTACCGGATGCAGTACGAGAACTACCTCTACCTCGGCTACTCCGGCCTGCAGACCGCCAACCGCCTGCCACTGAAGTACTGGAAGCAGACCGACACCACGGTGAAGGGCTTCGAGATCGATGCTTCGCAGGCATTGGACCTGGGCCGCTTCGGCACGTTGAATGTCTCCGCCTTCGCCGACCTGGTGAAGAACAAGGCCGACCGCCCCGATTCGCTGCGTGCCCACAACGACGGCGAGTACCTGCCGAACATGCCGACCAACCGCTACGGCGCCAACCTGCAGTGGCAGCGCGAGGGCTGGAAGGCGCAGTTGTCCAGCACCTACTACGACAGGCAGAAGTACCTCGGCCGCAACGTCAGCGAGGAGGTGCCACTGGATGCGTTCAACCTGGTCGACCTGCAGGTCAGCCGCGAACTGCCGGTACGCAACAGCTACATCGCCGGCGTGGAGGTGTTCGTCAACGGCAGCAACCTGCTCAATGAAGAAGCACGGCCGCACAACTCGCCGTTGAAGTACATCGCACCGTTGCCCGGGCGTGGCTTCCAGGTGGGTGTGACGGTGAAGCTCTGACAACCGGATGCATCGGTACACGCCTGCAGGCAGACGGCCTGCAGGCGTCGTCCATCGCACCCCCTGCGTGGTTGCACCACGCTCCCCGGTTGATTCACCATCGGCAGAGAAGGAGAGCGTGATGAACTGGAAGCATGCGGTTTCACTGGCACTGTTGTTGTCCGTTTCATCAGGCGCAAGTGCTGCGTCTGCGATCACCTACGACAAGGATGGCCGCTACGGCTATTCGATGAACCAATCTTCCCTCACCACTGCGATGCAGCAGTCGCTGCACTACTGCGCAGCGCGATCGCGCAATTGCGGTCAGTCCGCCAGCACCAGCAGCGAAGGCTATTCGGCCATAGCGACCGGCACGATTGCGTTGGGCTTTGCACTGGGTGAGAAGACCGCGGACGCCGCGCAGCGGAAGGCCGAAAGAATGTGCAGGGAACGTGCCAACGACTGCACGCTTGCCTTGCTGTGGCGGGAAACCCCAACTCGCTATCTTGAACCGCCACAGCTGCCCGGTGCGCCCGCTCCGGCACCAGCGGCGACGCCCGCGCCCATGCCAACGCCTGCCATCCGTACCGATCAGCCAGGATAGTCAGCTCCACGCCGGCTGTACTTTCGAGTGTCGGATAAAGAAAAACGCCTACAGATCGAGGATCTGCAGGCGCTTCTTTGTATCTGGCGGAGTGAGAGGGATTCGAACCCTCGATAGAGCTTTTGACCCTATACTCCCTTAGCAGGGGAGCCCCTTCGGCCACTCGGGCATCACTCCGGGGTTTTCTCCGCGTCTGGTGCGTTGCACCTCAGCGGGGCGTGAATCATAACGTTAATCGAGTGCGAAGGTAAAGCGTTATTCGGCAGAATTTTCGCTACCGGTGCCACCGGCTTCATCACCACGCTGGATGCGCTGATAGATCTCTTCGCGATGCACAGCGACGTCCTTCGGCGCGGTGATGCCGATACGCACCTGGTTACCCTTGACGCCAAGCACGGTGACGCTCACCGAGTCTCCGATCATCAGGGTTTCGCCGACGCGGCGAGTCAGGATCAACATTTTTGTAAGTCTCCATGGAACCGTGTGGAAGGGTATCCCCCACCGGCTTGACGCTCCGTCAAGAAGCGCTACCACGACAAAGGGAAAAGATTCGCAATGGTACCGTCAGCCGTCCCGCTCCTACAAGGAGGGGGACGGCCAGGTTCATCACAGGCGGGGGCTGACCCATTCGACGACTGCAGCCAGCGCAGTGGCAAGGGCGGGCCCGTCCTCGCCACCACCCTGGGCGAGGTCCGGGCGTCCGCCGCCCTTGCCCCCGATCTGACCGGCGATATGGGACAACAGTTCCCCGGCCTTGACCTTGCCCATTGCGCTGCCGTTCACACCCGCGACCAGGGCGGCCTTGCCGTCCTGGGCGCCGGCCAGCACGATCACCGCATTGCCCAGCTGCTGCTTCAGGCGGTCCATGGCGTCACGCAGGGCCTTGGCATCGAAGCCCTCCAGACGGGCGGCCAGCACCTTCACGCCCGCAACCTCGACCGCCTGGCCGGACAGGTCGGCGGTAGCACCGGCGGCAACCTTGGCCTTCACGGCGTCCAGTTCGCGCTCCAGCTGCTTCTGGCGCTGACCGAGGGCACGGATCTTCTCGACCACGTCGGCAGCGCTGCCACCGAGCAGGTCGGCGGCTTCGGCCAGGCGGGCCTCTTCGGCGTCCACGTAATCCAGGGCGCCCTGGCCGGTGACCGCTTCGATACGGCGCACGCCGGCGGAAACACCGCCCTCGGAGGTGATCTTGAACAGGCCGATGTCGCCGGTGCGGTTGACGTGGGTACCGCCGCACAGCTCGGTGGAGTAGTCACCCATCTTCAGCACGCGCACGTGTTCGCCGTACTTCTCACCGAACAGGGCCATCGCGCCGAAGTCCAGCGCTTCCTGCATGCCCATGTTGTGCACTTCGGCAGCGTTGTTGGCACGCACCTGCTGGTTGACCTTGCGCTCGATCACCGCCAGCTCTTCCGCGCTGATCGGCTGGAAGTGCGAGAAGTCGAAACGCAGGCGGTCCGGAGCGACCAGCGAGCCTTTCTGCTGCACGTGGGTGCCGAGCACTTCGCGCAGGGCGGCGTGCAGCAGGTGGGTGGCAGAGTGGTTGAGGATGGTGGCGCCACGGCGCTCGCCATCGACCTGGCCGGACAGCACGTCACCGACCTTCAGGCCGCCTTCGGACAGGGTGCCGACGTGGCCATGGAACTGGCCGGCGAACTTCTGGGTGTCTTCCACCACCAGGCGCACGCCGTTGCCGGTGAGCACGCCGGTGTCGCCGACCTGGCCGCCGGACTCGGCGTAGAACGGGGTCTGGTTGGTGATCACGATGACCGCATCACCGGCATCGGCCGACTGCACCGGACGACCGTCCTTGAGCAGCGCCAGCACGGTCAGGCCGTCGGCCTGCAGGCGGTCATACCCCAGGAACACGGTTGGGCTGAGGGTCGCCACCAGCTCGGCCGGCAGGGTCACGCCACCACCGAACTTGCCGGCGGCGCGCGCGGTCTCGCGCTGCTGCTCCATCGCGGCGTCGAAGCCGGCAATGTCGACGGTCAGGTCGCGCTCGCGGGCGATGTCCTGGGTCAGGTCGAGCGGGAAGCCATAGGTGTCGTACAGGCGGAACGCGTCAACGCCCGGGATCACGCCATTGCTGGCCTTGCCGGCCACGTCCTCGAAGATCTTCATGCCGGCATCGAGGGTTTCAGCGAAACGCTCTTCCTCGGCCTGCAGCGCACGGGTGACGGTATCCACCGCCGCCGGCAGTTCCGGGTAGGCCTCGCCCATCTGCTCGACCAGGGTCGGCACCAGCTTGCTGAAGAACGGCTGGCGCACGCCCAGCATCCAGCCGTGGCGCAGGGCGCGGCGGATGATACGGCGCAGCACGTAGCCGCGGCCTTCGTTGGACGGCAGCACGCCGTCGACGATCAGGAACGAACAGGCACGGATGTGGTCCGCGATCACGCGCAGTGACTTGTTTTCCAGGTCGGCGGTGCCGGTCAGCTCGGACGCCTTGCGGATCAGCGCCTGGAACAGGTCGATCTCATAGTTGGTGTGCACGTGCTGCAGGATCGCCGCCAGGCGCTCCAGGCCCATGCCGGTATCCACGCACGGCGCCGGCAGCGGCACCAGGGTGCCATCCGGCTGGCGGTCGAACTGCATGAACACCAGGTTCCAGATTTCGATGAAGCGGTCGCCGTCCTCATCCGGGGAGCCCGGGGGGCCGCCGGCGATATGGTCACCGTGGTCGTAGAAAATCTCGGTGCAAGGGCCGCACGGACCGGTGTCGGCCATCTGCCAGAAGTTGTCCGAGGCGAACGGTGCGCCCTTGTTGTCGCCGATGCGCACGATGCGCTCTTCCGGCACGCCAACCATGTCGCGCCACAGCGCGTAGGCCTCGTCGTCGGTCTGGTAGACGGTGACCAGCAGGCGCTCGGCCGGCAGCTTCCAGACCTGGGTCAGCAGCTCCCAGGCCCAGGCGATCGCATCCTTCTTGAAGTAGTCGCCGAACGACCAGTTGCCCAGCATTTCGAAGAAGGTGTGGTGGCGTGCGGTGTAGCCGACCTGGTCGAGGTCGTTGTGTTTGCCGCCCGCGCGCAGGCAGCGCTGCACGTCGGCCGCGCGCACGTAGCTGCGCTTCTCCGCGCCAAGGAACACGTCCTTGAACTGCACCATGCCGGAGTTGGTGAACAGCAGGGTCGGATCATTGCCCGGCACCAGCGGCGCCGACGGCACGATGGTGTGGCCTTTGCCCTTGAAGAATTCAAGGAAGTCGCTGCGGATCTGGGAAGTCGTGAATTTGGCGGATGCGTTCATTGGGGGCTGGCAGTCTGCGGGCCGGCGGGCCCGGACCACCGGCCGCGTTGGCCAGGGTCGCGAGGGACCGCCGAAAACCTAAAGGGTATCAGGCCCGGCGCCGCCAGTCTCAGTCATCCGGGTCGTAGCGGGTCGCACGGCGGATGCTGTCGCCGTCGAAGCCCCGTCGGGCCAGCAGATCGGCGGCCTTGCGCCGCTGCGTCAGGTCCTGCGGACCGGCCTCGCCAAAGCGTCGGCGGACCAGATCACGGGCATTTTCCTGCCAGTCGCCTTCGTAGCTGTCCATCGCCGCGGCAATCGCGGCACTGTCCAGGCCGTGAGTGCCCAGCTCGGCGCGGACATGGATCGGCCCATAACCGGTGTTGGCGCGCATCCGCACCAGGTTCTCGGCGAAACGGGTGTCGTCCTGCCAGCCGGCCTCTGTCAACTTGGCCACAGCCGCCTGCGCGGCTTCGTCTTCGATGCCGCGTGCGGTCAGCTTGCGGGTGAGCTCCTTGCGCGAGTGCTCGCGGCGGACCAGCAGGCCCAGCGCTCGTTGCACGGGCGTCTGCTCGCGCGGCCGGCGTTTGCGGCCGGTGGGAATGTCGTCGGCGTCGGACATCGGTGCTCCAAGGGTGGCGCCATCCGTGGCGCCCAGCCCATCCCTGGGCGATTCGAACCTGCGGGACAGGGCGACGTCACTGACGGCGCCGCCCTGCCCCACAGCAAGCCTTATTCGTCGTCACCTTCGTCGTCGCCTTCCTCACGGGTGGCTTCGGTCGGCTGGAACTTCTCGCGCAGCTCGGCTTCAAGCTTGGCAGCGACCGTCGGGTTGTCGCGCAGGTAGCCACGGGCGTTGTCCTTGCCCTGGCCGATACGCTCTTCACCGTAGCTGTACCAAGCGCCGGCCTTCTCGACCAGCTTGGCATCCACACCCATGTCGATCAGCTCGCCCTCGCGGCTGATGCCTTCGCCGTACAGGATCTCGGTGATGACCTGCTTGAACGGAGGCGCCAGCTTGTTCTTGACGACCTTGATCTTGGTCTGGTTGCCAATGATCTCGTCGCCCTTCTTGATTGCGCCGATACGGCGGATGTCCAGGCGCACCGAAGCGTAGAACTTCAGCGCGTTGCCGCCGGTGGTGGTTTCCGGACTCTGGCCCGGCATCATCACGCCGATCTTCATGCGCAGCTGGTTGATGAAGACCACCAGGGTGTTGGAGCGCTTGATGTTGCCGGTCAGCTTGCGCAGCGCCTGGCTCATCAGGCGGGCCTGCAGGCCCGGCAGCTGGTCGCCCATCTCGCCTTCGATTTCGGCCTTCGGGGTCAGCGCGGCGACCGAGTCGATCACCAGGATGTCCACCGAACCCGAACGGACCAGCATGTCGGCGATTTCCAGCGCCTGCTCGCCGGTATCCGGCTGCGACAGCAGCAGGTCGTCCACGTTCACGCCCAGCTTGGCGGCGTAGATCGGGTCCAGCGCGTGCTCGGCGTCGATGAAGGCCGCGGTGCCGCCCATCTTCTGGCATTCGGCGATGGCCTGCAGGGTCAGCGTGGTCTTGCCCGAGGATTCCGGCCCGTAGATTTCAACGACACGGCCCTTCGGCAGACCGCCAATGCCCAGCGCGATGTCGAGCATCAGCGAACCGGTCGGGATGGCTTCGACGGGCTCGACCACGCGGTCGCCCATGCGCATCACCGAGCCCTTGCCGAACTGCTTTTCGATCTGGCCCAGAGCTGCAGCGAGGGCGCGCTTCTTGTTCTCGTCCATCGGATTGGTCCTTGCAGAGGTCGTGTCGTTGGAGGTGCTGTCTTTGGGGGTCTTCTTTGCCATGGGTTCACTTTAAGTCGGACGTATCGCACAGGCTGAGATTCTGCCCGGCGCTCTGAAAAGAATTATCGGACATCCGTACCAACCTCAGTGGAACCAGAGAATCGCCACAAAAGACCGCGGGGTAATGCGCTATGGAACGGGTCAACGGTTGGGTCGCAACAGGCCGCAATAGAGGCCCTCAATCGAGAAGTCCTGGTCAGGCAGCACCTCGATCGGCTTGTAGTCGGGATTGCGCGGCAGCAGGCGGATACGATCCTTGGCGATCTTCAGCAGCTTGACGGTGATCTCGTCATCGATTCGGGCCACCACGATCTGTCCGGAATGAGCATCGCGGGTGCGGTGCACACCGATCAGGTCACCGTCGAAGATGCCCTCGTCGATCATCGAATCGCCCTGCACCTTCAACAGGTAATCCGGTGCCGGCGAGAAGAACACCCGGTCCAGCACCACGAAGTCGTCCGAGCCGATATCGGCACCGATCGGCAGGCCGGCTGCGACACGGCCCAATACCGGCAGGCGCAGGACGCTGTCGGGCAGGCCCGGCTCGGCCAGCTTCTCGACCGGTGGCGCCTGTACCAGGCGGATGCCGCGGGCCTGGCCCGGGATGCGACGGATCGCACCGGCCTGCTCCAGGGCCTCCAGGTGGTACTGGGCCGCGCGCACGCCCTTGAAGCCGAACGCACGTGCGATTTCAGTCTGCGACGGCGGCGCGCCTTCGCTCTCGATACGCTCGGCGATCAACTGCAGGATCGCCTGCTGGGTGTCGGTCAGGTCCATGGTTAGTAGTATTACTACTAACGAGGGGGACTGCAAGTGCCGGGGGCGACACGGCGACAGCTGTGGTGCCGAGCTGTGCTCGGTAATCGTCGCCGGGCTTGGCCTGGCTGGCAGAGACAAAGGCGAGAGCAGAAGCAGCCGACCAGCGGTCGGCTCTACAGGAATCGCGCAGCGATTCCGCGGCTCCCGTTGGGAACCGCTGCGGCAAGCACACTATGTGTGCTTGCCGCTTCTCCAGATCGAAAACAGGATCCAGACGCCGCAGAAGCCGGCGCCGATGAAGCCGCATACGCCCAGCGCCAGCAGCCAGCGGCTGGAGACGCCACCTACACTGTGCATCACGATGGATGAGCCGATGATCAGGGCAGCAGTGACGATGCCCATCACCAGCCGGTTCGCCGCACGGTTCACCTGCTCGCCGAAGCCCTGCAGCGCCGTGGTTTCCACCTTCAGCTGCAGGCGTCCTCGGCGGGCGGCCTGGACCAGCTTGCGCAGGTCGCGTGGCAGTTCACCGGCGAAGTCGACCAGGCCCAGCAGGCTGCGGCGGCCGCGCTTGAGCAGGGCCTTGGGCGCGTAGCGCTGCAGTACCACCCGTTCCAGGAACGGGCGCGCGGCGCTGGCCATGTCGAAATCCGGGTCCAGCTGCCGCCCCATCCCTTCCAGTGTCAGGAACGCCTTGATCATCAGCGCCAGGTCGGCCGGCAGGGTCAGGCTGTAGCTGCGCAGCAGCTGGGTGATGTCGCCCAGCATCAGACCGATGCGCAGGTCCTTCAGCGGCACGCCACGGTACTGGTCGACGAACTGGCTGATGTCGTGCTGCAGCCGGTTCTCGTCCACTTCCACGCCGCCGGCCCAGTCCAGCAGCACGTCGGCCACACCCTGCGGGTCCTGCTCGACCAGCCCGTGCAGCAGCTGCGCGACCTGGAAGCGCCGCACTTCGGACAGCGCACCGACCATGCCGAAATCGATCACGCCGATACGGCCGTCGCGCAGGTAGATGATGTTGCCGGGATGCGGATCGGCGTGGAAGCTGCCGTCCTCCAGCACCATCTTCAGCACGATGTCCGCACCGCGTCGCGCCAGTTCGCGCCGATCCAGCCCCGCCGCATCGACGCCGGCCAGATCACGCCCTGGAATGCCGTCGACGAAGTCCTGCACGTTGAGGCTTTCGCAGGTCCACTGCCAGTGCACGTCGGGAATCAGGATGTCGTCGCGGCCTTTGAAGTTGCGCGCGATGCGCTCGGCATTGCGGCATTCGGCGGCGAAATCCAGCTCGCGACGCAGCGACACGGTGAACTGCTGCACCACCTCGGCCGGGCGATAGCGGCGCAGGTCCGGCAGGCGCGCCTCGACGATCTCCGCCAAGCGGGCCAGCAGCCGCAGGTCGGCCTCGACCACATCGCGGATGCCGGGGCGACGCACCTTCAGCACCACCTCGCGACCGTCATGCAGGCGCGCGCGGTGGGCCTGCGCCAACGAGGCGGCGGCCATCGGGGTTTCATCGAGGAAGGCGAACACTTCTGAAGGCGATGCGCCAAGGTCGGCCTCAAGCTGCTCGCGGATATCCGCGTACGGCAGCGCCGGCACTGCGTTCTGCAGTTCAGAGAGCTCGGCGATCCATTCCGGCGGCAGCAGGTCGACGCGCGTCGCCAGTACCTGGCCGAGCTTGACGAAGGTCGGGCCGAGATCCTGCATCGCGCTGCGCACGCGCACCGGCGCGGTCATCCGCAACAGTTCCTGCCGCTCCTCGTTCCAGTGCAGCAGGCGCCCTGCCCGCTCCAGCGTGCTGGCCAGGCCGATGCGCCGCACCACGTCGCCGAAGCCATAGCGGATCAGGACGACGGCGATTTCCTGCAGTCGGCCCAAGTCACGGACCGTGCCCAGCGTTTCCCACATCATGCGTGCTCCGGACGATTACCGGAGCAGCATGTCACAGCTGGGCGTCGATACCGCGCAATGCCGCCGCCACGGTTTGCCGGCGGATGGCTTCGCGGTCGCCGTCGAACTGGAACAGCTCGGCACGGGCGTAGCCACCGCGGCGCTTCCAGCCAATCCAGACGCTGCCGACAGGCTTGTCCGGGCTGCCGCCACCAGGACCGGCGATGCCGGTCACCGCCACGGCGATACCGGCGCCGGAATTGACCAGCGCACCGGACACCATTTCCAGCACGGTTTCGCGGCTGACCGCGCCGAACTGCTCCAGCGTCTGCGCACGCACGCCCAGCAGGCGCTGCTTGGCCTCGTAGCTGTAGACCACCATGCCGCAGTCGAAGAACGCCGAGGAACCGGCGATGTCGGTCATGCACTTGGCGATCCAGCCACCACTGCAGCTTTCAGCGGTCACCAGCTGCAGCGAAGCCTGCTGCAGGCGCTGCCCGAGCGCGGCGGACTGGGCATTGAGTTCAGCGTCGGTGGGAATGGACATCGGCATGACGGTGGGGTGAAGAATCTGCACGTTGTACCGCAGATGACAGGCGGATGTCGCGCTCCTCCGGCACGGTTGCGCTGCCGGCCAGCGGCCGGCACTACCAGGCATCGGCCGCTAGCTCACCATTCCGGCGGTTTTTCCGGCAGCAGCGCCCGGATCGGCGCGCCGTCGGCACTGGCGGCCAGCTTTTCGGCTTCTGCGATCGGCAGGTCGACCTGCAGCAGCCAGCCGTCTTCGTCGGCCTGCTCGCTGCGGATCACTTCCAACTGGTGCAGGCGCGCACGCAGGCGGCCGGCATCCGGCGGCAGGCGCAGTTCGCCGGTGACATGCTGCAGGCCCAGGCGCTTGCCCAGCACTGCCTGCAGCAGCTCCAGGCCCTGCCCGTCACGCGCGGAAATCCACACCCGCTCGCGACGCGACTCATCCGGGATACCGTCCTGGCCATCGTGGCGGACGTCGGCGCCCTCGATCCGGTCGATCTTGTTGAACACCAGCAGCTGCGGCAGGTCACCGGCACCGACCGCGGTCAGTACCTCGTCGACCTGGGCGATGCGCTCCTCGCGGTGCGGATCGGCGGCGTCGACCACATGCAGCAGGAAATCGGCCTCGCGCGCCTCGGACAGGGTCGAGCGGAACGCAGCGACCAGGTCATGCGGCAGATCACGGACGAAGCCGACGGTGTCGGCCAGCACCACGTTGCCGCCCGGCACCGCGATGCGGCGCACGGTCGGATCCAGCGTTGCGAACAGCTGGTCGGCGGCATAGGCCTCGGCGCCGGTCATGGCGTTGAACAGGGTCGACTTGCCGGCGTTGGTGTAGCCCACCAGGGCAACACGCGGCAGCTCGCTGCGCACGCGCGCACGGCGCATCTGGGTGCGCTGCACCTCGACCTTTTCCAGCCGCTTCTGCAGCTGCTCGACCCGCTTCTGCAGCAGGCGGCGGTCGGTTTCCAGCTGGGTTTCACCCGGGCCGCGCAGGCCGATCGAACCACCGCGCTGGCGCTCCAGGTGGGTCCAGCCGCGCACCAGCCGCGTGGCCAGGTGACGCAGCTGCGCCAGTTCGACCTGCAGCTTGCCTTCGTGGCTGTGCGCACGCTGGGCGAAGATGTCCAGGATCAGGCCGGTACGGTCGATCACCCGGCGCTCGAGGAAACGTTCCAGGTTGCGCTCCTGGCCCGGGCTCAACGCATGGTTGACCAGGATCAGGTCGGCACCGCTGGCATCGGCCGCGGCCTTGATCTCGTCCAGCTTGCCGCTGCCGATCAGGGTCGACGGATTCGGACGATCCAGGCGTGCGGTGATCGTCGCGGCGATGCTGGCCCCAGCCGAGCGGGCCAGATCACCGAACTCTTCAAGCACATCGTCTTCCAGCTTGCCGAAATGGGGCTGGATCAACAGGGCGTGTTCGCCCTTCTTCGAGCGGTCAAACATTCACCGCTCCGGTATTACTCGTCTGCTTCATCACCTGCCTGACCACCTTCACCCGACTGCACGTAACCACCGCCCGGACCGACCTTCACGTTGCGTGCCGGAACGACCGTGGAAATGGCGTGCTTGTAGACCATCTGACTGACCGTGTTGCGCAGCAGGACCACGAACTGGTCGAACGACTCGATCGTGCCCTGCAGCTTGATGCCGTTCACCAGGTACACCGAAACCGGCACGCGTTCGCGCCGCAGTGCGTTCAAGAAAGGATCCTGCAGCGATTGCCCCTTGGACATTGCACACTCCTGATTATTGTTCTTATTGGGTTGCCGACGGTTGCCACGGCCCCCGAGCCGCCCGCCGACCGATGATGTTACACGGCTGGCGGGGGTTCAGCGTGCGACGAAGGTCGACACCGCGCCGGCAAGGCGCTCGTGGTCGATATGGGGGTCGAACCAGCGCGCATCAAGCTCGCCGCGCAGCCAGGTCAGCTGGCGCTTGGCCAGCTGGCGGGTGGCGAAGATCGCCTTGTCACGGAAGCGGGCAGCATCGCCCTCCCCGTCCAGGTACTCCCAGGCCTGGCGATAGCCGACCGCGCGCACTGCCGGCAGGTCCAGTGGCGCCTCCACGGCGGCCATTTCCGGCATCGCGCGCAATGCCCGCACCTCATCCAGAAAGCCCTGCGCCAGCATGGCGTCGAAGCGTGCCTCGATGCGCTGGTGCAGCACCGCGCGGTCACGCGGCGCCAGGATCAGCTTGAGGGTGCGCACCGGCAACGGCGCCACGCCCGGCCGGCGCTGCCATTCAGTGATGGGGGTGCCGGTCAGGCGATAGACCTCCAGCGCCCGCTGGATGCGCTGCGGGTCGGTAGCATGGATGCGTGCGGCCGCCGCCGGATCGACCTGGGCCAGCTCTGCGTGCAGTGCCGCCCAGCCACGCTCGGCCGCCTCGGCGCTGAGTGCTTCGCGCGTCGCCGGATCGGCCTCCGGCATCGGCGACAGGCCCTGCAACAGGGCGCGGAAGTACAGGCCAGTGCCACCGGCCAGGATCGGCATCTTGCCGCGTGCCACGATGTCGGCCACGACCCGGCCGGCATCGGCGGCGAATTCGGCTGCCGAGTAGGTCTGCCAGGGATCGCGCAGGTCCAGCAGATGGTGGGGGGCCTGCGCGCGCTCGGCCGCATCCGGCTTGGCCGAGCCGATGTCCAGGTGGCGGTACACCAGCGCCGAATCGACGCTGACGATCTCGCCATCCAGCTGCTTCGCCAGGGCGATCGCGGTGGCGGTCTTGCCACTGGCGGTCGGCCCCATGACGGCGATCGCCAGCGGCCGCCGGTCGATGCCCATCAGTCTTCGTCCGGCCAGCGGATCGTCGGCGTGGCGTCAGCGCGTGGCGTCGGCACCGCCTCGACCGCCTGCCAGATCTTCAGCGCATCCACAGTGGCGGCTACGTCATGCACGCGCACGATGCGCGCACCACGCTGCACCGCAATCAGGTGCGCGGCCACCGATGCGGCCACGCGTTCGGACGGCGTGTCGCGGCCGGTCAGTTCCCCCAGGCTGCGCTTGCGCGACAAGCCGGCCAGCATCGGCACGCCCAGTTCCAGGAAGCGCTCGGAGCGCGCCAGCAGGGTCATGTTGTGGGCGGTGGTCTTGCCGAAGCCGAAACCGAGATCGACCAGCAGATTCTTCTTCGCAATGCCCGCCATTTCCGCGGCGAACAGGCGCTGCACCAGGAAGCCATGCACCTCGGCGACCACATCGTCGTAGTGTGGATCGGCCTGCATGTGGCCCGGCTCACCCTGCATGTGCATCAACACCACCGGCACGCCGGCTACAGCGGCGGCGTCCAGCGCCCCCTCCTGGCGCAGGCCGTAGATGTCATTGATCATGCCGGCGCCAGCCGCCACTGCCGCGCGCATCACCTCCGGCTTGAAGGTGTCGATGCTGATCGGAACCTGGGTTCGGGCGGCCAGCTGCTCGATCACCGGAATCACGCGGCGCAGCTCGTCCTCGATCGATACCGGGGCGGCACCCGGGCGGGTGGATTCGCCGCCGATATCGAGCAGGTCCGCGCCCTCTTCGACCAGCTTCAGGCCATGTTCGACCGCGGCCTCGGTGGTGTCGTGCGCGCCGCCATCGGAGAACGAGTCCGGGGTGACATTGACGATGCCCATGACCCGGGCACGGTCGAGGCGCAGGATGCGGCCGGCGCAATCGAGCTGGGGCGAGGTATCGAACATGGGCAATCCTGCAGGGACAACGGCGGGTAGTTTAGTTCGGCAGGGCGGCGCCCTGCACCCGCAGAGGCCAGAGCTACAGCAAGAGCCGGAGCAACAGCGGGTTTACTGAGGGATGGCGGGGTGGGTCCGGTTGCGGGAGACGCCGTGAATCCGTCCATGGAGGCTCGGTCGCGCCATCCATGGCGCTCACGCCCCCGCAACCGGACCCACCCCGCCTTCGACAGTTTTCTGCGATCTGCAGTAGATCCACGCCATGCGTGGATGACTCAATCGATATCTGACAGATGTGTCGACCAAGGTCGACACCTACCAACAGCCGCGGAGATCTGTCAGAGGTGGGGCGGTGTCGGAGGGCGGGGTGTCAGCCGCATGGGCCCGAGGCATGCCTCGGGCGGGTTGGGCAGGACGCCCAACCCCGGTCTTGCCGTGTGCGCAGGAATGCGCACGCGAGCAAGCGGCTGCCAAGCTTACAGGGACGTACTTGCAGCGTCCCCGCACTCCGACACCGCCCCGCCATCCTACAGAAAGCCCGCTGTTGCTGTTGCTGCTGAGGTTGCCGGCCAGCGACCGGCACTACCGCGGGTGCAGGGCGCAGCCCTGCCAACACCCTTAACGGCGGCGGCGCTTTCGGTCCACGTACAGGGTCCTGACGATGCTCAGCACGATGCCGACACCGATACCCACCACGCAGCCCAGCAGCAGATTGTCGGCCCCCAGGCCCACACCCACGCCGACCACGGTGGCGATGACCATTTCGGCGGTGTGGGAAATCGGTTCGGGCTTCGGGGCGGACATGCGGGCTCCAGCGTCAGATCAGTTCTTCGGGATGGGCCAGTGGCCCGGAAACGACGAAGCCGGGTTGCCCCGGCCTCGTCTGGTGTCACGTGCAGCGGGCCGTCAGTGCGATTCGGCCGGGCCTGCGATCGGCGGCAGCGGACGGGCGTCGCCGCCCTTGTCGTTGCCACCATCCTTGTTCGACTTGTTCCAACCGGCCGGCGGCGGCGGATCGCGGCCTTCCATGATGGCGTCGATCTGCGGCGCGTCGATGGTCTCGTACTGCAGCAGCAGCTGGGACATCGCGTGCAGCTTGTCCAGGTTGGCCGTCATCAGCTCGGTGGTGCGTGCGTAAGCCTCGTCGAGGATGTTGCGCACTTCCTCGTCGATGCGGCGCGCGGTGTCGTTGGACACGCTCTTGTGCTGGGTGACCGAACGGCCCAGGAACACCTCGTCGTCCTCTTCGCCATAGGCGATCGGGCCGAGCTGGTCGGACAGGCCCCACTTGGTGACCATGTTGCGGGCCATCTTGGTGGCGCGCTCGATGTCGTTGGAGGCGCCGGTGGTGACCTTGTCGGCACCGAAGATCAGCTCTTCGGCCACGCGGCCACCGTACAGCGAGCACAGCTGCGACTTGATCGCCACGCGGTTCATCGAGTACTTGTCGCCTTCCGGCAGGTACATGGTCACACCCAGCGCGCGGCCGCGCGGAATGATGGTGACCTTGTAGACCGGGTCATGCTCGGGCACCAGACGGCCGACGATGGCGTGGCCGGCTTCGTGGTAGGCGGTGAGGGTCTTCTCCTCCTCGCTCATGGCCATCGAGCGGCGCTCGGCACCCATCAGGATCTTGTCGCGGGCACGGTCGAAGTGGTCCATGCGGACCTCCTTCTCGTTGCCACGCGCGGCGAACAGGGCAGCCTCGTTGCAGAGGTTGGCCAGGTCGGCGCCGGAGAAGCCCGGGGTACCACGCGCGATCACCATCGGCTCGACGTCGTCGGCCAGCGGCAGCTTGCGCATGTGCACCTTCAGGATGTGCTCGCGACCCTTCACGTCCGGCAGGCCGACCACTACCTGGCGATCGAAACGGCCCGGGCGCAGCAGCGCCGGATCCAGCACGTCCGGACGGTTGGTCGCAGCGATCACGATCACGCCTTCGCCACCTTCAAAACCGTCCATCTCGACCAGCAGCTGGTTCAGGGTCTGCTCGCGCTCGTCATGACCGCCGCCCAGGCCGGCGCCACGGTGACGACCGACGGCGTCGATTTCGTCGATGAAGATAATGCAGGGGGCGTGCTTCTTGGCCTGCTCGAACATGTCGCGCACGCGGCTGGCGCCGACGCCGACGAACATTTCCACGAAGTCCGAACCGGAGATCGAGAAGAACGGCACCTTGGCTTCGCCCGCGATGGCCTTGGCCAGCAGCGTCTTGCCGGTACCCGGCGGGCCGACCATCAGCACGCCGCGCGGAATCTTGCCGCCCAGCTTGGTGAACTTGGACGGGTCGCGCAGGAAGTCGACCAGCTCGCCCACTTCTTCCTTGGCCTCGTCGCAGCCAGCGACGTCGGCGAAGGTGACCTTGATCTGGTCTTCGCCCTGCAGCTTGGCGCGCGACTTGCCGAAGGACATCGCGCCCTTGGCACCGCCACCACCGCCCTGCATCTGGCGCATGATGAACAACCAGAAGCCGATGATCAGGATGACCGGCAGGAAATTCATCAGGATCGCGCCGAGGGAAATGCCGCTGGACGGCTCCTCCTGCACGATCTCCACGTTCTTGGTACGCAGCACGTTGATCAGGTCACGATCGAACGGTGCGGTGATGGTGGACGACTGCCCACCGCGGGTGGTGTAGGTCAGCTGGCTGGTGCCGCCGCGCATGTCGCCGCCAAAGGCGACCTTCTGCACGTTGCCGCTGTCCACCTGGTCCAGGAACTGCGAGTACGACGCGCCCTGCGCGCCGGCCCCGGAGGACTTCGGCGAGAAGCTCTGGAAGACCACCATCAGCACGACGGCGACGACCACCCATAGCAGGAGGTTCTTGGTCAAGTCGTTCATCCTCATTGGCTCCGGTGTTCCTCTCAGTGCTGGCGTTGCGTTGGGGTCGAACTTGCGTACGTTGCGAGCTTACTTCATGTGGGCGCGTTTTCCCTGACCCAAGGCATACACCTCGGGAGAGCGCTTGCGCGAGGCTTCCGGCTTGCGGATGGAGACCTTGTCGTACCGGCGGCGCATGTCGCGCACGTAGTCGTCAAAGCCCTCGCCCTGGAACAGCTTGATCAGGAATGCCCCACCGGTCTTCAGGTGGTTGTCGGCAAAATCCAGGGCCAGCTCCGCCAGGTGCATCATCCGCGGCTGGTCGACCGCGCCTACACCACTCTTATTGGGGGCCATGTCCGACAGCACAAGGTCTACCGGCTGATCCCCGAGCATGGCTTCAAACTGCGATAGAACGGCTTCTTCCCTGAAGTCACCATGAAGGAACTCCACGCCGGCCAGCGGCGGCATGTCCAGGATATCCAGTGCCAGCACGCGGCCGGTATCGCCGATCTGTCTCCGAACCTGCTGAGACCAGCCGCCCGGGGCCGCGCCGAGGTCGACCACCACCATGTGCGGCTTCAGCAACCGGTCACGTTCCAGCAGCTCTTCGAGCTTGTAGGCCGCGCGCGAGCGCATGCCTTCGGCCTGGGCCTTCTTCACGAAGGGGTCGGAGAAGTGTTCCTTGAGCCAGCGCTGGCTGCTTTTGCTGCGGGTAGCCATTGAAAATAGGGGCTGATGGGGTCCTCATGATACCCTGATCGCCCCATTCAACCGTGTTTTCCTGCATGTCCATCGCCCTGACCGCTTCCCAGACCCGTTTCCTGCGCGGCCAAGCCCACGACCTGAAGGCGCTGCTGCAGACCGGCGGCAAGGGCGTGACCCCGGCCTTCATCGCTGAGCTGAACGAAGTGCTGGAGCGCCACGAGCTGGTCAAGGTGAAGGTCGCTGCCGAAGACCGCGACGCCCGTGACGTGATGATCGGCGAGATCGTCGAAGCCACCGAGAGCGCATTGGTGCAGCGCATCGGCCATGTCGCCGTGCTGTATCGCCCGAGCAAGGAACAGCGCCAGATCGTGCTGCCGCGCGGCTGATCGCCTTACTGCCATGCAGCTGAACCACGAACCGCCCGATTACGCCTACAGCCTGCGTGCCGCCGATGGCCGCTCGGCCAAGGTGAATGACCAGGTGCTGGGCAGCAGTTTCTTCCTGACCCCGGACCAGCTGGTCACGCAATGGCCGGTAGTGAGCGCCACCGCGCTGCAGCTGGCTGACCTGGAGCCGATCCTGGCGCTGAACCCGGCGCTGATCGTGCTCGGCACGGGTGACCGCCAGGTGTTCCCGCCGGCGGTGGTGATGGCCGCCTGCCTGTCACGCGGCATCGGCCTGGAAGTGATGAACAATCCGGCCGCCGCGCGCACCTTCAACATCCTGGCCGGCGAAGGCCGCAAGGTCGCGGCCGCTTTCATTCTGGAAGGCTGAGGTCGAGGCGTCGGGCGCGCCCCGGCGCTAGCCGCCAGAAGCGGTGCAGCGGAAGGCCGAGAACTGCTTCAGCCGCCCGATCAGGTTGCCGCCCTGGCCCCAGCGGATGTCCATGACCTTCCAGTCCTGGCCCTGCCTTTGCAGCAGGACACGGTCGGTCCAGCGATAGTCGCCTATCGCCATTTCGACGAGCACCCAACTGCCATCGCCGCTCGTCGCGGGCAGCCCCACCGTTACCGTTTCCGGCCGATCCGGCGCCATGAGATACGGGCTCTGGTCCAGCATGTGCGGCTTCTCGTCATGCGCGGCCAGCGCCGCACAGGCCCGCTCGTAAGCGCGCTGCGCATCAATGGCTGAGCGCAGCGCATCGCCCAGCAACGGCGGAATGGTCGCTTCGTCCGAAGCCGGCGCCTGGACGGCCGCGTAAAGACGGGTGACCACGTCGCGCGGATCGCTGGCTGCGGAGGCCAGCGGCGCGACGATGAGCAACGCGAGAGTGGAAGCAAGACGGAGCATGGGGCACCGGATCGACTGGGACCGCTCAAGAATGCCGGGTATCCCGTCCGCCGTGAAGGTGAGCCTGCGACACACAAGATCGCAAATGACCACTCTGCAGTACCCGAGTCGAGCATGGCTTGCCTCTACAGCTCAGGAACGCCGGGCATGGCCCGGCGCTATCGCATCTGACGATCAGCGTGCCGGCAGGTACTGCTGCGGGTCGACCGGCTTGCCGTTGTAGCGAATCTCGAAGTGGACCATGTCGCGGTTCGCACCGGTACGGCCCATTTCGGCGATCTGCTCACCGGCCTTCACGCTCTGCCCTTCATTCACCAGGCGCTTGCGGTTGTGGCCATAGGCCGACAGCCACTGGTCGCTGTGCTTGATGATGATCAGCTCGCCGTAGCCGACCAGGCCGGCGCCGGAATACACCACCACGCCATTGGCGGTGGCCTTGACCGCCTGGCCGCTGGTGCCGGCGATGTCGACGCCCTGCTTGGTCGCATCACCAGCCACGTAACGGCCAACGATGGCGCCATCAGCCGGCCAGCGCCAGGCGATGTTGCTCTTCACCGGACCGACCGGCGCCGGGGCCGGCGTGGTGCTGCCGCCACTGCTGCCACCGGAACGCGGCGGGGTGACCACCGTGGTGGGCGCGCGGCCGCCGCTGGCACCGGCCGGATACAGCCGGATCACCTGCCCCGGATAGATCGTCGAGGGGTTGTCCAGGCTGTTCCAGGCAATCAGATCGGCCGGGGTGATGTCATGGATGCGGGCCAGCGCATAGATGGTGTCGCCCTTGCGCACCACCACGGTCTGCCCCGGCTTGGGTACCGAGGTCTTCGGCGTGGTCACACCGCCACCGGCGCTGCCACCACCAGGACGAACCACGGTGGCGGTGCCGCAGGCGGCCAGGGTGGAAACCAGCAACGCCAGCGCGCCGATGCGCACTCCCTTGCTCAGACGATCAGGACTCATGCGAACTTCGACCTCCATACAAGCCAGGCGATCAGCACCACCACCAGCGCGGTGGCGATCCAGCCCAGCGGTTCAATCCAGCGACGCAGTGCCGCTTCAGCACGCGCACCACCGATACGGATGACCGCAGCCAGCACGAACACGCGCTTGCCACGACCGATCAGCATGCTCAACAGGTACTGCGGCATCGGTACACCGACGATACCCGATGCCCACGTGAAGACCTTCATCGGGATGGGCATGAATCCGCCCAGCACCAGGAAGGTGAACACTGCCCACGGCGACTCGGCCATCTTCGCCTGCACGGTGGTGATGCCCTGCTCGATGGCCGGCAGCATGCCCAGCGCCTCGAACAGCGGCTTGATCGCCTCGAAGGCGTAATGACCCAGCGCGTAGCCAACCAGTGCGCCGACCATCGAGCCGGCCAGGCTCAGGGTGGCGAACCACCAACCGCGCTTGGGCTGGGCCACGCACATCGGCGCCAGCATCACCTCCGGCATCACCGGGAAGATGATCGCCTCGAAGAAGCTCAACACCGTCAGGTAGGTCGGCGCGCGTTCGTGCGCCGCCCACTTCATCGCCCGCTCGTACAGCGGCCCGAAAATCTTCATGCAACCCTGCTCCGTGGATTAGTCGAGCATGCCAGACAGCAGCGGCACGAACGTGACCGGCGCCAGCACGTGTTGTTCGATGCTGCCGTCGGCCTTGCGGTCCAGCTGTACCAGCGACTGCGCCCCGGGGCCACCGACCGGCGCCACCAGGCGGCCGCCCTCGGCCAGTTGCTCGATCAGGGCGTCGACCAGTGCCGGCGCCGCCGCAGTAACCACGATGGCATCGAACGGACCGTGCTCGGCCCAGCCGACGCGACCGTCGTCATGCTTGGTGCGGATGTTCATTCCCAGCGCACGGAAGCGCTTGCGGGCCTGTCGCAGCAGATCGCCGATGCGCTCCACGGTGTAGACCTCCAGGCCCAGCGCACCGAGGATGGCGGCCTGGTAACCGGAACCGGTGCCGACTTCCAGCACCCGCTTCGGCGCGACCTGGAGCACCGCCTCGGTCATCCGCGCGACCACCCAGGGCTGCGAGATGGTCTGGCCGTGGCCGATCGGCAGCGCAGTGTCTTCATACGCGCGCGAGGCCAGTGCCTCGTCGATGAACAGATGGCGCGGCACCACCCGGATCGCATTCAAGGTCGGCTCGTCGACGATGCCGGCTTCGCGCAGGCGGTCGACCAGGCGGTCACGCACACGCTGCGAGGTCATGCCGATACCGACGGCTTCCGGTTGCAGGCGCAGGCGTGGACTCATGCCGGCTGGTCCAGCGCGGCACTGAGGCCGCCGACCCAGCTGGCCACTTTCTCCAGTGCCTGGTAGCGGGTCAGGTCGACCTGGATCGGGGTGATCGAGATATGCCCGGTGCGCACCGCATGGAAGTCGGTACCGGGGCCGGAGTCCTGCTCACGGCCGGCCGGGCCGATCCAGTACACCTCGTTGCCGCGCGGGTCTTTCTGCGCGATGCAGCCTTCGGCGCGGTGGCGGTTGCCGAGGCGGGTGACCTCGAAGCCCTCGACCTCGCTCCACGGCAGATCAGGCACGTTGACGTTGAGGATGGTGTCAGCCGGCAACGGATCGGCCTTGAGCCGGGCAACGATCTCCACGGCAGCGCGCGCGGCGGTCTCGAAGTGTTTCGGATCGTGATTGCGGGTAACCAGCGAGACCGCCACCGCCGGCAGCCCGAGGAAGCGACCTTCCATCGCCGCCGAGACGGTGCCGGAGTAGATCACGTCATCGCCGAGGTTGGCGGCATTGTTGATGCCGGACACGACAATGTCCGGTTCGAACTCGAGCAGCCCGGTCAGCGCCAGGTGCACGCAGTCGGTCGGAGTGCCGGCCACCGAGACGGTGTAATGGTCGATGCGCTTGAGGCGGATCGGCAGGTCCAGGGTCAGCGAATTGCTGGCGCCGGAGCGATCACGGTCGGGCGCGACCACCGTGACTTCGTGTCCGGCCTCGCGCAGCACCGAAGCAAGCATCCGGATGCCTGCGGCGTCGACGCCATCGTCGTTACTGACCAGGATTCGCATCTTCGATTTAACCGCTTGATTTTCCAAGAATTCGATTCCGTCACCGTGCAGTGTGGGCGGGACCGCCGTACTCCCCTGCGGAAGCCGTCGACCCTGCAAGGGCATCGTCTATTGTGCCGCATGCGAGCCGCCGGTCCTACCCTGTCGGCGGTCATGGCCGACATCGAACCGTCATAGGCAGAGCTGCGCCGGCGGTTTACCCTGTGCGCATGTCGCACCCTGAAGACGAAGATCCGGCCGCATTGTTCCGTGCGGCCATCGGCGAAGTGACGCCGCTGCGCAAGGATGCCGAGCCGGCGCCTGCCGCGCCCCGGCCGAAGCCGCGCGCGCGCATGGCCGAACGTGACGAGGCCGAAGCCGCCGGCGAATTCGCCCGGCTGCTGCGCGAGAGCACGCCGCTGGAAGCCGGCGACGTAGCCAGCTATCGCCGCGACAACCTGCCACCACGCTTGTTCCAGCGCCTCAAGCGTGGCCAGTACTCGGTGCAGGACGAGCTGGACCTGCACGGCGCCACTGCGTCGCAGGCGGAGGCGCTGCTGCGCCAGTTCCTGCTGGAGGCGCATGCACACGACTATGGCTGCGTGCGCATCATCCACGGCAAGGGCCTGCAGTCCGATGGCGGTGCACCGGTGCTGAAGAATCTGGTCGATCGCCTGCTGCGGCTGCGCAACGACGTACTGGCGTTCCATTCGGCGCCGACCGGACAAGGCGGCACCGGCGCGGTGCTGGTGCTGCTGGCCCGTAGATGAAAAAGGGGACGGAGGGAATTAAGTCGTTTGTGCCACAAACGACTTAATTCCCTCCGTCCCCTTTTTCTGTCAGGCCTGCGAGGCGTCTTCGACCGAGCCGAGTTCGTGCAGTACGGCGGTGGCGTAGCAGCCTGGCGGCAGCGCGAATGACAGCTCCAGCACGTCGTCGGCCAGCCACTGGTGCTGCAGCAGCGCCGGGCGCAGGCGCAATGCGCGGCGCTCCTGCTTCAGCCGTGCGTCTTCCAGGCCGGCCCGCAGTGCCTTTGACTCGTCGTCGTCCAGCGCGGCCAGCTCCAGCTCACGTGCCGCGTCGGCGCTGCGCAGCTCGCCTTCGCCCCACAGCGGTGCGCTGGGATGGATGTCGAAACGCGCCAGTCGCTCGGCCAGCACCTCGGTGTACGGCTCGGGTCCGAACACGCTGCGGCTGCCATCGAGCATCCACACTTCGCCATCGAGCGGCTGATCCCAGTTGCCCTGCTCCACGCGCGCGGCCAGCACGCGGTTGAACAGCGCCGAACGGGCGGCTGACAACAGCAGTGAACGCTGGTCCTTGCGCATGCGGCGGCCACCGAACATCGCCAGTGCCGCCGGCACATTGCCGCCGTCGCGGCCAAAGCGCTGTTCGCCGAACCAGTTCGGCAGGCCGCGCTCGGCAATCTGCTGCAGGCGCTCGCTGATCGCCGTGGCATCACCCTGCACCTCGCGCAGTACCAGCTTGAAGCGGTTGCCGGCCAGTGCACCGCGCTGCAGCTTGCGGTTGTGCCAGGTGGCTTCGAGCACTTCGATCTCGTCACTGGCCAGCTCGGCCAGGTCCGGCGCGATGCGCTTGGGCAGGTGCACGCTGAAACGCTGGGTGGTGACCGCGTGGCGGTCTTTCATCCCGGCATAGCTCACCGCCATTTCCGGCAGGCCCGCCCACGTGGCCAGCAGCTTGGCCACATGCACGGTGTTGGCTCCACGCTTGCGGATATGCAGCAGCAGGTGCTCGCCTTCACCGGTCGCCTCGAAGGCCGGCAGTTCGTCAACCTGGAAATCGTCCGGCGTGGTGCGGATGCGCGCCGTCAGCAACGGTGCACCAAACGCCAACGGCAGCGGGATCATGCCGCCACCAGCAGTACCACCGCCTGTGCGGCGATGCCTTCGCCACGACCAGTGAAGCCCAGCTTCTCAGACGTGGTGGCCTTGACGCTGACTGCATCCAGCGGCAACTGCAGCAACCCACCGATGCGCTCACGCATCGCCAGCGCATGCGGGCCGACCTTCGGACGCTCGCAGATCACGGTGATGTCGGTGTTGCCGACGCGCCAGCCACGCTCGCGCAGCAGGCTGTCGCAATGGCGAACGAAATCACTGCTGTCGGCGCCCTTCCAGCGGTCGTCACTCGGCGGGAAATGCTGGCCGATATCGCCCAGCGCCAGCGCGCCGAGCATCGCATCGCACAGGGCGTGCAGGATCACGTCGCCATCGCTGTGTGCGAGCACGCCGCAGCTGTGCGGCACGTTCACGCCGCCAAGCATGATGTGGTCGCCTTCACCGAAGGCATGGACGTCGTAGCCCTGGCCGATGCGGACGGGCGGGAACGGTGCGGTGCTCATGGATGCAACCCTTGCAACAGGGCCGCGCGGACGGTCAGCCGGCGCGGCGGGAAAGTACGAATTCGAACCGGTCCAGATCGGCCGGAGTGGTGACCTTGAAGTTGTCCTCGCTGCCTTCCACCAGCAGCGGGCGCTGGCCCTGACGTTCCATGGCCATGGCCTCGTCGGTGACGTCAACACCGGCGGCCGCAGCGTCAGACAGCGCGCGGCTGAGCTGGTGGCGGCGGAACAGCTGCGGCGTCAGTGCGCGCCACAGGCGCTCGCGTGGCTCGGTGCCATCGATGCCGCCGTCGTCGCCAGCGCGCTTGAGGGTGTCGCGCACCGGCGCAGCCAGGATCGCCCCGACCGGGTCGGCACGACCGACTTCAAGCAGACGACCGAGATCGGCCAGCGACAGGTTCGGCCGTGCAGCATCGTGAACCAGCACGAATTCATCGGCACGCACGGTGTCCGGCAGCGCCTGCAACCCGGCCAGCACCGAGGCGGCACGGGTCGCGCCGCCGATGCAGGTCAGCACCGGCTTGCCCGACCACTCATTCCAGCCCGGCCAGTCGGCATCGTCCTGGCCGATCACCACCATCGCTCCGGCCACGGCGGGGTGCGCCAGCAGCGCGTCCAGCGTGTGGGCGAGCAGGATCTGCCCGCCCGCCTGCAGGTACTGCTTGGGCAGCGGTGCACCGAAGCGGGTGCCACGGCCGGCCGCAGGAACAACGACCCAGATCGCCGCGCTCATGGCACGTCTGCCGGGTGTTCGCCCGCCTGGGCAGTGGCGCCGGCAGCAGGCTGCGCCGGGTGGACCGGCGCATCCTCGACCACACGGTAGAACTTCTCGCCAGGCTTGATCATGCCCAGCTCGCTGCGCGCGCGTTCCTCGATGGCGGACTGGCCTTCCTTGAGGTCCTTCACTTCGGCAGCGAGCGCGTCGTTGCGCTGCTGCAGACCCTCATTGTCCCGCTCCTGGTTGGCGACCTGGGCTTCGAGCATCATCACTTCACCCGAATTGCCCGGACCGAACCAGAAGCGGTACTGCAGCCAGCCCAGCAGCAGGGCCAGCACCAGCAGCATCCAGCGCCAGTCGCGCATCGGCTCAGCGCTTCAGCGAAACGAACGCGTCACGACCGGCGTAACGCGCGCCGGCGCCGAGGGCTTCCTCGATGCGCAGCAGCTGGTTGTACTTGGCCACGCGATCGCTGCGGCACAGCGAGCCGGTCTTGATCTGGGTGGCGGTGGTGGCCACCGAGATATCGGCAATGGTGGTGTCTTCGGTTTCGCCCGAACGGTGCGAGACGACGGCGGCATAGCCGGCGCGGTCGGCCATCGCGATCGCTTCCAGGGTTTCGCTGAGCGTGCCGATCTGGTTGACCTTGATCAGGATCGCGTTGGCGGTGCCCGAGTCGATGCCTTCCTGGAAGATCTTCGGGTTGGTCACGAACAGGTCGTCGCCAACCAGCTGCACCTTCTTGCCGATGCGGTCGGTCAGCAGCTTCCAGCCGGCCCAGTCGTTCTCGGCCAGGCCATCTTCAATCGTGATGATCGGGTACTGCGCGGCCCAGTCGGCGAGGAAGTCGACGAACTGCTCGGAGGTCAAGCGCTTGTTCTCGCCGACCAGGTTGTACTTGCCGTTTTCGAAGAATTCGCTGGAGGCGACGTCCAGGCCCAGCAGCACGTCTTCACCGGCGGTATAGCCAGCCTTGCCGATCGCTTCGAGGATGGTGTCGAGTGCTTCGACGTTGCTGCGGAAGTCCGGTGCGAAGCCGCCTTCGTCGCCAACCGCCGTGCTCAGGCCGTGGCCCTTCAGCACCGACTTCAGCGAATGGAAGATTTCGGTGCCCGCGCGCAGCGCTTCGGAGAACGAGGTGAAGCCGACCGGCAGCACCATGAACTCCTGGAAGTCGACGTTGTTGTCGGCGTGCGCGCCGCCGTTGATGATGTTCATCATCGGCACCGGCAGCGACGGGGTCACGCCGGTCTTGGCGGCAAGGTACTGCCACAGCGCCTGCTTGTTCGATGCAGCGGCGGCGTGCGCGGCGGCCATCGAAACACCCAGCAGCGCGTTGGCGCCGAGGCGGCCTTTGTTCTCGGTGCCGTCGAGGTCGATCAGGCGACGGTCGAGGCCGGCCTGGTCGGTGGCTTCGAAGCCCTTCAGCGCATTGGCGATGGTGGTGTTGACGTTGTCGACAGCCTTGCGCACGCCCTTGCCCAGGTAACGGGTCTTGTCGCCATCACGCAGCTCGACCGCTTCCTTGGTGCCGGTCGAGGCGCCGGAGGGAACCGCGGCACGACCGAACGAACCGTCCTCCAGGATGACTTCGGCTTCCAGCGTGGGGTTGCCACGGCTGTCGAGGATTTCACGGGCGTGGATGCTGCGGATCGTACTCATGGTCGGGCCGGTTACCTGTATGGAGAGGGGGCGACAAAACGAATGCCGCGTGATTATCCCCGGCTGCCCGCCACTTGCCAAATGGCGTGGGCGGCTTCAGCCCCAACTGGACCCGATCACGATCAGGATCATCGACACCAGCATCACCAGCAATGCACCGGCAATCGCTGCCAGGATGGGGCCACGCCGCCGTCGCCAGGCCAGCACCATCGCCACCGGGCTGCCCAGGAAGGACAGCACCATCGTGACCAGCGCGCCCAGCAGCCACCACTGCGTGGCCTGCACGCCGTTGTTTCCATCCCCCGGCGGCCGGAAACCGGACGTGAAGGCCAGCACGCCCACCACCAGGGCGATCCAGGTCAACACGGACAGCCCCAGGGCGATCAGGCCCCAGGGCCAGCCACGCGCCGATGTGGTCGTATTCATCAGAGCAATCCGTAGAACAGGGCGCCCAGCCACAGCGAGAGCAGGATGATCGCCAGGCCAGCCGTGACCTTGCCGCGATTCAGCCGCCAGGCCAGCACAGCCGCAGCGACGCAGCCCACGGCACCGAGCAGCTCCGCCACCAGCAGCGCAATGAAGTACGCCCGCAGATCGAGCGCACTGCTGCCATCACCGGGGGGCCGCACCGACGCAGCGCCGATCAGTACCAGCCCGAACATGCCCACGGTGAACAGCACGGCCAGACCCAGTGCGATCAGGCCCCAGGGCCACCGTTTCAAGTGACGGCGGTGACGCTGGGCTTCCAGCGCCCCCCGCGGGTCACGACTCACGCGAAGCGCGAGAAGCCGTGCTTCTTGGTCACCGCATCGAGTTCCATCAGGGTCTCGAGCAGCGCTTCCATCTGGTCCAGCGGCCATGCATTGGGGCCATCGGACAGCGCCTTGGACGGGTCCGGATGGGTCTCGGCGAACAGGCCGGAGATGCCCACCGCCACGGCGGCGCGGGCCAGCACCGGCACGTGCTCACGCTGGCCACCGGAACTGGTGCCCTGCCCACCCGGCAGCTGCACCGAATGGGTGGCGTCAAACACCACCGGGCAACCGGTATCGCGCATCACCGCCAGCGAACGCATGTCGCTGACCAGGTTGTTGTAGCCGAAGCTGGCACCGCGCTCGCAGACCATGATCTGCTCGTTGCCGGTGGCCTTGGCCTTTTCCACGACCGGCTTCATGTCCCACGGCGCCAGGAACTGGCCCTTCTTGATGTTGACCGGCTTGCCGGCCGAGCACACCTTGCGGATGAAGTCGGTCTGGCGGACCAGGAACGCCGGGGTCTGCAGCACGTCCACCACCGAGGCCACTTCATCCATCGGGGTGTATTCGTGGACGTCGGTCAGCACCGGCACGCCGATCTGCTTCTTGACCTCGGCCAGGACCTTCAGGCCCTCTTCCATGCCCGGGCCGCGGAACGCGGTGCCCGAGGTGCGGTTGGCCTTGTCGAAGCTGGACTTGAAGATGAAGTTGACGCCGAGCTTGTCGGTGACTTCCTTCAACTTGCCGGCGGTATCGAGCTGCAGCTGCATCGACTCGATCACGCAGGGGCCGGCGATCAGGAACAGGGGCTGGTCCAGCCCGACCTCGAATCCACACAGTTTCATGGCGTTTCCTTGTTGTCCGCGGCACCGGCCGGGCCGGTGCGCTGGGGGTTGAAGCGTGCAAGATGGGGGCCGGCGGCCCCCATCACAAGTCAGGCGCGGGCTTCCTGCAGCAGCTTGCCGCCAGCCTTGCGCTCGCGTGCGGCACGGATGAAACCGATGAACAGCGGGTGGCCGTCACGCGGCGTGGACAGGAATTCCGGGTGCGCCTGGCAGGCCAGGAACCACGGGTGCGCATCGCGCGGCAGCTCCACCACTTCCACCAGGGTGTCGTCCATCGACTTGCCGGCGATCACCAGGCCCGCATCTTCCAGCTGGGTGCGGTAGCGGTTGTTGAACTCGTAGCGGTGGCGGTGGCGCTCGGCAACCACGTCCTTGCCGTACAGCTCACGGGCCAGCGTGCCCGGCTTCAGGCGCTGTTCCTGCAGGCCCAGGCGCATGGTGCCACCGAGGTCGCTCTTGTCATCACGCTTTTCGACGTCACCGGTTGCCGTGCGCCATTCGGTGATCAGGCCGATCACCGGGTTCGGCGACTGGCGGTCGTTCTCGGTGCTGTTGGCACCTTCCAGGCCGACCACGTTGCGGGCGTAATCGACGACGGCCGCCTGCATGCCGTAGCAGATGCCGAAGTACGGCACGTGCTGCTCGCGGGCGAACTTCGAGGTCAGCACCTTGCCTTCGAAACCACGGTCACCGAAGCCGCCCGGCACCAGGATGCCGTCGACATCGGCCAGTGCGGCCATGTCGGTGCCTTCCAGGTCCTGTGCTTCCAGCCACTTCAGGTTGACCTTGGTGCGCTGGCGCAGGCCGCCGTGCTTGAGCGCTTCGCCGACCGACTTGTAGGCATCCTGGTGATCGACGTACTTGCCGACCACGGCGATGGTCACTTCGTCCAGCGGATGCAGGGTCGCATCGACCGCGTCTTCCCACATCGACAGATCGACCGGACCGACCTTGTCGGCCAGCTTCAGCTGGTTGACGACGATCTCGTCCAGGCCCTGCGCATGCAGGCCCGACGGAATGCGGTACAGGACGTCCACGTCCGGCACGCTGATCACCGCGCGCTCGGAAACGTTGGTGAACTGGGCGATCTTGCGGCGCTCCGAATCCGGCACGGCCTGTTCCGAACGGCACAGCAGCACGTCCGGCTGGATGCCGATCGAGCGCAGTTCCTTCACCGAGTGCTGGGTCGGCTTGGTCTTCAGCTCACCGGCGGCGCCGATGTACGGCACCAGGGTGAGGTGCATGAACAGCGCCTTCTCCGGGCCACGCTCGGTGCGCACCTGGCGGATCGCTTCCAGGAACGGCAGCGACTCGATGTCGCCGACGGTACCGCCGATCTCCACCAGCGCCACGTCGTAGCCTTCGGTGGCTTCGTCGATGCAGCGGCGGATCTCGTCGGTGATGTGCGGAATGACCTGCACGGTCGCGCCCAGGTAGTCGCCGCGGCGTTCCTTGCGGATTACGTTCTCGTAGATACGACCGGTGGTGACCGAGTTCTTGCGGCTCAGGCGGGTGCGCACGAAGCGCTCGTAGTGGCCCAGGTCGAGGTCGGTCTCGGCGCCGTCGTCGGTGACGTAGACCTCACCGTGCTGGAACGGGCTCATGGTGCCGGGGTCGACGTTGATGTACGGGTCAAGCTTCATCATCGTGACCTTCAGGCCACGGGCTTCGAGAATGGCGGCCAGCGACGCGGCGGCAATGCCTTTGCCGAGCGAGGACACCACGCCGCCGGTTACGAAAATCAAGGGAGTCATGGCTGCAAGCATCCTGTCTGGAAATGGAAAACGGCAGCACCACGCGCGCCCGGAGGGCAGGCATGGTGCTCAGAGGGGGTTTTCCGGTTCGCTGTGGCAGCGAGGGAGGTGCGGATCCGTGCGACGGCAGGCGCCGGACGGGGACCACCGTGCGAGGTCGGGGCGACCGTGCCGGTCAAATCGACCGTCACCTGCGACCCGCCATGCTGGAAGCCACGCTTGGCCGCTCCAGCCCATTCGCAAATGGTGGACACGCACTTACTCCCGGAAAGCCATAGTTTACAGATTGATGGCCGCCAACCCAAGAGGCAGATGGCACGCCACTAAAAAGAAACGCCCCGCAAAGCGGGGCGTTCCGGAGCGCAACCCTTGTCGCAAGGGCGCCTGGCAGGGGGCGGGATCAGCGCTTCTTGCGCGCTTCCTCTTCCTCTTCCTGCTGCGGGGCCGGCTGGCCCTGCGCCTTCATTTCGGCATTGGCCTGGGCCCGACGCTTGGCCTTGGCATCGGCCTCGGCCTGCGCCTTGTCGGCCTGGTCACCCTGCTGCGGGGCCGGCTGGCCGGCGTTCTGCGCCACCACCAGCGGCACTGCAAGGGCGGCAGCGGCCAGGATCGCAATGGTCAGCAACTTCTTCATGAGGTCCTCCTCGCGGTATGGCTTGGATGTTTCGACCCAACGGGGGTCGCCGGTGTTCAGATTCCAGCAGCTGCCATTTTACCCCCTCTGCGTCGCCGAGACTGAACCGCAGGCGTGCAAAATCCCGTGCCAGACCCCACACTTGCCCGTCGCTCCAAGCTTTCGAAGACAGATGAACGCCCGTTATAACGCCGCCGATATTGAAGTCCTGTCCGGCCTTGACCCGGTCAAGCGCCGTCCCGGCATGTATACCGACACCGCGCGCCCGAACCACCTGGCGCAGGAAGTGATCGACAACTCGGTGGACGAGGCCCTTGCCGGCCACGCCCGCTCGATCGAGATCACCCTGTACAAGGACGGCAGCGTGGAGGTCAGCGATGACGGCCGCGGCATGCCGGTGGACATCCACCCGGAAGAGAAGATCCCGGGTGTCGAGCTGATCCTCACCCGCCTGCATGCGGGCGGCAAGTTCAGCAACAACAACTACACCTTCTCCGGCGGTCTGCACGGCGTCGGCGTCAGCGTGGTCAATGCGCTGTCGACCCTGGTGGAAGTGCACATCAAGCGCGAAGGTGCCGAGCACCGCATCACCTTCCGCAACGGCGACCGCGCCACGCCGCTGGAAGTGGTCGGCAGCGTCGGCAAGAAGAACACCGGTACCCGCGTGCGCTTCTGGCCGGACCCGAAGTACTTCGACACGCCCAAGTTCGCGGTGCGCGCGCTCAAGCACCTGCTGCGCGCCAAGGCCGTGCTGTGCCCGGGCCTGACCGTGAAGCTGACCGACGAGGCCACCGGTGAAGTCGATACCTGGTACTACGAAGACGGCCTGCGCGATTACCTGAAGCTGGAGCTGGGCGATCGCGAGATGCTGCCGGCCGAACTGTTCGTCGGCAACCTGAAGAAAGACACCGAGATCGTGGACTGGGCCGTGGCCTGGCTGCCGGAAGGCGAGCTGGTGCAGGAAAGCTACGTCAACCTGATCCCCACTGCCCAGCACGGCACCCACGTCAACGGCCTGCGCACCGGCCTGACCGAGGCGCTGCGCGAGTTCTGCGACTTCCGCAACCTGCTGCCGCGTGGCGTCAAGCTGGCCCCGGAAGACGTGTGGGACCGCGTGTCGTTCGTGCTGTCGCTGAAGATGACCGACCCGCAGTTCAGCGGCCAGACCAAGGAACGCCTGTCCTCGCGCCAGGCCGCCGGCTTCATCGAAGGCGCCGCCCACGATGCGTTCAGCCTGCTGCTGAACCAGAACGTGGAGCTGGGCGAGAAGATCGCGCAGATCGCCATCGAGCGCGCCAGCGCGCGCCTGAAGACCGAAAAGCTGGTCGTCCGCAAGAAAGTCACCCAGGGCCCGGCCCTGCCCGGCAAGCTGGCCGACTGCATCAGCCAGGACCTGTCGCGCACCGAGCTGTTCCTGGTGGAGGGTGACTCGGCAGGCGGCAGCGCCAAGCAGGCGCGTGACAAGGACTTCCAGGCGATCCTGCCGCTGCGCGGCAAGATCCTCAACACCTGGGAAGTGTCCTCCAACAGCGTGCTGGCGTCGGAAGAAGTGCACAACCTGGCCGTGGCCATCGGCTGCGACCCCGGCAAGGACGACATTGCTGGCCTGCGCTACGGCAAGGTCATCATCCTGGCCGACGCGGACTCGGACGGCCTGCACATCGCCACCCTGCTCACCGCGCTGTTCCTCAAGCACTTCCCGGCGTTGGTCGATGCCGGCCACGTGTTCGTGGCGATGCCACCGCTGTTCCGCATCGATGTGGGCAAGCAGGTGTTCTATGCCCTGGACGAAGAAGAGAAGCGCTCGATGCTGGACAAGATCGAACGCGAGAAGATCAAGGGCGCGATCAACGTCACCCGCTTCAAGGGCCTGGGCGAGATGAATCCGCCACAGCTGCGTGAATCGACCATCCACCCCGACACCCGCCGCCTGGTGCAGCTGACCGTGGACGACGGCGAGCAGACCCGTTCGCTGATGGACATGCTGCTGGCCAAGAAGCGCGCCTCCGACCGCAAGGGCTGGCTGGAGAGCAAGGGCGATCTGGCTTCGCTGGAAGTCTGACCCGACGCGGGGTCGGATCCGTTTCCCGCAGGGAAACGGCTCTGGCCCCATCGCCCGGTAATGCCGGTTCATGTGCCCTTGGCATTACGCCCCCATCGGCAAACCCGGCGGCGCCATAATGCGCGTCCATCTGTGTGGACCATCGTATTGGCCAGCCACTCGCTGCTGTTCCCGGGCCTGCCGCTGCACAGCGCGCGCCTGGTCCTGAGCCCGATCCGCCGCGACGATGCGGCCGCCCTGTTCGCGATCCAGTCCGATCCGGACGTGATGCGGTTCTGGAACCACCCGGCGTGGACACGACCGGCCGAAGCGCGCGCGCAGATCGACGATGACCTGGCGGCACAGGCCACCGGCACCCAGCTCAAGCTGGCCGTGCGCGAAACGCTGGACGGCCCGTTGCTGGGCATCTGCGTGGTGTTCGCCCTGGATCGCGATGCCGCTCGTGCCGAGATCGGCTACCTTCTGGCCCCCGACAGGCAAGGCCAGGGCTACATGCACGAAGCGCTGCAGCACCTGCTGGACTACCTGTTCCAGACCCTGCGCCTGCATCGCGTGGAAGCCGAAGTCGACCCGCGCAACCGGCCCTCGGCACACGTGCTTGAACGGCTGGGCTTCCACCTGGAGGGCGTGCTGCGGCAGCGCTGGCGCATCCAGGGCGAACTGTCCGATTCGGCGGTATACGGCCTGCTGGCCGACGACGAACTGCGCACCACCCTGCCCGCTTGACCCAATCTGGCCACTGGCGGCCTCGACGCGCGGCCATGCCTTTGGACACATACGACATGCCCTCCACCGGCCTAGCATCGGAACCCCCTTCCGCTGCCGATCCGGTGCCATGAAGTCCCTGCTGCACACTGCCGCGCTCTGCGTCGGCCTGCTCATCGCCCCAGCCAGCGTGCTGGCCGCGCCCGACGCCGAGGCCAAGCCCGATCCGAAAGACGACAAGACCGAAGCGCCCGCGCTGCCCGCCGATGCGTCAGCCCGCCAGAGCATGCGGCTGGCCGGCCGCACCCTGGACTACACCGCCACCGTCGGCACCCTGCCGGTGCGCGATGCCAAGGGCAAGGTGATCGCCGATGTGGTGTTCACCGCCTATACGATGCCGGGCAAGGACCGGCCGGTGACCTTCGCGCTCAATGGCGGCCCGGGTGCATCGTCGGTCTATCTCAACATGGGCGCGATCGGGCCCAAGGTGGTCACCTTTGGTTCGGAGGGTGACAGCGCATCGGCGCCGGCCACCCTGCACGACAACCCCGGCACCTGGCTGGACTTCACCGACCTGGTGTTCATCGACCCTGTCGGCACTGGCTTCAGCCGTGCACGCATCGGCGATGACGAAGCGAAGAAGCAGCTGTACAACCCCAGCGCCGACATCGAATACCTGTCGCGCTCGATCTACGACTGGCTGCTGCGCAACCAGCGCATGGGTGCACGCAAGTACCTGACCGGCGAGAGCTACGGCGGCTACCGCGGCCCGCGCATCACCCACTTCCTGCAGACCCGCCTGGGCGTGGCGATGAACGGCCTGGTGCTGGTGTCGCCGTACCTGAGCCCGACCCTGGAAGACAACGCCGATGTCTCGCCGATGGCGTGGATGCAGACGCTGCCGTCGATCGCTGCAGCGCACCTGGAGCGCCAGGGCAAACTGACCGATGCGGCGATGCGCGACGTGGTGGAATACACCCGCGGCGACTACGCCACTGCGCTGATGAAGGGCCGCAGCGATCCGCAGGCGACCGAGGCGATGCTGCGCCGGGTGACCGAGCTGACCGGGCTGGATGCGCAGTTCGTGCGCCGCGCCGGTGGCCGACTGGAGACGCAGGCCTATCTGCGTGAGGTGTTCCGCGACAAGGGCACGCTGGGCAGCCGCTACGACTCCAACGTGACCGCGTTCGATCCGTTCCCGAATGATCCGGAACAGCGCGCCAACGATCCGCTGCTGGACAGCATCATTGCGCCGACCACCACCGCGATGGTCGACTTCGTGACGCGCGTGGTCGGCTGGAAGGTGGATGCACGCTACCAAGCGCTGAACTACGACGTGAACCGGCTGTGGGACCGCAACGGCGAGCTGCGCCAGGGCGCGGTGACCCAGCTGCGGCAGGCGGTGGCGATCGATCCGCATCTGCAGGTGCTGATCGTGCATGGCTGGAATGATCTGTCGTGCCCGTTCATGGGGTCGATCCTGACGGTGGACCAGATGCCGGCGATGGGCAGCAATCCGGACCGGGTGCAGGTGCGCAGCTATCCGGGCGGGCACATGTTCTACAGCCGGGCGGACAGCCAGGCGGCGTTCCGCAGGGATGTGCAGGCGTTGTTCCAGCGTAACTGAGGGTGGTGGTGGCCGGGCCTGCGGCCCGGCACCCGCTGGGGATCAACTGCCACTGCAACAGCAAGAGCTGGCATTCCGTGGGTTGGCGGGGTGGGATGGGCAGGCGGGGGACGGCAAAAACTGCTCCTGCGTGCCTCGTAGAGCGCCATCCATGGCGCTCTGCGCCCCCGCCTGCCCATCCCACCCCGCCTTCGACAGTTTCCGTGCGCTGTTGGTGGGTGCCGACCGTTGGTCGGCACGAGGGCGGATCCCTGTTTCTGCTCTGGTAGGTGTCGACCTTGGTCGACACGATGTGTCCGGAAGAATTCTCTGCGCATGAAAAAAGCCCGCCGGTATCCGGCGGGCTTTTTCGTGTGCACCTTGGCGCGGCAATCAGGTCCAGCCGAACAGTTCGAACAGCTTCAGGATCAGGTACGCACAACCACCTGCGGCCGGGATGGTCAGGATCCAGGCCCAGACGATGCGTTCGATGACGCCGAACTTCAGCGAGCGCGGGTTCTTGGCGAAGCCGACGCCCATGATCGCGGTGGAGATGCTGTGCGTGGTCGAGACCGGCATGCCGAAGTGGGCGGCCAGGGTCAGGATGGTGGCCGAGCTGGTCTCCGCGGCGAAGCCGTGGATCGGGTGCAGCTTGACCATCTTGTGGCCCAGGGTCTTGATGATCTTCCAGCCGCCCGAGGCGGTACCGGCGGCCATCACCACCGCACAGGTCAGCACGATCCACATCGCGATGCCGTCACCGGCGCTGGCGTCCGGGTGCATGAAGGCCAGCCACGACGGCAGGTCATCCAGCGCACCGGTCGCTTCGGCGCCGATCAGGGTCATGGCGATGATGCCCATGGTCTTCTGCGCGTCGTTGTGGCCGTGGGCGAAGCCCATGTAGGCCGCCGAGGCGATCTGCGCCTTGCCGAAGAAGGCGTTGACGATGCGCGGGCGGGCCAGGCGACCGATGGCACCACCGATCTTGGCCAGCCCGGCGATCAGGCCCCACAGCAGCACCATCACCACGATGCCGAGCAGGAAGCCGGCGATCGGCGAGGTGATCATCGGCACGAACACCTTCCACAGCAGGCCCTTGTTCTGCGCCCAGCTGCCCAGGCGCTCGGACCAGATCAGCGCGTCCCAGTTGTTGTGGGCAGCGGCCAGGCCGGCGCCGCAGAGGCCACCGATCAGGGCGTGCGAGGACGAGGACGGCAGGCCCTTCCACCAGGTGATCAGGTTCCAGATGATGCCGCCCAGCAGGGCGCACAGGATCACCTGCGGGGTGACGTCGACCACGTTGGTGTTGAGCAGGCCCGAAGCGATGGTCAGCGCCACCGCGGTACCGGTCAGTGCACCGATGAGGTTCATGAAGGCGGCCAGCATCACCGCCCAGCCGGGCGAGAGCACCTTGGTCGCCACCACGGTGGCAATGGAGTTGGCGGTGTCGTGGAAGCCGTTGATGAACTCGAAGACGAGCGCGGCGAGGATCACCACCAGGACAAGGGTCAACATGCGGCGGCGTCCGTCAGCTGTTCTTCAACACGATCTGGTACGCCACCACGCCGGCCTCGCGGCAGCGGTCGATGGCCTTTTCCAGGATCTCGAAGAATTCCTTCAGCAGGAACATCTGCAGGTTGTCCAGGCGGCCCGAGTAGATGTCGCGGTACAGCTCGAGCATCAGGCGGTCGGCCTCGTTCTCCAGCGAACGCAGCTTCTCGTTGAGCGCGGTCATCCGGTCCAGGTTCATGTGGCGCAGGTCGGCCACCATCTCCACCACCACGCCGGCAGCCTGTTCCAGCATCGCCGCGCGCGGCGCGAAGTCGATGTGCTCCAGGTGGGTCGTGGCCAGCGAATAGCGATCGGCGAACTTCTCGATCTGCTTCGGAATCTTGTACAGCGCCGAGCCCAGCGCTTCGATGTCTTCGCGCTCGATCGGGGTCATGAAGCTGTCCACCAGCGCCTGGCTGATCTTGTCCGAGGCCGCGCGTTCGCGCAGGCGGGCCAGCTTGAACGCGTCCAGCGCGGGCTGGCGGTCGGCCTCGCGCAGCATGGAATGCAGCGCCTTGGCGGCGTCGGAAGCCGCGACGGCAGCCTCATCGAGCAGGGTGTAGAACTGTTTGCCGGAACCGAAAATGGTCTGCAGAGAGAACATTGAGAAACCTGTCAGCCGTCGCGGGAAGGACGGCACCAGACGGAATTATGACGGCTAGATGACCATCACGGGTATCCCTGCCCCCTTCCGGGGCTCTGGAAGCCCCAACCTGAACAGGCGGTTGCCACCCTGCCACGCCCCTTTGCTAAGATGCCAGCGCGCCTTCGGGCGCACCTTATGGACGACGACCCTTACCCCCCTGCGCCGCGCCGGACCCTGTTCCTGAGCGCCAGCCGCCATCGCAAGCACCCGCCCTCCCTGCCACCAACCGGGGACGACGCCCGTGTTTGAAATGATCCTGATTGTCTTCGCGCTTGTTCTGCTGAACGGCTTCTTCGCCATGTCCGAGATGTCGGTCATGACCTCGCGCAAGAGCCGCCTGAAGCAGATGGCCGCCACCTCCAAGCGTGCCGCCAAGGCGCTGGAGCTGTCGGAGAAGCCGGAGAGCTTCCTGTCCACTGTGCAGATCGGCATCACCGTGATCGGCGTGCTGACCGGCTACCTCGGCGGTGAAGCACTGGGTGAAGCCTTCGCCGGCTGGATCCAGGGCCTGATGCCGGGCTTTGCCTACGCCGGCAACGTCGGTACCACGCTGGCGGTCAGCCTGATCACCTTCATCACGCTGATCTTCGGCGAACTGGTGCCCAAGCGCCTGGCACTGACCCGCTCGGAGGCCATTGCCGGCCTGGTGGCGATGCCGATGAGCTGGCTGGCCAAGCTGGCCCTGCCCTTCGTCTGGCTGCTGTCCAAGACCACCCAGCTGGTGCTGCGCCTGTTCGGCCTGGGCAAGGATGAAGTCGCCTCGGTGACCGAAGAAGAGATCCGCATGCTGGTGGCCGAGAGCCACGAGGCCGGTGTGATCGACGCCCACGAGCGCGACATGATGAACCGCGTCATGCGCCTGGGCGACCGCACCGCCGACAGCCTGATGACCCCGCGCAACCGCATCGCCTGGCTGGATACCCAGGCTGGGCTGGAGCGCAACCTGGAAATCATGGCCGAGCACGAGTTCTCGCGCTACCCGGTGCTGCGCGACAACGACATGGACGTGGTCGGCGTGCTTGAACTGAAATCGCTGGCCACACGCATGGCGCGCGGCGACAACGCGCTGTTCCAGACCCTGCGCGAACCGCTGTACGTGTCTGAATCCACCCACGCGATGAAGCTGTTGGAGATCTTCCGCGAGGAACAGCAGTCGATGGCGCTGGTGGTGGACGAGTACGGCGAAATCCAGGGCCTGGTGACCATCAGCGACCTGATGGGCGCGGTGGTCGGCCGCCTGCAGGCGGTGGAGAACGCCGACGAAGATGCGTTGGTGGTGACCCGCGAAGACGGTTCGCTGCTGGTGGACGGCTCGCTGCCGATCGAGGACCTGCGCGAGCTGATCGGCAGCAACGATCTGCCCGATGCCGAGGATGGCGATTACTACACGCTGGCCGGCATGTGCATCCACTACTTCGGCCGCATCCCGCACGCGGGCGAGTACTTCGACTGGGCCGGCTGGCGCTTCGAGGTGGTCGACCTGGATGGTGCGCGGGTGGACAAGCTGCTGCTGCGTACGCTGTCCGACGAGCAGGCCGATGAGCTCACCGCCTGAGGCCGGCCAGGGTCCGGGCGTTGAGCGCCCGGCCTACCGTAACGAGGGCATCCGCACCCTGCTGGAGATGTTCGCCTCCGGCGACCCGGCCGAGCACATGCCGCTCGGCCAGATCCTGTGCAACCTGCAGCAGAGCGCGTTCGGCGTGTTCCTGTTCGTGGCGATCCTGCCATCGTTCATCCCGATCCCGGGCATGGGCGGCGCGGTCAGCGGCCCGCTGGTGATCCTGATCGGCCTGCAGATGCTGTTCTGCCTGCGCCGGCCGTGGCTGCCCGGCTTCATCGCCCGCCGCGGGCCCAAGCGCGGCACCATGCACCGCTTCCTGGACCGCATCGACCGCCCGCTGCGGCGGTTGGACAAGATGCTGAAACCGCGCCTGCCGCAGCTGCTGACACCGCTGCCGGCGCATGCCTTCAGCGGCCTGCTGCTGGTGTTGCTGGGCCTGCTGCTGTCGTTGCCGATTCCCTTCACCAACTTCCTGTTCGGCTTCCAGCTGCTGCTGTTCTCGCTGGCACTGCTGGAACGCGATGGCGCGCTGATGCTGTTCAACTGGATCGCGGCGCTGGCGGCGATCGCGTTCTTCGGTTTCAGTTCGGGGCAGCTGGTGGGCTATACGGTGGAGCTGTTCCAGCGCTGGTTCTGAGCCGGAATCCGGTAGAGCCGGCCGCTGGCCGGCTGCCACGTTTCCTGGTTTGCCGGCCAGCGGCCGGCACTACCAATACCGGACATCGGCCATCATCGAAGGTCGATGAATCCGTTGTCGGCCAACGCCGCCGGTTCGTCCTGCACGGCTGACAGCACGAAACTCAGCGCTGTGCCCAGCAGCGTGCCCGGTCCATCCCAGTACTCGGCCGAGTCGGCGCGCACCTGGATCAGGCGCAGGTTCGGGTCGTCCTTGCCGCCCGGGAAGAACAGCTTCATCGCTGGCGACCACAGTTCCTCGATCTTCGTGCGATCATCAACCACGCGCGCGCGCCCGGCCACCGACACATAGGTGTTCTTCGATGGCGAGGCATAGGCCACGTTGACGCGCGGGTCGAGCGCAATCTCGGCCACCTTCGGGCTGTCGGCAGTGATGACGAACCACAGATCACCGTCGAAGGTGACCTGCTGGGTGGCCAGCGGCCGGCTGTAGAGGCGGCCGTCGACGCCGGTGGTGGTGAACATCGCCACCTCCACGTCCTTGATCAGTTCTGCCAGTTGGGCAATGTGTTCGGCGCGGGTGTCGGCCATGTGGGGGCTCCTTCGATATGAGCCCCCATCAGACGCGGTTCGGCCGCAATGGGCCGTGACGCAATTGTTCAGCCCGCGTGGCGGGCGTGCCAGGCCTGCATCGCCAGTTCGAACGAGCGCAGGCGCGCACGGTGGTCATACAGGTTGGCGGTGAGCATCAGCTCGTCCGGCTTGTGGCGCTCGACAAACGCGGCGATGCCTTCCGCCACCTGCTGCGGATCCCCCAGCACGGTGCAGGCCAGTGCCCGCTCCACGCCCACTTTTTCGTGCGGCTCCCAGAAGGACTCGATGTCGTCGATGGGTGCCGGAATCTTGCCCGGTCGGCCACGACGCAGGTTCACGAAACTCTGCTGCTGGCTGGTGAACAGGCGCCGCGATTCGGCTTCGCTGTCGCTGGCAACGACGTTCAGGGCCAGCATCGCGTGCGGCTGCTTCAGCGTGGCCGAGGGGTGGAACTCGCGTCGGTATACCGCCAGCGCTTCGTCCATCACGTCCGGTGCGAAGTGCGAGGCGAACGCGTATGGCAGGCCCATCGACGCGGCCATGCGCGCACCGAACAGACTGGAACCGAGGATCCAGGTCGGCACCCGCAGGCCACCACCCGGAACCGCCTGCACCGCCTGCCCGGGCTGTACCGGTTCGAAGTAATGCAGCAGCTCGCGCACGTCCTGCGGGAACTGGTCGGCGCTGTCGAAGTAGCGGCGCAGTGCACGCGCGGTCGGCTGATCGGTGCCCGGCGCACGGCCCAGGCCGAGGTCGATGCGGTCCGGATACAGCGAGGCGAGCGTGCCGAACTGCTCGGCCACCTGCAGCGGCGCATGGTTGGGTAGCATGATGCCGCCGGCACCGACGCGGATGCGCTTTGTACCACCCGCCACGTGACCGATCAGCACGGCGGTGGCCGCGCTGGCGATGCCAGGCATGTTGTGGTGTTCGGCCAGCCAGTAGCGGCGGTAGCCCAGCGCATCGGCGTGCTGGGCCAGTTCCAGCATGTTGGCGAAGGCAGCGGTGGTGTCACTGCCCTCGCAGACCGGGGCCAGGTCAAGGATCGACAACGGGATCATCAGCAGTTTTCCGTCACAGGATCCCCCATGCATGGGGTCGGCCGGGCGCGGCGGCCAGTGACGGTGGCGGGATGCTGATTCCCGTGGGACGGGTTCAGGGCCCGCCGGACCGATCCGGGGTGCCCTGATCCGCGCCAAGCGCGATTGGTAGTGCCGGCCGCTGGCCGGCATACAGGTAGATCGCTTCGCAGCCGGCCAGCGGCCGGCTCTACCAAGGAAGCGTCAGAACGCGCTGGGGCGCGGCTCCGGCAGCGGCTGGTCGACCATCGGCTTCAGCTCGGCATCCAGCGCCACGCGCTCGTCGAACACGAAGCAGCGGCCTTCGTAACCTTCGCCGCCCACCTCCTCGAAGTAGCCGAGGATACCGCCATCGAGCTGCAGCACGTTGTCCATGCCGTCGTTGACCATCCACAGCGCGGCCTTCTCGCAGCGGATGCCGCCGGTGCAGAAACTGACCACGGTGCTGTCCTTCAGCGCCTCGCGGTGCGGCGCCAGCGCCTCGGGCAGGTCGGTGAACTTGTGGATGGGCAGCACCAGCGCATCCTTGAAGGTGCCGTACTCCACTTCCTGCAGATTGCGCGTATCGAGCATGACCACCGGCTTGCCGGCGTCATCATGCCCCTGCCGCAACCAGCGCTGCACGGTAGCCGGATCGACCGCCGGTGCACGCGGATACTCCAGCGGCTGGCCGTCATCACGGCGGAAGCTGATGATCTCGTCCTTCACCTTGGCCTTCAGCCGCGCGAACGGCTGATGCTCGCTCAGGCTGGTCTTGACCCGCATATCGGCAAAGCGCGCATCGGCATGCAGCGCGGCATAGAAACTTTCGACCGCCTCCGGCGCACCCGCCAGGAACAGGTTCAACCCCTCGCCCGCCACCAGGATCGTGCCGCGCAGCTGCGCCGCCTCGGCGCGCGCCAGCAACTGGTCGCACAGGGCCTGGGGAGCGTCGATGACGGCGAAATGGTAGGCAGCGGTATTGGCGATCATCCCGCCATTTTAGCGCCTCCCGCCCACACAGACAGATTCAGGGGGTCAGAGCCCTCTGCGCGGCAGAGGAATCCGACCCCCGGCAGGTACCCAGAACTTGTCAGAGGCAGGGCGGTGTGGGCAGGCGGGACCGTTGGCGCCATGGATGGCGCCATCGAGCCCCCAAGGATGGGTTTACGGCGTGTCCCGCCTGCCCACACCGCCCTGCCCACCACGGATTGCCTGCTGTTGCTGTTGCTTTTGCTGTTGCCGGCCAGCGGCCGGCACTAGCGGGTGCCGGGTGCAACCCGGCCAGAAGCCCCCCTTACCCCCGCAACAGCACGAACGGCAGCAGCACCAGCGCCGCCGCACCGGCCATCGCCAGCAGCACCAGCACCACATATACCGGCCGGCGCCGGAACAGGCTGCCGAAGGTCTCCGCCGTCCCCTCGCGCAACGCCTGCTCGCGCTCGGCACGGATGCGCGGCCCGCGTTCGGCCTGGTACTCGGCCATCAGCGCCTTCGCACGCGGATGATCGGCGTCCTCGCGCAGCCACAGGCCGCCGTTGGAAATGCCCCAGGGGCTGGGTTCGGTGCGATACCAGGCGATGCCGTGCTGGTCGAGCAGCGTGCAGACATCGGCGTATTCGTCGTCGCCGACATTGCGCAGATTGAGCAGGAGTTTTGCCATGCCCCCCATGATACCCGGCGCCGATGCGCTACCCTTGCCGCCCTCGCCCTGCGCCCTTCCGGAGACGCCCGATGCGCCGCCTGCTGCTTCCCCTGCTGCTGTCCCTCGCCGCCGTTGGCTGCTCGACCGAACCGTCCGGCCCACCGCCGGGTGGCACCCTGACCACCTTCGAGCGCATCGATACCGTCCCGGGCACCGGCACCGAAGCCGTTGCCGGCAACAAGGTCACCGTGCACTACACCGGCTGGATCTACGACAACCGCACCGAAACCAAGCACGGCAAGACCTTCGACAGCTCGGTCAGCCGTGGCGAACCGTTCACCTTTGCGCTCGGCGCCGGCCAGGTCATCCGCGGCTGGGATGAGGGCGTGGCCGGCATGAAGGTCGGCGGCAAGCGCACCCTGATGATCCCGCCGGACTACGGCTACGGCGACCGCCGGGTTGGCCCGATCCCGGCCGGCTCGTCGCTGGTGTTCGATGTCGAGCTGCTCGATGTCAAACCGTAATACCGCAACGCCTCCACGGGTCGCCGTCATCGGCGGCGGCCCGGCCGGCCTGTTCGCCGCCGAGCGCCTGCGCGCGGCCGGGCTGCAGGTGGACCTGTACGAGGCCAAGGGTTCGCCCGGCCGCAAGTTCCTGATCGCCGGCAAGGGCGGGCTCAACCTCACCCATTCCGATCCGCGGCCGCTGTTCGACAGCCGCTACCGCGAGCAGGCCTCTGCCGTGGGACGCTGGCTGGACGGCTTCGACGCGCAGGCGCTGCGCGACTGGGCTGCCGGCTTTGGCGTGGAGACCTATGTGGGCAGCTCCGGCCGCGTGTTCCCGGTCGACCGCAAGGCAGCCCCACTGCTGCGCGGCTGGGTGCGCCGCCTGAAAGAACAGGGTGTGCGCCTGCACGCCAACCACCGCTGGATCGGATGGAGCGACGACGGCGCCCTGCGATTTGAAACCGAAGACGGCGCCGTTGAAGTGCATGCCGATGCTACCGTGCTGGCCATGGGCGGCGGCAGCTGGCCGCAGCTGGGCAGCGACGGCGCCTGGGTCTCGCCACTGCAGGCACGTGGCGTGGACATTGCGCCGCTGCAATCGGCCAACTGCGGCTTCGACATCGACTGGACGCCGTTCTTCGCCCAGCGCAATGCCGGCGCACCATTGAAACCGGTGGTCGCGCACTGGACCGACCTGGCGGGACAACCGCAGTCGCTGCAGGGCGAATGCGTGGCCAGCGAGTACGGCATCGAAGGCAGCCTGATCTACGCATTGGCCGCAGACCTGCGCGAGACAATCAACCGCGATGGCCACGCCATGCTGTGGCTGGACCTGGTGCCGGGACGCGATGAAGCACGCCTGCTGGCCGATCTGTCGCGCCCGCGTAAGGGTCGCAGCTTCGGCGAACACCTGCGTCGCCAGGCCGGCCTGGATGCAGTGAAGGCCGCGCTGGTGTTCGAAATCCTTGGCAAGGACGCGGGCCACGACCTGCCCATCGTGGCCGCCACGCTCAAGCGCCTGCCGTTGCGCCTGCTGCGTCCACGGCCGATGGCCGAGGTGATCAGCACGGCTGGCGGCGTGCGCCTGGATGCGCTGGACGATGGCCTGATGCTGCGGGCAGTGCCCGGCGTGTTCTGTGCCGGCGAGATGCTGGACTGGGAGGCACCTACCGGCGGCTATCTGCTGACGGCGTGCTACGCCAGTGGCCTGCGTGCTGCGGAAAGCGTGATCGGGTGGCTGGCGGCGCGTTGACACCTGCGTCTGTCTCTTATACACATCT
>NZ_JCAFWP010000020.1:0-77889 GCF_059295135.1 Stenotrophomonas sp. INTA L402-1
AATGGCTTTGACCGATGTGGAGGTCTTGCAGGCCTCTTTGGCGACCTGCAGTTTGAAACGCGCGTCGTATTTGTTCATGTATCCCTCGGGGTTGGATCTGGTGTCCAACTCCCGGGGGTCACTTCATCCTTGGGGGCTTGGCCGCGGCATCCATGCCGCGGACACCCCCGCGAACCCACCCCGCCCGACCTCTGATAGTTTCCGTGTGCTGCCAGCCACGGAAGAGAAAAAGAAAATCAAAAGCGGGTCGCGCGCTGCGCGCGCTCGCTGCCATTTCTCTTCTTCTTTCCCCGTTACTCCCATCGCTTCTGAACCACCAGTTGAGCAAGCTCGACTCTACGAAGTGCGTCCCTCCGTCACCGGGAAACTGTCGAAGGCGGGGGACTGTGGGTTTGCGGGGTGTCCGCGGCATGGATGCCGCGGCCAAGCCCCCAGGGACGGGTTTACGGCGTCCCCGCAAACCCACAGTCCCCCGCCAGTCCCCAGTACAACCCAGAGCCATGAACACCGCTGTTGCTGTTGCTGTTGCTGTTGCTGGTGCTGGTGCTCTGGCTTGAAACGGGTGCCGGGCAGCGCCCGGCCGGGTATCCTTTCCCTCTGATGTCCGACCTTGTCCATGCCAGCCGCGAAGCCCTCAGCGACGGCGGCGCGCTCGCCTCGCACCTGGATGCATTCGTCCCGCGTCCGGCACAGCTGCACCTGACCGAAGCCATCGCCGATGCGCTGCAGCAGCGTGATCTGCTGCTGGCCGAGGCCGGTACCGGCACCGGCAAGACGTTTGCCTATCTGGTGCCGGTGCTGCTGTCCGGGTTGCGCACCATCATCTCCACAGGCACCCGCGCGCTGCAGGACCAGCTCTACCACCGCGATCTGCCACGGGTGCGCCAGGCACTCGGGGTCGGCCTGCGCAGTGCGCTGCTGAAAGGGCGTGCGAACTACCTGTGCCGCTATCGCCTGCAGCAGGCGCGCGGCGAACCGCGGTTTTCCAGTCCCGAGCAGGCCGCGCAGTTCCAGCGCATCCTGGCCTGGTCCGGTCGCTCGGAGTTCGGTGACATCGCCGAGCTCGACGGGCTGGCCGACGACTCCCCATTGCTGCCGATGGTCACCTCCACCGTCGACAACTGCCTGGGCACCGATTGCCCGTTCTGGGATGACTGCTTCGTGGTGCGTGCGCGGCAGCGTGCACAGGCTGCCGATGTGGTGGTGGTCAACCATCACCTGCTGCTGGCCGATCTGGCCCTGAAGCAGGATGGCTTCGGTGAACTGCTGCCGGGCGCCCAGGCCTTCGTCATCGACGAGGCGCACCAGTTGCCCGAACTGGCCGCGCAGTTCTTCGGCGAGGGTTTTGGCATGCGCCCGTGGCAGGAGCTCGGGCGCGATTGCCTGGCTGAAGCACGCGGTGTGGGCGGCGCGCAGTCGGCGCTGCAGGAACCGGTCGACCAGTTGCAGCAGGCGCTGCTGGCGCTGCGTTCGGCGATGGAGGGACTGCCGCCGCGTGGCACGCAATGGCGCGCGCTGGCGATGCCACAGGTGCGCGACGGATTCGATACGGTGATGGCAGGGTTGGTGACCCTGGAGCAGGCATTGCAGCCGCTGCGCGAAGCGGCGGCGGGTCTGGATGCCTGTCATGCGCGGGCGCGCGAGGCGGTCTCGCGGCTCAGCCGCTGGCTGGGCGATGACGAACCCACTCTCGATTTCGACACCGATCCGTCGGAAGCGAGCAGTGCGGCCGATGTGCTCTGGTACGAGCTTACGCCGCGTGGTTTCCGTTGCCAGCGCACGCCGATGGATGTGTCCGGTCCGCTGCGTGAGCATCGCGAGCTCAGCCGTGCCGCGTGGATCTTCACTTCGGCAACGCTGACCGTGGGCGGTGGTTTCGATCACATCGCCACCCGCCTGGGCCTGGACGATCCGCACACGCTGGTGCAGCCAAGCCCGTTCAATTGGCCCGAGCAGGCGCTGTGCTACCTGCCCGAAGGCCTGCCCGATCCGGCGGCGCGCGGGTTTGGCACCGCGCTGATCCAGACCTTGCGGCCGGTGTTGCAGGCCTCGCAGGGCAGGGCCTTCCTGTTGTTTGCCTCGCACCGTGCATTGCGTGAGGCCGCCGAGGCATTGCGCGACGGGCCGTGGCCGTTGTTCGTGCAGGGTGAGGCGCCGCGTGCGACGCTGCTGCAGCGCTTCCGTGAATCCGGCAATGGCGTGCTGCTCGGCTCGGCCAGTTTCCGCGAGGGCGTGGATGTGGTCGGCGAAGCGCTGAGCGTGGTGATGATCGACAAGCTGCCGTTCGCGGCGCCGGACGATCCGGTGTACGAGGCGCGGCTGGAGGCGATCCGCAGCCAGGGCGGCAATCCGTTCCGCGACGAGCAGTTGCCGCAGGCGGTGATCGCATTGAAGCAGGGTGTCGGCCGCCTGATCCGCAGCGAGAGCGACCGTGGCGTGCTGGTACTGTGCGACCCGCGCCTGCTCAACCGGGGCTATGGCCGGGTCTTCCTCGATTCGCTGCCGCCGTTCCGGCGTACTCGCAGCCTGGTCGATGTGCAGGCCTTCTTTACGCCACAATGGGCGCCCGTGTCCGATGATGCGGCTGCCCCAGTCGCTGTTGCGACCGGCCCTGAGCCGGCGCCCGGTGCCACGTTCCCCCTGTTCTGACCCGATCCGATGAAACTGCTCGCCTTTGAAACCGCTACCGAAGCCTGTTCCGTTGCCCTGCATGTCGATGGGCAGGTACTGGAACGCTTCGAGATTGCCCCGCGCCGGCACGCCGAACTGAGCCTGCCGTGGGCGGAGGCGCTGCTGGCCGAAGCCGGCATCAGCCGCCGCCAGCTGGACGGCATCGCGCTCAGCCGCGGCCCGGGTGCGTTCACTGGCGTACGCCTGGCGATCGCGATTGCCCAGGGCATCGCACTGGCACTGGACCGTCCGCTGTTGCCGGTCTCGACGCTGCAGGTGCTGGCGTTGCGGGCACCGACGGAAGAAACGCAGATCCTGTCAGCGATCGATGCGCGGATGGGCGAACTCTACGTTGCCCGCTTCGAGCGCGTGGACGGCCTGCCGGTGGCGCGTGATGCCGAGCGCGTATGCGCACCCGCTGCGGTATCGCTGCCGGAAGGGCTTTCCGCCTACGGTGTGGGTACCGGTTTCGGCGCAGCCGAGGGCGCACTGGTGGCGCAACTTGGGGCTGGCCTGCGTGGATTCGATGCCGCCGCATTGCCGCGCGCGTCGGACGTACTGGCACTGGCGGTGCCGGCCTTCGCGCGCGGTGAAGCCATCGCACCGGAGAAGGTCGAGCCGGCCTATCTGCGCGACAACGTGGCACTGACCCTGGTCGAGCAGCAGGCGGCGCGCGAGGCGAAGGCGAAGGCCAACGGCTGAGCCCCTTGTGGCGGGGTTGGTTGATCGCGTAAATCAAAAGCCGCGCTTGGCCGGGCGGGGTGGGTTCGCGGGGGACGCCGTGAACCCGTCCCTGGGGGCTTAGCCGCGCCATCCATGGCGCGGATACCCCCGCGAACCCACCCCGCCCGACCTCTGACAGTTTCCGTGTGCGTCCGCCACGGAAAATCAAAAGAAAATCAAAGTCAAAAGCGGATCGCTTCGCCCGCATCCACGCATAGCGTGGATGTGTGTCGACCAAGGTCGACACCTACCAACAGCGGAGCGGGACGCGATGCGCCGGGATCTGTCAGAGGTGGGGCGGGGTGGCTGGGCAGGACCGTTGGCGCCATGGATGGCGCCATCGAGCCCCCAAGGATGGGTTTACGGCGTGTCCTGCCCAGCCACCCCGCCACACCAAATCCACAGTCCAACCGCCGCCTTTGACGTTGACGTTGACGTTGACGTTGACGTTCAGCGGGTCCCGGGCCGCAGGCCCGGGCGACAAAACCCTACCGGTCGTCGTGCAGGGTGCCGCCCGGCAGGAACACCCACGTGCGGGTGACCTGCAGGATATCGATCTCATCCTCGGTCTTCGGCAACGGCGGGAACGGCTGCGCCAGCTTCACCACCCGCAGCGCCGCCTCATCCAGCAACGGCATCCCGCTCGAACGCAGGATCCGGCTGCTTTCCACGCTGCCATCGCGGCGCACACCCACGCTGATCACCACCTGGCCACCCAGGCGGCGCTGCCGGGCCTCGTCCGGGTAGTTCAGGTTGCCGACGCGCTCGGCGCGATCGACCCAGGCACGCAGGTAGTTGGCATAGGCATATTCGCGCGTGCTGGCCGACACGAACTTGCGGTTCGGACGCTTGGCGTACTGCGCCGAGCGCAGGTGCACTTCGGCGGCCAGGCGCGCCATCTCCACGTCGCGCTGTTCGCGTGCGCTCAAGGGCGCATCCGGTTCGGGCTGATCCGGCGTGGGCCGGGACTGTGCCTGCGCGACCACCTCTTCGCCATTGCGGCTGCTGACCACCCGCGCCTGCGGCGGCGGAACCGGTGCGGCCGATTGCTGCTGCTGCGGAATCGGGCTGATTCCGGACTGGGCCTGCGGCACGATGCCGGCCTGGTTGTCACGCGGACGCTGTGCGCGGTCGTGTTCGCCACCGCCTTCCTGGTTGGCTGCGGCCAGGAAATCAGCCTGCTTCGGCGTCAGTGCGGTGCGGGTCTGGCTGAAGATCACTTCCAGCGTCGGCACCAGCGGCGCATCGCCCTTCACGGCGAAGCCCACGCCCAGGATCAGCAGGGCGTGGACCAGCACCGACAACGCGATGGTCGCCCCCAGCCGTTGCGCTTCGCGCGGCGGCGGGGGCAGTACGGCAGGTGCGGACGGCATCAGCGCAGGCCGGCCTCGAGTGCGTCGAACAGGGTGCCGGCAATGTTCAGGCCGTACTGTGCGTCCAGTTCGCGCACGCAGGTCGGGCTGGTCACGTTGACCTCGGTCAGGTAATCACCGATCACGTCCAGGCCGACGAAGCGCATGCCGCGACGCTTCATCTCCGGCCCGACCTGGGCGGCGATCCAGCGGTCGCGCTCGCTCAGCGGGCGACCTTCACCGCGGCCACCGGCTGCCAGATTGCCGCGGAATTCATCACCCTGCGGGATGCGCGCCAGGCAGTAGTCGACGGGTTCGCCATCGACCAGCAGGATGCGCTTGTCGCCAGCGGTGATGTCGGGAATGAACTTCTGTGCCAGCGCCATCCTGTGGCCGCCGTCGGTCAGGGTTTCCAGGATCACATTCAGGTTCGGATCGCCCTGGCCGCTGCGGAAGATCGAGCGGCCGCCCATGCCATCCAGCGGCTTCAGAACCGCCTGGCCGTGTTCCAGGGCAAAGGCCTTCAGCGCCTTGGCATCGCGGCTGACCAGGGTCGGCGGGCAGCACTGCGGGAACAGCAGGGCGGCCAGCTTCTCGTTGTAGTCGCGCAGGCCCTGCGGGTTGTTGACCACGCAGGCACCGGCAGCGGCGGCCACATCCAGCACCTGGGTGTCGTAGATGTACTCGGCGTCGACCGGCGGGTCCTTGCGCATCAGCACGATCTGGCCGGGACCGAACTCGGTACGGCTGAACGCACCCAGCTCATACCAGCCGGCCGGGTCGTCGCGCACCTGCAGCGGTGCGGTCTGGGCCACCGCCACGCCACCTTCCAGGGCCAACCCGCCCGGGCGCACGTAGTGCAGGGCATGGCCGCGGCGCTGGGCTTCCAGCAACATGGCGAAGGTGGTGTCCTTGGCGATCTTGATGTGGGCGATGGGGTCCATCACCACGATGACGTTCAACGGCATGGGCGCACCTGTCTGGCAAGGCGTTGATGGTAGCGGCAACGCCGGTCGCGCGCCTCCCCGCCTTACTGCAACGCAGCGTCCGCCCGGCGGTCGCGCACGCATTGCGAAACCCGTCACGTTCAGGAGGGTGCCATGCCCCGCGCCATGGGGCGGCCTTGAAGCGGGCGCGGAAAGTGCGATATAGATACGCTTTCGTAGCGGCCCCCGCCAGAGATCGGGCCGTGCGCTTGGGGATAGGCAATGACTGAAAACACGACTGCGGGCGGGGAACTCGCAGGACTCCGGGTGATGGTCATCGATGATTCGAAGACCATCCGCAGGACTGCGGAAACGCTGCTCAAGCGCGAAGGCTGCGAGGTGGTCACCGCCACCGACGGCTTCGAAGCGCTTGCGAAGATCGCAGACCAGCAACCGCAGATCATCTTCGTCGACATCATGATGCCGCGCCTGGACGGCTACCAGACCTGTGCGCTGATCAAGGGCAACCAGCTGTTCAAGGCGACCCCGGTCATCATGCTGTCGTCCAAGGATGGCCTGTTCGACAAGGCGCGGGGACGCATCGTCGGCTCGGAGCAGTACCTGACGAAGCCTTTCACGCGTGAAGAACTGCTGGGTGCCATCCGCACATACGTCAACGCCTGACCAGGGGGGAAAGGCACAATGGCTCGTATCGTTCTGATCGAGGATTCACCGACCGACCGCGCGGTGTTCACCCAGTGGCTGCGCCGTGCCGGCCATGAGGTGCTGGAAGCGGACAACGCCGAGGATGGACTGCAGCTGGTCCGCGACCAGGTGCCGCAGCTGGTGCTGATGGACGTGGTCCTGCCCGGCATGAGCGGCTTCCAGGCCACCCGCGCGATGGCCCGTGACGCGGCGATCAAGCACATCCCGGTGATCATCGTCAGCACCAAGGCGATGGAAACCGACAAGGCATGGGGCCTGCGCCAGGGCGCAGCCGATTACATCGTCAAGCCGCCGCGCGAGGATGAACTGATCGCGCGGATCAACGAACTGGTGGCCTGATGCGCTCGCCCTTCGACATTCTCGAAGCCTACGAACGGCGCAGCCTGGCCCATGCGGTGCAGCTGCCCGAACGGCAGTTCGCCCAGGACCTCTGGCGTGGCGTGGGCTACCGCGTCGGCCAGCGCCGGCTGGTGTCCGATTTCCGCGAAGTGGTGGAAATCGTGCCGATGCCGCCGGTGACCCCGGTGCCGTGCGCGCAGCCGTGGCTGCTGGGCGTAGGCAACCTGCGCGGCAACCTGTTCCCGGTGGTCGACCTGAAGTACTTCCTGGAAGGCACGCGCACCGTGCAGCAGGAAGGCCAGCGCGTGCTGATCATGCGCCAGGCCGGCGGCGACGTCGCGCTGACCATCGATGAACTGTTCGGCCAGCGCAGCTTCGAACTGGACCAGCAGATCGCGGCCGGCACGCTGGCCGAAGGACGTTACGGCCACTTCGTCGATCGCGCCTTCCACGCCGACGGCCACGACTGGGGCGTGTTCTCGCTCTCGCTGCTGTCGCGTACCCCTGAATTCCGGCAAGCCGCGGCCTGAGGCCGGGCATCGCCCCCTGCATTGAAGATCGAGGTTGAACGATGAGTACTGCTTCGGACGCCACCAAGACCGGCAAGCTGCGGCTGGGCGGCAGCAACCTCTGGTTGTTCCTGCTGCTGGCATCGATGATCCTGTTCGGCGTCAACACCGGCGTCGCCACCTGGCAGGGCAGTCGCCTGGCCGATGCCGGCTCCAAGGCGGCCGACCTGCAGGTGCTGTCACAGCAGCTGGCCAACCAGGGCCGTGATGCGGTGGGCGGCAACGCGCAGGCGTTCACCGCCTTCAAGGCCACCCGCAACGCGATCGAACAGAACGTGTCGACCCTGCAGGGGCGCTACGGCAAGGAACCGGGCGTGTCCGGTGCGATCGCCACCCTGGCCGAGACCTGGGCGCCGCTGGGCAAGCAGGCCGGGCAGCTGGTCGCCAGCGAGCCCGCCGTGCTGGCGCTGGCCGGCAATGCCAACAACTTCACCGGCGCGGTGCCGGGCCTGCAGGCCCAGCTGAACGAGCTGGTGCGCGCGATGTCCGCCTCGGGCGCGCCGTCGTCGCAGGTGTACAGCGCACTGCAGCAGGTCGTGGTGGCCGGTTCGATGGCCCGCCGCGTGACCGAAATGCGTGCCGGTGGCAGCGCCGCTGCCACCTCGGGCGATGCACTGGCACGCGACATTACCGTGTTCTCGCAGGTGCTCGACGGCCTGCGCAACGGCAACGAGGAACTGGGCATCACCGCCGTGCGCGGTGCCGCCGCCGTGGCCGCGCTGGAGCAGTCGCAGCAGAAGTGGGAGGCAATGAAGCAGGACGCCGATGCGATCCTGGCCAGCTCGCGCCAGCTGTTCGCCGCCCAGTCCGCCGCCACCGCGCTGGGCCAGGGCTCGGCGCACATGCTGGACGACAGCCGCAAGCTGTTCGAGGCGTTCTCCTCGTTCGGCTCGGTGTCCGATACCCGCCTGTTCCCGAACTTCTGGATCGGCGTGGTGTCCGGTGCGCTGTCGCTGATCGCGATCATCGGCTTCGTCTCCACCAACGTGCGCAGCCGCTCGCGCGAGCAGGAGCTGCGCTACCAGACCCAGGTGGAGTTCAACAGCCGCAACCAGCAGGCGATCATGCGGCTGCTGGACGAAATTTCGTCGCTGGGTGAGGGCGACCTGACCGTGAAGGCCTCGGTGACCGAGGACATGACCGGCGCCATCGCCGACGCAATCAATTACGCGGTTGACGAGCTGCGCCACCTGGTAACCACCATCAACGACACCTCGGCCAAGGTCGCGCTGTCCACCCAGGAAACCCAGGCCACCGCCATGCAGCTGGCAGAGGCGGCAGGCCACCAGGCCAACCAGATCACCTCGGCCTCGGACCGCATCGGCGAAATCGCGGCGAGCATCGAGCAGGTGTCGCGCAACTCGGCCGAGTCGGCCGACGTGGCACAGCGCTCGGTGGTGATCGCCGCCGAAGGTGCCGGCGTGGTGCGCGAGACCATCCAGGGCATGGACCAGATCCGTGACCAGATCCAGGAAACCTCCAAGCGCATCAAGCGCCTGGGCGAGTCGTCGCAGGAAATCGGCTCGATCGTGGAACTGATCAACGACATTTCCGAGCAGACCAACATCCTGGCATTGAACGCGGCGGTGCAGGCGGCTTCGGCCGGTGAAGCGGGCCGCGGTTTCGCGGTCGTGGCCGACGAAGTGCAGCGCCTGGCAGAACGCACCTCGGGCGCAACCCGACGCATCGAGAACCTGGTCCAGGCCATTCAGGCCGATACCAACGAAGCGGTCACCTCGATGGAACAGACCACCGCCGAAGTGGTGTCCGGTGCACGCCTGGCCGAGGACGCCGGCACCGCACTGACCGAAATCGAGCGCGTGTCCAATGCACTGAACACCCTCATCAAGAACATCTCCATCGCCGCCCAGCAGCAGTCGGCTGCGGCCTCGGACATCACCCGTACCATGGGCGTGATCCGGCAGATCACCGGCCAGACCTCGCAGGGTGCCGGGCAGACCGCCGAATCGATCGGTCACCTCGCGCAGCTGGCGGCCGACCTGCGCCGTTCGGTCGCCGACTTCAAGCTGCCGGCGTGACGCGGGCAGGGCGGCGAGCAAGGAACCAGTCGATGAAGCATTTCCATTCCCCACGCCAGAACTCGCGCGGCTTCCGCGCGGCGGCGAACGGAGCGCGTCCATGAGCAGTCTGCGCGATGCGATGAGCCACGCAGCGCTGGGTTGGGTCAAGCCCGAGCTGGACGAGACCCTGCGCCAGGTGCGCAACGAGGTCGAGTACTACGCGGAAGACCCGGCCGATGCCAGCCGCATGCGCATCTGCGCCGGCTACCTGCACCAGGTGCAGGGCACCCTGCGCATGGTCGAGCTGTACGCCCCGGCGATGGTGGCCGAGGAGCTTGAACAGCTGGCCAATGCCATCGGCGCCGGTAGCGTGGCTGATCGGGATGAAGCCTGCGCGACCCTGATGCGTGGCAGCGTGCTGCTGCCCGACTACCTGGAGCGGCTGCAGAACGGCCACCGCGATATTCCGATCGTGCTGATGCCGCTGCTCAACGAAATCCGTGCCGCGCGTGGCGAAGAGGGCGTGCATGACAGCGTGCTGCTGGCGTTCGCGCCGGACAGCGTCAGCGCCACCGAGGCCGAGCTGGACCATGCCCGTGGCAGCCTGAGCGGGCGCAACCGCGAGCTGCTGGATACCGTGGGCAGCGCGGTGAAGGAAGAACTGCTGCGCATCAAGGATGCGCTGGACCTGCACCTGCGTACTGGCGGTGCGCCCGAACAGCTGCAGACCCAGGCCAACGAACTTGGCGCCGTGGCCGATACGCTGGGCATGATGGGCCTGGGCGTTGCCCGCGGGGTGGTCGTGCAGCAGCGCGATGCGCTGCGTGGCGTGGTCGAAGGGCGCCAGCAGATCGACGAGAACCTGCTGCTGGATATCGCCGGCGCATTGCTCTACGTGGACGCGTCGTTGGATGACCAGGTTGCCCATCTGGGCGCCGGCGGCAGTGGCGAAGATGACCCCAGCGCGGTGGAGAACCGGCGCACGGTGGAGGTGCTGGCACATGAGGCCATCGCCAACTTCGCCGCCGCCCGCGAGCATTTCGTCGCTTTCATTGAAACCAGCTGGAACCATGCCGAGCTGCAGGACGTGCCGCGCCTGCTGGGCGATGTGTCCGGTGCGCTGCGCATGCTCGACCTGAACACCGCCGCCGATTACCTGCGCGGTGTGCAGCAGTACATCGAAGCCGAGCTGATCGGTCGCCAGCGCGTGCCCAGTGGCCGCCAGCTGGACACCCTGGCCGATGCCATGGCCAGCCTGGAGTACTACCTCGAGGCTCTGCGTGACCGCCGCCCGGGCCGCGAGGACATCCTCGACATCACCCGCAGCAGCCTTGAAGCACTGCGCTATTGGCCGTTGCCGGACCGCAATGCGGTGGCGCCTGTTGCCGCCGCGCCGATTCCGTTCGCATCGCTGCTGGTGGACCGCGAGCCGATCGCGCTGCAGGCCGAGCCGGTACAGCCGGAGCCCATCGAGATTCCGGTGCAGCCGGCCGCGCCCGCCGCCGGCACGGTGCCGGTGCCGCTGCCGGACTTCACCTTCGATCCGCCACCGGCCGCGCCTGCACCGGAGGTGGTGGGCAACCGCCTGATGTTCGGGGCGCTGGGGAGTGTCGCCTCCACACCGCTGTCGCTGCATGACGACGCGGATGCACCGCTGGTCTTCGCCGCGTCCAGCGCGCCTGCGCCCGAGGTACCGCAATGGGATCTCGCACCGTTCCATCCGGACTCCGAGCCGACCGCGAGTGCCGAAGACGAGCGCAGTCCGACCTTCGCCAGCTTCGACCCAGTCAGTTTCGAACGGGCCGAAACCAGCGTGGAACCGGCGCCGCAGTGGACACTGTCGGAGGCAACACCGCCGGCATTGGCCGATGTGGCTGTGATGGATGTCGAGGACGACGTCGACGCGTCGGTGCCTTTTGACACCGCTGACGTTGCCGCGCCCGTGTTCGACCCGGTGGCTGCCGAGCACGATGTGGTCGCCGCCGGTGACGACGTGGTGTTCCGTTTCGACGCCGATGCGCTGGACAATGCCGACGACGTGCTGTCGCTGCACGCGATGGAGACGCTGTCGCTGGACGACGACGCCGGATTGCACCCGGCGCTGGAGATCGTCGATCCCGCTGCATCCGTGCGGGTGGACGAAAGCCCTGTGGTTGCCGAAGCGGACGCGGTTCCGGCGGATGTGCAGGAGGACGTGCCCGCGCCGATGGCCGAGGTGCTGACGCCGGTCTCCGATGCACCGGCACCGGCGGTGTCGGTGATTGATATCGACACCATCGCGCCCATCGACTTCAGCGAAGCCGACGCGCAGTTCTTCGCCGAGCTGAGCGCGGCGGCGGCCGATTTCAATCCGCAGGCCATGGCGGCTCCGCCCGCTGCGGACATCCCGGTCGTGGCCGGCACCGAGACCGGCTTCGAGGCCGGCTTCGACGACGATGCCGAGAACATCGACGAGGACATCCGCGAGGTGTTCCTGGAAGAGTTCGACGACGAGCTGGCCAACCTGGGCACGCTGCTGCCGGCATGGCGCATGCAGCTGGACAACATGGACCGGCTGCGGCCGATCCGCCGCATCTTCCACACCCTCAAGGGCAGTGGCCGCCTGGTGGGTGCACGCACCCTGGGCGAGTTCGCCTGGAAGATCGAAGGCATGCTCAATCGCGTGCTCGATGGCAGTCGCCCGGCGACTCCGGCGGTGCTGGCGATGGTCGACAACGCCCATGCCGCGCTGCCGCAGCTGAACGCCGCGCTGCGCCATGGCCAGCGCATCAGCGTGGACCTGCAGGCGATGCAGGCCATTGCCGATCGGGTCGGTGCCGGCGAGGAGACCTTCTACGTGCCGTTGCCGGCTGCGGCCGCACCGGCAGCGACACTGGCCGAGTCCGAAGGCGAAGACGAAATCAGCCGCCTGCTGGAAGCCGAGGCCGCTGCGTCGGCGCAGGCCGATGCCACGGCGGTGGCGGAAGACGCCGGTACCCCGGCCAACATCGACAGCGTACTGCGCGAGATCCTTGAGGCCGAGGTCGAACTCCACCAGGCGACCCTGCAGGAATGGCTGCGCTCGGCGCAGCAGGCACCGCAGCCGGTCAGCGACGCACTGCTGCGTGCGGTGCACACCATGAACGGCGCCTTCGCGATGACCGAAGTGCCGGAAATCACGGCGGTCACCGGCGGTGCCGAGTCCTACATCAAGCGCGCCCTGGCCGCCGACGTGGTGCCTGGCGACGAGGGCGTAGCCGCACTGGATGCGACCGCGCAGGCGATCACCGCGACCATGGAGGCGCTGCAGGCCGAACAGCCGCGGATTGTTCCGCAGGGCGCGTTGGTACAGCGGCTGCAGGCATTGGCCGGCGAGCTGCCGGAAGCGCGCTGGCCGCTGTTCGCGCTGGAAGACGAGGACGAAGAGGCCGTCGAGCTGGCGCCTGATGCCGAGCAGGCATCCGCGGCCGAAGCGCCGCTGGCCGGGCTGGACACGCTGGACGAAACCAGCATGCCGTCCGCTTTCGATGCGGCGACCGATCTCATTGCCGAGCCGCAGTCGCATGCCGAAGATGCGCTGGAACCGGTTCCAGCTGCAACCGGGCTGGAGGCGCTGGACGTCGCAGCCGACAGCGGCCTGGACGTGGGTGAGCTGACCGCCAGCGACGATCTTTCGCGTTACTTCGACGCCGGCTGGCCGTCGGTGCCGGGCGAGGGTGAACCTGCCGCGGACGACACCGGCGCGATTGAATCGATCCAGCCGATTGAAAGTGCGCCTGATGTTGCCCAGCACGAATCAGATGCCGTGCCGGCGATCGCGACGGTCGACGACGCTGACCTGACCATGGCGGACGATCTGTCGCCGTACCTCGACGCCAGTGCGCTGCCGGTGGATGACCGCGACGCGGAAGAGTTGCCGGTGTCTGCGGAAGTTGACGCGATCGACCTGAATACGCCGTTGCCGTTTGATTCGGACAGTGACGATGACAACGTCATTGACGACGCTGCTGCACTGCCACTCGACAGCGAGCTGTCGAGCCTGCAGGATGAAATGGCTGTGCCGGGTTTTGCAGAACCGGTCACGCTGGCAGCCGCGCTCGAGGCCGGCCTGCACGTGATCGAGGAGGAGCAGACCCTGGACGACGACGGGCAATGGCCCGTGATCGGCCTCCAGGCCAGCGAACTCGCGCCGGGCGAGGCAGATGCCTTTGCCGAGGATGCGGACGTCGGCGGGGAGGCGGCGGTCGGTGAAGGAGAGAGCGCCGATCAGCCGTCCCCGGCGACGGTGATTGAGGAGATCACCGCAGAGGCGCCGCAGGGCGGCACTGCTGCGGTGCGCTTCTTCGAAATGGAAGACGCACCGGGCCAGGGCACGGTCGATACCGATGCACAGGTTGCAGCGACCGACATCGTGCCGCGTGCGCCGCACCACGAGCACGCACCTGTTGCGGCGGATGCCGAAGACGGCGCCGATGCACTCGACTTCAGCGTGTACGACCGCGAGCTGGTCGATATCTTTGTCGAGGAAGGCAAGGACCTGCTCGACCACTGCGATGGCCTGATCAGCGAACTGCGCGATGCACCGCAGGACCGCGAGGTGCTGGCCGGCCTGCAGCGTGATCTGCACACCCTGAAGGGTGGCGCACGCATGGCTGGCATCAATGCCATCGGCGACCTTGGCCACAGCATCGAATCGCTGCTGGAGGCGGTGGCCGCTGGCCGCACCGAGATCGAGCGCCGCGACGTGCAGCTGCTGGAGCGTGGCTTTGACCGCCTGCACCAGCTGCTCACCCGCACCGGCGCGCACCGCGTGGTGGAGCCGGCGCAGGATCTGGTCGAAGCCTTCGAGGTCCGCACCACCATCGATATCGCCGCAGCCGCTGCGGCCGCGCGTGCGGCCAGCGAGATCGAGACCGTGCCCGCACAGGCCGCGGGCCCGCTGGCGACCCTGATCGAAGCGCCGCTGTCGGCTCCGCTTCCGGCCGAGGGCGTGGTCGATGAAGATCCGCTGGCGCGTCCGCAGCAGGAGCAGGTGCGAGTGCGTGCCGACCTGCTCGACCGCCTGGTCAACCATGCCGGTGAAGTGGCGATCTACCGCTCGCGGCTTGAACAGCAGCTGGGTGCCTTCCGTGGTGCCATGGGCGAACTGGAGCGCACCAATGCGCGACTGCGTGACCAGCTGCGGCGACTCGACCTGGAAACCGAGGCGCAGATCGTCGCCCGCTACCAGCGCGAGCAGGACCAGGCCGACCAGAAGTTCGATCCGCTGGAGCTGGACCGCTTCTCCACCCTGCAGCAGCTCAGCCGTGCGCTGAACGAGTCGGCGGCCGACCTGGGTGGCCTGCAGGGCGTGCTGGACGATCTGTCGCGCCAGTACGATTCGCTGCTGCAGCAGCAGTCGCGCGTCAGCTCCGAGCTGCAGGATGGCCTGATGCGCGCGCGCATGGTGCCCTTCGATGGCCTGGTGCCGCGCCTGCGCCGCGTGGTCCGCCAGTCCGGCATGGATACCGGCAAGCAGGTCCACCTGACCCTGGAAGGAACCCACGGCGAACTCGACCGCAACGTCCTCGACCGCATGGTCGCGCCGCTGGAACACATGCTGCGCAACTCCGTGGCCCATGGCCTGGAAGCGCCGGAACAGCGCCGCGCCGCCGGCAAGCCGGAGGAGGGCGAGATCGCCATCCGCCTGCACCGCGAAGGTTCGGAAATCGTGCTGGAAGTGGCCGATGACGGTGCTGGCCTGGACCGCGAGGCGATCCGCCGCCGCGCCATCGACCGTGGCCTGCTGGCCGCCGATGCGCAGCCGAACGAGCAGGAGCTGGACAACCTGATCTTCGCGTCCGGCTTCACCACCGCCGACCAGGTCAGCCAGCTGGCCGGTCGTGGCGTGGGCATGGACGTGGTGCGCAACGAAGTGCGCCAGCTCGGTGGCTCGGTCGACATCCAGTCGGTGCGGGGCCAGGGCGTACGCTTCACCCTGCGCCTGCCGCAGACGCTGGCCGTCACCCAAGCGGTGTTCGTGCAGATCGGCGAAACCACCTTCGCGGTGCCGGTGGCCTCGGTCAGTGGTATCGGCCGCCTGCCGCGCGAGCGTTTCGAAGCCGCCGACAGCAGCTACCGTTACAGCGGCGAAGACTATCCGCTGTACGACCTCGGCAGCCTGGTCGGGCAGGCCCCGGCGCGTGCCGATGGCCAGGACCAGGTGCCGCTGCTGCTGGTCCGTGCCGGTGATCTGCGTGCCGCCGTGGCGATCGACCAGGTGCTGGGCAACCGCGAAATCGTGGTCAAGCCGGTCGGCCTGCAGATCGCGTCGGTGCCGGGCATCTACGGCGCGACCATCACCGGCGATGGCCGCGTGGCGGTGATCCTGGACGTGGCGCCGCTGGTGCGCCGCTTCCTCGCCAACCCGACGCTGCCGGTGCTGGCCAACGCACCGCGCCAGGAGCGCCAGGTGCCGCTGGTGATGGTGGTCGACGACTCGCTGACGATGCGCAAGGTCACCGGCCGCATCCTCGAACGCCACAACTTCGAGGTCAGCGTCGCCCGCGACGGCGTGGAAGCGCTGGAACGCCTGGAAGAGCGCGTGCCGGACCTGATGCTGCTGGATATCGAGATGCCGCGCATGGATGGCTACGAGCTCGCCACCGCGATGCGTGCCGACCCGCGCTACAGGGACGTGCCGATCGTGATGATCACTTCGCGCAGCGGTGACAAGCACCGCCAGCGCGCCTTCGAGATCGGTGTCCAGCGTTACCTGGGCAAGCCGTACCAGGAACTGGACCTGATGCGTAACGTGTACGACCTGCTGGGGATCGCCCGTGTCCGTGAGTGAAGCCCATCCGGCCCCGGCCGTTGCCCTGTTGGCCCGCCCCGGCGCCGCGCGCGAGCGCCTGCGTGAGGCGTTGTCGCACGCCGATGTGCAGCTGGTGCTGGAAGAAGACCCCAACAGCCTGGAGCCGCAGGTCCTGCAGCAGGCGCGACCGCAGTTCGTGGTGATCGCCCTGGAGGCGGCCATCGAGGACGCGCTGGAACGGCTGGACACTGTGCTGTCCGCACCTGGCCTGACCCTGGTGTTCGACGAGGCCGAACTGGCCGCACGCCGTGATGGTTGGGAAGTGCAGCGCTGGGGCCGCCATCTGGCCGCCAAGCTGCACGGCCACCAGCAGGTGCTGCCGCCCGGTGCCGAGGAAGAACCCAGCCTGCAGCTGGAACCGGGCCATCCGGCACCGCCGCCCGCGCCACGCGAAGAAGCACTGCAGCCGCACCTGGAACAGGCGCTGAGCTGGGCCGACGACGTCCCGGCCGACCGCCTGTACTCGCCCCCCGCGCACCTGCACGAGCCGATCGCGCTGGAGCAGGCACTGGCCGCGCTGCAGCCGATCGTCCCCGAATCGCTGCAGGCGCCGTCGTTGCCGCCAGCGATGGCCGAGCCTGCCACTGCCGCACCGCTGGTCTCCTTCGACCACACCGCGTGGTCGCTGGTCGATGACGTGGCGGATGCACCGGCCGCTGCTGCCAACATCGCTGCGGTCGAAGCGGCACCGCCCTCGTTCGATACCGATCACCTGAGCCTGGTCGATCTGGACGCTGCCGCGCCGGTCGGCGCACGCGCCGGATCGCTGCTGGTGCTGGCCGGCATCGGTGGCCCGGATGCGCTGCGTCGCCTGCTCGGCGCGCTGCCGCCTTCGCTGAGCGTGCCCGTCCTGGTGCACATGCGCCTGGATGGCGGGCGCTACGGCAACCTGGTCAAGCAGATGGCACGCGTGTCGCCGTTGCCGGTGCAGCTGGCTGAAGCCGGCCAGCGTGCAACTCCGGGTGAAGTGCACGTGCTGGCCGATGACATCGGCGTGCAGGCAGCCAGTGACGGCCTGCATTTCGTCAGCGACGCGCAGGGCATTGCGATTGCCGCGCTGCCAGCTGACCACACCGCGCTGGTCCTGCTCAGCGGCGCTGACCTTGCGCATGTTGGTCCGGCGCTGGATCTGGCCGCCGCCGGTGCATGGGTGGCCGGGCAGGTGGGCGAGGGCTGCTACGACCCGGCTGCGGCCACGGCGGTGGTTGCTGCCGGCATGGTGGCCGGTGAACCGCAGGAACTGGCGCAGGCGATTGCCGCGCGCTGGGGTGAGCAGGACGACAACGGAGAAGCACCATGAGCTATGCCAGCAATGACGAAATCCGTGGCGTCCTGATCCAGGCCGGCAACGCGCGCGTGCTGCTGCCCAATGCCACCGTGGCCGAAATGATGTCGCGCGTGCCGGTGCAGCCGGTCTCCGATGCGCCGCGCTGGCTGGTCGGCAAGATCGGCTGGCATGGCTGGCAGGTGCCGCTGGTGTCGTTCGCACGTCTTTCGGGACTGGGCGAAGAAGCCGTGGGCGGCCACAACAAGGTGGTGGTGCTGAAGGCCCTCAGCGGCAACGCGCAACGCCCGTACTACGCCCTGCTGACGCAGAACTTCCCGCAGCTGATTTCGGTGCCGCGCGACGGCCTGCTGGCTGACGCCTCGGAAGAAACCCTGCCGGACATCGTGCACATGCGTGTGCTGCTGGGCGAGCAGAGCGCGCTGCTGCCGAACCTGGACGCGCTGGAAGCCGCCCTGGATTCGCTGGCGGCCTGATCGGACATCCGCCGGGCATTTTGAATTCCTGGTAGTGCCGGCCGCTGGCCGGCATCCACGGAATCATGCGGTTGCCGGCCAGCGGCCGGCACTATCAGGAATCGGGCCTTACCCCAGATCCCCCAACCGCGCCTGCAGTGCTGCAATCGCGGCCAGGCCGGCCGTTTCCGTGCGCAGGATGCGCGGGCCCAGCTGTAGGCCCTGGAATCCTGCCGCCGCCAACTGATCACGGTCGCGTGGCGACCACCCACCTTCCGGGCCGATCGCGATCACGATGCCGCCTGCCGGAGCGGCCGCCAGCGTCGACAAGCGATGTGTGCCCTGCGGATCCAGGGTCAACCGCAGCGTATCCACCGGCAGTGCCGCTGCCGCCTGCGCCAGCGACAGCGGTGATCCCACCTGCGGAATGCGCGCGCGCCCGGACTGGCCGCAGGCCGAGGTCACCACATTGTTCCAGTGCGCCACGCGCTTCTCCGCCCGTGCTGCATCCAGCTTCACCTCGGTGCGCTCGGCGTTGACCGGAATGATCGCCGCCACGCCCAGTTCGGTGGCTTTCTGCAGGATCAGGTCCATCTTCTCGCCACGGGCGATGCCCTGCAGCAGGGTGATCGCCAGCGGCGATTCGTTGTCGATGGCCTGCACGGCGTCGATGCGCACCTGCACTTCGCGCTTGCCGGCCACGGTCAGCGTGGCGCTGTAGTCATGGCCGTCGCCGTTGAAAAGCACACAGGTATCGCCCTCGCGCAGGCGCATCACCCGTACCAGGTGGTTGGCGGTCTCTTCCGGCAGGGTCACGGTCTGGCCGCTGTGCAGCGCCAGGTCGATGGGGCAGCGGGTCACGCGCATGCAATCGCCTCGTCAATCGCCGCCAGCGTGGTATGTGCCAGCAGCTCCAGTTGTTCGTCATCCACGCAGTAGGGTGGCATCCAGTACAGCACGTCGCCCAGCGGACGCAGTACCACACCGCGCTTCAGCGCTGCCTTGTAGGCGTGCAGGCCCAGCCGCATGGCCGGGTCGAACGGTGTGCGCTTGTTGCCATCGCGCGACAGCTCGAACGCCACCACCATGCCGGCCTGGCGCACGTCGGCCACGTGCGGATGGTCGCTGAACGGTGCGGCCAGCGTGCCCATCACCGAGGCGATGCCGCGGTTGCGCGCGATCACATCGTCGTCGCGGAAGATGTCCAGCGTCGCCAGCGCGGCCGCGCAGGCCAGCGGGTTGCCGGTGTAGCTGTGCGAATGCAGGAAGGCGCGCTCGCGCGAGTCGTCGAGGAACGCGTCGTACAGGGCCTGCGTGGCCAGTACCGCGGCAAGCGGCAGGAAGCCGCCGGTCAGGCCTTTCGAGAGGCACATCAGGTCCGGCATCACCCCGGCCTGCTCGCAGGCGAACAGGGTGCCGGTGCGGCCGAAACCGGTGGCGATCTCGTCGGCGATCATGAATGCACCGTGCGCATCACACAGTTCGCGAACCCGCTGCAGGTACACCGGATCGTGCATGCGCATGCCGCCCGCGCACTGCAGGCGTGGCTCCAGGATCACCGCACAGATCTCGCCCGGATGCTGGTCGAACAGTGTGGCCAGGCCATCGGCGGCCTGGCGCGCGCGATCGGCGGCGCTCTGGCCGGGCTCGGCCAGGTAAGCGTCGGGCGAGGGCGCGAACAGCCCTTCGGCCAGCAGCGGCGCATAGACGCGGCGATACAGCGGGATGTCACCCAGCGCCAGCGCGCCCAGGGTCTCGCCGTGGTAGCCGTTCTCCAGTGCGATGAACCGCGTGCGCCGCGGCTCGCCACGGTTCTGGAAATACTGGAAGGCCATCTTCAGCGCCACTTCCACGCCGGCGGAGCCGTTGTCAGCGTAGAACACCTTGGCCAGCGGTTCGCGGCCAGGCTGGCGCGGGGCCAGCGCCAGCAGGCGTTCGGCCAGGGTGATCGCCGGCTCGTGGCCGAAGCCGGCCAGCATTACCTGTTCCAGCTGCCCGGCCTGGGCGGCAATGGCACCGCCGATGCGCGGCTCGGCATGGCCGAACAGGTTGGTCCACCAGCTGCTGACCGCGTCCAGGTAGCGGTTGCCGTCGTGGTCGAACAACCAGGCGCCCTGGCCGCGTGCGATCGGGACCAGTGGCAGGGTGTGCGGATGCTCGCGCATCTGCGTGCACGGGTGCCACAGCACCTTGAGGTCGCGTTGCCGCCAGTGCTCGACCAGCGGGGAGGGGGTTGGGTCTGCTAGCATTTCGGGCTCATGAACATGTTGCTGCCTGCACATTCTATCGGCCCCGGCGCAGGCGCCGGCCGCCGCGGAGATTCCGCATGAACGATGACCGTGCCGGCCGTCGCTTGCCGATCATCCATCGGATCACCGATGAGGAGAACGGTCCCTTCCAGCGCCAGCACCTGGACCTGGAGTTCTCCAACGGCGAACGCCGCCGCTTCGAGCGGCTGGTCAGCCGGGGGCATGGCGCGGTGGTGGTGGTGCCGATGCTCGACGACGAAACCGTGCTGCTGGTACGTGAATACGCCGCCGGCATGCACCGCTACGAACTGGGCCTGGTCAAGGGCCGGATCGATGCCGGCGAGACCCCCGAGCAGGCCGCCGACCGCGAACTGAAGGAAGAGGCCGGTTACGGCGCGCGCCGGGTGGATGTGCTGCGCGCGATGACCCTGGCCCCGACCTACATGAGCCACCAGTCGTGGCTGGTGGTGGCGCGCGACCTGTACCCGGAAAAGCTGGCCGGCGACGAGCCGGAAGAGCTGGAAGTCGTCCCGTGGAAGCTGGCCGAGCTGGACCAGCTGATGCTGCGCGAGGACTTCTCCGAGGGACGCTCGCTGGCGGCGCTGTTCATCGCCCGCCAGTGGCTGCAGGGATTGCGATGATCAAACTGACCACGGACCTGCGCGAGACCGCCATCGCCATTGCCCAGGAAGCCGGACAGGCCATCATGCAGGTCTATGCCGATGGCTTCGACGTGCAGCTCAAGGACGACAACAGCCCGGTCACCGCCGCCGACCTGGCCGCCAACCAGGTCATCGAGCAGGGCCTGCAGCAGCTGACCCCGGATCTGCCGATCCTGTCCGAGGAGTCGGCCCAGGTCACGTGGGAGCAACGCCGTCATTGGGGCGCCTACTGGCTGGTCGACCCACTGGACGGCACCCGCGAGTTCATCAAGCGCAACGGCGAGTTCAGCGTCAACATCGCATTGATCTACCAGGGCGCGCCGGCCTTCGGCGTGGTGCTGGCGCCGGTCACCGGCATCGTCTGGCATGCCATGCGTGGTGAGCTGGCATACCGTCGCCAGGGCCTGCACGACACCGTGCTGCGCACCCGCACGCCGGCCACCGCACCGCTGCGGGTTGCCGCCAGCCGCTCGCACCGCTCACCGGAAACCGAGGCGCTGCTGGCGAGGATGGGGCGCATCGAGACCATCGCGCAGGGCTCGTCGCTGAAATTCTGCCGGATCGCCGAAGGTGGCCTGGATGTCTATCCGCGTCTGGGCCCGACCTCCGAATGGGATACCGCCGCCGGCCAGTGCGTACTGCACGCCGCCGGCGGTGCGGTACTGTCGGCAGCGACCGGCAAGCCGTTCCGCTACAACCGCCGCGAGACCCTGTTGAACGGCGATTTCATTGCGATTGGTGATACCAGCCTGCCGTGGCGCGACTGGTTGTCCGATTGACCCTGGAGACCGCATGAGCGCGCATGACACCCCCATCGCCGGCAGTGCAGCCAGCAACGAACTGGAACGCCTGCTGGCGATCATGGCGCGCCTGCGCGATCCGCAGGGCGGCTGCCCCTGGGACCTGGAACAGAACTTCGCGACCATCGCGCCGTACACCATCGAGGAAGCCTACGAGGTGGCCGATGCGATCGACCGTGGCGACCTCGATGATCTCTGCGATGAGCTGGGCGACCTGCTGCTGCAGGTGGTGTTCCATGCACGTATGGCCGAGGAGCAGGGTGCCTTCGCCTTCGCCGAGGTCGCACGCGCGATCAGCGACAAGATGCAGCGCCGCCACCCGCACGTGTTCGCCGATGTCAGCGTCGATGACGCCGACGGGGTGACGCGTAACTGGGATGCGATCAAGCGTGCCGAGCGTGCCGCCAAGGGCGAGCAGGACACCTCCGCATTGGCCGGCATCTCGCGTGGCCTGCCCGAATGGCAGCGAGCGGTGAAGCTGCAGTCGCGCGCGGCCAAGGTCGGTTTCGACTGGCCGGGCCCGTTGCCGGTGCTGGACAAGGCGGCGGAGGAACTGCAGGAGCTGCGCGAGGAGTTCGAGCGCGGCGATATTGCCGGCAACAAAGCGCGCCTGCAGGAAGAGCTGGGCGATCTGCTGTTCGTCTGCGCCAACCTGGCACGCCACGCCGATATCGATCTGGGTGCGGCGCTGCGCGGGGCCAACCACAAGTTCGAACGCCGCTTCCGTGCGATGGAAGCGCAGGCTGACGCCCAGGGTGGAGCGCTGGCGTCGATGGACCTGGATGCGCAGGAAGCACTGTGGCAGCACGCCAAGGCGGCGGAGAAGGCGTGAAGACGCTCGCGCTGTTCCTGCTGACCGCGCTGGCCGAAATTGTCGGCTGCTACCTGCCGTGGTTGTGGCTGCGCAAGGGCGGCAGCGTGTGGCTGCTGCTGCCGGCTGCCGCCAGCCTGGCCCTGTTCGCCTGGCTGCTGACCCTGCACCCGACCGCCAGTGGCCGGGTCTATGCGGCCTACGGTGGTGTCTACATCGGCACCGCGCTGTTCTGGCTGTGGCTGGTCGATGGCATCCGCCCCAGCCGCTGGGACCTGTTCGGCGCAGCCCTGTGCCTGGCCGGCATGGCGGTGATCATGTTCGGGCCGCGCACGCCCCCGGTGTAGCGTCGAGCCATGCTCGACTGCAACTGGGAGGGCCAATCGAGCATGGCTCGACGCTACAAAGGCAGCGCCACCGGATCATGCACTGCCTTGTCAGAATCGGCCACGCCGTCCAGGCCGCTTTCCCTCCTAGGAAGGCGCATGATGGCGGTGACCACGGCCCCCGGAACACGCATATGTCCCGCTTCGCCAGCTTCCGCGAGTTCTATCCGTTCTATCTCAGCGAGCACCGCCACCCGGTATCGCGCCGGCTGCACTTCGTCGGCAGCTGCGGCGTGCTGCTGCTGGTCGTTGCAGCGATCCTGCGCGGGCAGCCGGTGCTGTTGCTGGCCGCCCTGTTCTGCGGTTACAGCTTCGCCTGGGTCGGCCATTTCTTCTTCGAAAAGAACCGCCCGGCCACCTTCCAGCACCCGCTGTACTCGTTCATGGGCGACTGGGTGATGTTCGCCGACATCCTGCGCGGGCGCGTGCCCTGGTAGCTCCGCTGTGAATGTGGCCTTCACGCGCTATGCTGGGGCCTGGACGTCATAGATAAGGAAAGCAAGATGTTCCCGACCATGTTCTTTACCGTGGTACTGGCCTTCGTGGCCGTGGTGATCCTGTTCAAGGCAGTACGGATGGTGCCCCAGGGCTACGAGTGGACCGTCGAGCGCTTCGGGCGCTACACGCACACCATGACCCCCGGCCTGCATTTCCTGATCCCGATCGTGTACGGGGTGGGGCGCAAGGTGAACATGATGGAGCAGGTGCTGGATGTGCCCAGCCAGGAAGTGATCACCAAGGACAACGCCGCCGTGCGCGTGGACGGCGTGGTGTTCTTCCAGGTACTGGATGCCGCCAAGGCCGCCTATGAGGTGGCCAACCTGGAAGTGGCGATGATCGCCCTGGTGCAGACCAACATCCGTACCGTGATCGGTTCGATGGATCTGGATGAATCGCTCAGTCAGCGCGAGGTGATCAATGCCCAGCTGCTGAGCGTGGTCGACCATGCCACCAATCCCTGGGGCGTGAAGGTCAACCGCATCGAGATCCGCGACATCCAGCCGCCGCGCGATCTGCTGGATGCGATGGCGCGGCAGATGAAGGCCGAGCGCGAAAAGCGCGCGCAGATCCTCGAGGCAGAGGGTTCACGGCAGTCGGAGATCCTGCGCGCCGATGGCGAGAAGCAGGCCACCGTGCTGGAAGCCGAAGGCCGTCGCGAAGCCGCGTTCCGCGATGCCGAGGCGCGCGAGCGCCTGGCCGAGGCCGAAGCGATGGCGACCAAGGTGGTGTCGGCCGCGATTGCCGAGGGTGACGTGCAGGCGATCAACTACTTCGTCGCGCAGAAGTACGTGGAAGCGTTCAAGGAGCTGGCCAGTTCGCCGAACCAGAAGCTGGTGCTGATGCCGATGGAGGCCAGTGGCGTGATCGGTTCGATCGCGGGCGTGGCCGAACTGGCGAAGCAGGCGCTGGCCAGCCAGGACAACAAGGCCGCCGGCAAGCGGCCGCCGCCGCTCGGAGGCTGACATGCGCTGGGAAGTCGTCGGTTGGGGCGCGCTGGCGCTGCTTCTGTTCGCGGCCGAAGCGCTGGCGCCGGGTGCGTTCATGCTGTGGATCGGCATTGGCGCGGCGGCAGTGTTCGTACTGGTTGCGGTGTTCAGCGACATTCCACTGTTGTGGCAGGTGATCGCCTTCGTCCTGCTGAGTGTGGTCTCGATCCAGTGCTACCGGCGCTGGGGGAGGCCGCGGGCACGGCCCAGCGATGCGCCGTTGCTCAACCGCCGTGCCGAGCAGCTGGTCGGCCGGGAGGTCGCATTGCAGCAGGCCATCATCGGCGGCCAGGGGCGGGTCAGCATCGATGATGCGTCCTGGCAGGTGAGTGGACCGGATCTGCAGGCCGGCAGCCTGGTGCGGGTGGTGGCGGTGCAGGGCAGCACGCTGCTGGTCGAAGCGGTGGCCTAGGGGTTCCCAGCCAACGGCGGAGCCCCTCGTGGATGGTCGCGGAAGGCGGTTCATGTGTTTGGGTCGGGCGGGTTGGGTTCGCGGGACACGCCGTAGACCCCGCTCCGCGGTCCGGCCCAGCCGCTGGCGGCTGCGCGTTCGGTCGCTTGCGAAGCAGTGCTTCGCAAGCAAAGCGCCCTCACCCATGGGGGCTCGATGGCGTCATCCATGGCGCCAACGGTCCCGCGAACCCAACCCGCCCGGCCCCCGACAGTTTCCGTGCGCGTCCAGCCCACGGAAAAAGAAAAAGAGCAAAGAGCAAAAGCACTCGCTCCGACCCGCCCAGGCCGAGTCAATCCAGAGCCGATGAACTCAGGCTTTGCGCTCTAGCTGTAGAAAGCGGCGCCGGCCGCAGGCCGGCCAAACACCCCGCTGCGCTGCGGCGCGACCTGCGGGCGACCGATCTGGGATAATGGGGATTCTTGTTTCCTCTGCTGCCGGACCCGGTCATGACCCAGAAGACGCTGCTCAACGATACCCACCGCGCCCTTGGCGCCAAGATGGTCGATTTCGGGGGTTGGGACATGCCCATCCACTACGGCTCGCAGCTCGACGAGCACCACCTGGTTCGTCGCGAATCGGGTGTGTTCGACGTCAGCCACATGACCGTGGTCGACCTGCGCGGTGACCAGGTCAAGCCGTTCCTGCGCCGCCTGCTGGCCAACTCGGTCGACAAGCTGAAGGTGACCGGCAAGGCACTGTACTCGTGCATGCTGAATCCGCGCGGCGGCGTCATCGACGACCTGATCGTCTACTACCTGGGCGACGATTTCTTCCGCATGGTGGTCAATGCCTCCACCCGCGAGAAGGACCTGGCCTGGCTGCGCGAGCAGGCTGCACCGTTCGGCGTCACCGTCGAGCAGCGCCCGGACCTGGCCATCCTCGCCGTGCAGGGCCCGCAGGCGCGCGACATCGTGATCGGCCTGGCCCGCGAAAGCGATCGCGCAGCGCTGGCCAAGCTGGGCCGTTTCGCCGCCCTGCAGGTGCAGTCCGATGACGGCGTCGAACTGTTTGTCGCCCGTACCGGTTACACCGGCGAAGACGGCTTCGAAATCCTGCTGCCGCAGGACGCCGTGGTCGCGTTCTGGAACCGCCTGCTGGCGGCGGGCGTGAAGCCGGCCGGCCTCGGCGCACGCGACACGCTGCGCCTGGAAGCCGGCATGAACCTGTACGGCCAGGACATGGACGAAGAGATCAGCCCGTACGAAGCGGCGCTGGCCTGGACCGTGTCGCTGGACGAAGGCCGCGACTTCATCGGCCGCGAGGTGCTGGAAGCGCAGAAGGCTGCCGGCACCGCCCGCCAGATGATCGGTCTGGTGATGGACGAGAAGGGCGTGCTGCGCCATGGTCAGGCGGTGACCACCGCCGGCGGCCAGGGCGAGATCCTGTCCGGCACCTTCTCGCCGACCCTGGCCAAGGGCATCGCCTTCGCCCGTGTACCGGCCGGTGAACTCGGCGAGGTCACCGTCGACATCCGTGGCCGGCAGGTGCCGGTGCGCGTGGTCAAGTTCCCGTTCGTGCGCGAAGGCCAGGCCCAGCCCGGCGTGCTCGCCGACGCCTGATCCGAAACTGCCGATCGTCACTGACAGCAGTGGCGGCCGGTTGGTTACACTAGCCCCGTTTTTTCCACCCCTGCATATCTCTGGAGCAGTCCCATGAGCGAGATCCCCGGCGACCTCAAGTTCCTCAAGTCCCATGAGTGGGCCCGTGTCGAAGGCAATGGCCGTGTCACCGTCGGTATTTCCGACCACGCCCAGGGCCTGCTGGGTGACCTGGTCTACGTCGAACTGCCGGAAGTCGGCGCCGACGCAAAGGCTGGCGAGCAGATCGCCGTTGTCGAGTCGGTGAAGGCCGCCTCGGACGTCTACAGCCCGATCAGCGGCAAGGTCGTCGAGGTCAACTCGGCGCTGTCCGACAAGCCGGAAACCATCAATGAAGATGCCTACGGCGAAGGCTGGATGTTCGTGGTCGAACTGACCAACGCTGAAGAGGTCAACGAACTGCTGGATCCGGACGCGTATGCCGAAGCCCTGGAAAACGACGACCACTGAGTCGTCACTTCCGGGTTCTGGAACGGCCACCTTCGGGTGGCCGTTTTTGTTTTGGCGAGTGCGTCGGACTCATGACGGCGGGTTCGCTCTGCACCCTCGGCGTGGCATCAGCCGACAGACGAACAGTGCCGATCAGCGTGCGCAGTTTTGCGCAAATCCGCGTTTCCGCCCCGCGCCGAAGCGATCGAATGTGAAAACTTTTCGCCCCCCGTTGCGGCCCTGTTGTGCTGGCGTTGGCGACGGTGCCGGTGACCATCGGCAATGCACGTGCGCTGTCGTCCAGAACATGTGCCTATCTGCGCAGAGTGCTTATTTCAAGTGTTTTTTGTTCAGAGAGCGCATCGACTTCGTCGTATGCGGCGCGCGTGCGCGCCGCTTCAATGGTCGTTGCAGGGCGCGCACGGCGGTGGCGAGGGCGGCGTCCGGGATGGCGCGGATGTGAAAATTTTTCGCGGGGGTTGTTGACAGTAAAAAAAACCGTGATTAGGTTTCGCCTCAGCAGACCTTGCCTGCCCAACCGAGTGCGCAGAATCAATCGTCCGATGCGAAGCAGCCCCTTCAAGACCACCGCGACCCTGATGACGGTGGACATGGCCCCGCTTCCCCCGGAGAAATGCAAGGCAACTCCCGTTCCGATGTCCGCTCCGCCGATCGAGGCGGGCATTGCCGCATCCGTAACGGCGCGCCTGACGCGCCGGCGGTCCCCGCACGCAGCATCCGCGGGTTTGATCCACCTGGGCGTTTCAACTCCCTATCACTGACGAGGAGCCATCCCATGGCAACCAAGAAAGCTGCGAAGAAGAAGCCCGCCGCCAAGAAAGCGGTGAAGAAGGTCGCGAAGAAGGCCGCTGCCAAGAAGGCAGTGAAGAAGGTCGCGAAGAAGGCGACCGCCAAGAAGGCAGTGAAGAAGGCTGCGAAGAAGGTCGCCAAGAAGACCACTGCGAAGAAGGCAGTGAAGAAGGCGGCGAAGAAGGTAGCCAAGAAGTCCACTGCCAAGAAGGCCGTCAAGAAGACCGCGAAGAAGGCCGTCAAGAAGGTAGCCAAGAAGGCCACCAAGAAGACTGCCAAGAAGGCAACGGCCCGCAAGCCGGCCAAGAAGGTCGCGAAGAAGGCCACTGCCAAGAAGGCTGTCAAGAAGACCGCCAAGAAGGCAGTAAAGAAGACCGCGAAGAAGGCGACCAAGAAGGCTGCCCCGAAGAAGGCAGCGAAGAAGGTTGCCAAGCGCAAGCCGGCCGCCCGCAAGAAGAAGGCTGCTCCGGTCGCTCTGCCGGCAACCCCGGCGCCGCTGATCTAAGTACTTCCCGATAGCCGCATCCTGAAACCCCCTTCCCTGACTGCCCAGCGGGGAGGGGGTTTTTTTATGGGCCGTTTGCAGGGTCGAGCCGTGCTCGACTGCTTTTCCGACGGTCGACGCTAGCGGTGCGGCGCCGGTGGAAAGCGCTCCACCAGGAAGTCCAGGAAGCTGCGCAGGCGGGTCGAGTGGTAGCGATCGTGGGCGTAGACCACGTGCATCGGCCGACCGGTCTGGCCGAACTCAGGGAACAGCTGCACCAGGCGTCCGGTGTCGATGTCGGCAGCCAGCAGCAGTGCCGACTGCAGCACGATGCCCAGCCCATGCAGCGCTGCCGTGCGCAGCGCTTCGCCGTTGTTGATCTGCAGCCGGCCGCCGGGCACACGCTCGAGTTCGCCAGCATCGGCCTGCAGCCACTGTGCGAGTGCGCTCGGTTCGAAGGACAGGCACTGATGCAGGGCGAGGTCCTGCAGGCTGCGAGGCGTGCCATGCCTGGCCAGGTACGCCGGCGATGCGCACATCATCAAGCGATACGGTGCCAGCGCACGCGCCACCAGCATGCTGCTGTCGGCCAGCGTGCCGATGCGCAGCGCCGCTTCGAAACCCTCCTCGGCGAGGTCGACCACGCGGTCGCTCAGCGTGACTTCGACCCGGACATCCGGATGGCGCGCCATGTATTCGGCCAGTGCCGGTACCAGTGCGTGCGTGCCGAAGATCACCGGCGCACTGATGCGCAACGTGCCCGCCGGTGCCAGCTGCTGGTGCTGCGCCTGTGCGTCCGTTTCTTCCACCAGCCGCAGGATCTCCCGGCAGCGGGTGTAGTAGTCCTCGCCGAAGGGCGTCATGTGCTGGCGCCGGGTGGTACGGCTCAACAGCTGCATCCCCAGCCGTGCTTCCAGCGCACGCAGGTGCTTGCCGGCCATCGTCGCCGAGATATCCATCGCCGCCGCAGCAGCGCTGAGGCTGCCCTTGTCCACGATCAGCACGTAGACCTGCATGCTCTCCAGCAGATTCATCTGACACCCCGGGTGTTGAATGCTGAAACCTGCGCGGAGTTTATCAATCAGGGGTGATCAAACAGCATGTACTGCACGGGCCGGATGTACCGGCTGGCGGATTGGGAGAACATCATGGATCTGGGGCTTGAAGGGTGTACCGCGCTGATCACCGGGGCGGGCAGTGGCATCGGTGCCGGTGTGGCCAGGCTGCTGGCGGCACAGGGAGTACGCATTGCGATCAGTGCACGGCGTGCCGAGCCGCTGCATGCACTGGCGGCGGAGATCGAATCTGCAGGCGCGCCGGCACCGATCGTCCTGCTGGGCGACCTCACCGATGCGGAGCAGGTACGCCACATTGCGGATGCAGCCTCGGCGGCACTGACGCGTGTCGACATCCTCGTCAATGCGGCTGGAGGAGGCCGGCCGACCACGGTGGATGCGGGGGACGATGTCTGGGAGGAAGCCATGGCCTTGAACTTCTCTTCGGCACGACGCCTGACCCAGGCACTGCTGCCGGCGATGCAGGCGCAGGGCTGGGGGCGGGTGATCAACCTCAGCGGTTCAATGGAACCGCGCGCGGTGAATGCTGCCACGGCGGCGAAGGCGGCGTTGCATCTGTGGAGCAAAGGGCTGTCGTCGGCGCTGGCCTCACAGGGCATCACGGTCAATGCAATCGCGCCGGGACGCATCAACAGTGCTCAGATCCGGGACCGGCTGCATCCCACCGAGGAAAGCCGGCGTGAGTTCATCGAACGCAACATTCCGATCGGGCGTTTTGGTGATCCGGAGGAGGTGGCGCCGCTGGTGGCCTTTCTGGCCTCGCCCTTGGCCGGCTACATCACCGGCGCGGTGATTCCGGTGGATGGCGGCATGCACTACTTCGCGCATTAGCCTTCCGTTTGTAGAGTCGAGCGGTGCTCGACTGCTTTGCTCTACAACTGCCAACAAAAAGGGCGACCCGCAGGCCGCCCTTCGCACACACGGTGAAGCCCGCCAACTCAGCGCGGGGACGCCACCGCGCGGTTGCTCGAAGCACCCTTGCCCTTGCGCTTGTCCTGCTGCGCCGGGCTCGCGCCTTCGGCCATCAGGTTGTCGCTGCCGAAGTCGGTGTCCACGTCCAGCCATCGCTGCGTCGGCAGGCCGAGCGCGGAATCGAGCACCGTCGGCAGCAGGCCGCTGGGCAGGCTGCTTTCGCCGTTCCACATGATGGCGATGCCGAGATCGCGTTCCGGCACCAGCGCGACCAGGCCGCGATAGCCCTGCACGGCACCGGCATGGAACACCACATCGTGGCCGGCGTAGTCGAAGGTGCGCCAGCCCAGTGCGTAGCCGGCCGAATGCAGGCGCTCGCGGCGCCAGCCCGAACGCATTTCGCCCGGCGTGTTGATCAGGCTCGAATGCAGAGTGGCCAGCAGTGGTGCCGGCAGCACGTCCGGGCGATGGCCGGTGTGGGCCAGCAGCCACTGCGCCATGTCGCTGGCGCTGGCGTTGACGCCGGCGGCCGGGGCGACGCGGTAGTAGGTCGGCTTCGGTGTCAGCGACACCCAGCCATTGCGGCTGCGCACGTGCGGACGCGCCCAGCGCGAGCTGGCCTGGATGCCGGCCAGGCCGAGGCTGGCATCGTTCATGCCCAGCGGCTTGAAGATGCGGCGCTCGACCGACTGCTCGTAGAAGCTCCCCGAGGCGGCATAGACCACGTCGCCGATCAGGCTGAAGGCCACGTTCTGGTAGGCGTAGCAGTCGCCCGGCAGGCACTTCAGGCTGGTATTGGCCAGCTTCTGGGTGAGTGCGTAGTACTCGGCGTTGCCTTCGATGTCGCGGTCGTAGGCGTTGTACGGCAGGCCGACGCGATGGCTGAGCACGTCGGCCACGGTCAGGCGATCGGTCGCTTCCGGAGAGTTCAGGCGGAAGCCCGGCACATAGTCGGTGACCTTGCTGTCCCAGCGCAGCGTGCCATCGTTGACCAGCAGTCCGGCCATGGTGCCGGCGAAGGCCTTGGACAGCGATGCCAGGCGGAACACGGTGTGGGCGTCGACCGGCAGCGGGTTGTTGACATCGGTAACGCCATAACCACGCGCGCTGAGTACGCGGCCACCCTGCACGATGGCCACGGCCATGCCGGGCACACGCTCGCCATAGGTGAGTTGCTGCGCCATCGATTCGATGTTGGCCACGTTGAAGCCGGCCGCCGGCAGCTGCACCTGCGGCACCAGGCCGGTGCGGTAAGCGGCGGGCTGGGTGTGGGCGACGGCGGTGGCGGCGGATTCGATGTTGGCCGGCATCGGCGGCAATGGCGGCGGGGTCTGCGCAGTGGTGGACAAGGCAACGGGCATCAACATGCCCAGCAAACCGGTGGCCGCCGAACGGATCGGACGACGCAGGCTGTTCTTTTTCATCGTGGAGACCCGTGCGCGACTGCTGATGGCGATTCTAGCGCCGCTTTTCCCTTGTGCACAAACAAAGCGAAGATGAATGCGCATCTCGTTGAAAAAGTTGGAATTTTGACGCCCCGAAAGCATGTGTCGAAACGTGTCGTCCCGGCGGGGCCGTGACACTGCGTTGCGGCGTTCTGCGTGGTTGCTGCTGGCGATGTTGCAGTGCATTGGCTAACGTACGCGCTTCACCGCCCCCGGAGCCTGCCATGCCGCTGTCCAACCGCCGTCTTCTGGCGAGGGACACCGCGTGAGCGCGGTGAAGGGCAAGGGGCCGTTGCGTGGGCTGACGGCAGCACTGCGTGAGTCGCCGGCGCTGTGGTGGTCGTTCCTGTACTTCTTCTGCCTGCTCAGTGGCTACTACGTGCTGCGCCCGGTGCGGGAGGCGATGGCCGCCTCGGCCGACCTGGAAACGGTGTTCCCGCCGATGCTGATCGCCTGGTTCGCCAGCCATGGCATCGCGCTGAAGGATTTCGTCCTGCAGTTCCTGTTCTCCTGCGTGTTCGTGATCATGCTGGTGCTGCAGCCGGTGTACGGCTGGCTGGTCAGCCGCTTCCCACGGCGGGTGTTCCTGCCGGCGGTGTATGGGTTCTTCATCGTCACCTTGCTGGGTTTCTACGTACTGTTCGACAGCAACGTGCCGGGGCGCGGCATGGCCTTCTTCCTCTGGGTGATGGTGTTCAACCTGTTCGCGGTGGCGGTGTTCTGGAGCTTCATGGCCGACGTGTTCTCCAACGCGCAGGCGCGGGCGTATTACGGCTACATCGGCGCGGCTGGCACCATCGGCGCGTTCCTGGGCCCGCTTATCACCAGCGCGCTGGCACAGCGTGTGGGCATCGCCAACCTGATGCTGGTGTCTGCGGGTTTCCTGATTGTCTGCTTGCTATGCATCTGGCGGTTGCGGCATTGGGCGGTGCTGCGCGAACGCGAGCAGCAGCTGGTCTCGGGCGAGAAGCCGATGGGCGGCAGCGTGCTTGACGGCCTGAAGCTGATCGCACGCGAGCCGCTGCTGCGCTGGCTGGCCGTGCTGGTGGTGTTCGGCGTGGGCGTGGGCACCCTGCTGTACAACCAGCAGGCCAGCATCGTGCGCGCGGCCTTCAACGACCCGGCTGCCAGCACCGCCTTCTTCTCGCGCATCGACCTGGCGGTGAACGCGCTGACGCTTCTGTTGCAGTTGAGTCTGACTCGCTGGCTGTTGTCGCGCCACGGCATAGCCCCGGCCCTGCTGATTCCCGCGTTCGCCATCCTGATCGGCTTCTCGGTGCTGGCCGCATCGCCGCTGCCGATGATGGTGGCGGTGGTGCAGGTGCTGACCCGCGCCAGTGAATTCTCGCTCTTCAAGCCGGCACGCGAAACCATCTACACCCGGGTGGACCGCCAATGGCGCTACAAGGCCGGTGCGGCCATCGACACGGTGGTCTACCGTGGTGCCGACCTGAGCTTCACCTGGGTGCACAAGGGCTTGTCGCTGTTTGGTTCACATGTAGTGTTCATCGGTGGCGTGGTGGCTGCCGCGTGCATGACCGCTGCCGCATTCGGTGTGCTGCGCGAAGAAAAGAAGCTGCCGCGCGACCGCTGATCCCGTCCAGTCATTTCGAGGAGAGAAACGATGTCGCTGATCGCGCTGCTGCTGACCGTGCTGGTCGCGGTGCTGCACCTGTACTTCCTGGTGCTGGAAATGTTCCTGTGGACGCGCCCGCTGGGCCTGAAGACCTTCCGCAACACGCCCGAGAAGGCAGAGACCACGCGCGTGCTGGCGGCCAACCAGGGCCTGTACAACGGCTTCCTGGCGGCGGGCATCGTGGTGGGGCTGGTGATCGATCAGCCGGTGCTGGTGACGTTCTCGCTGGCCTGCGTGGTGGTGGCCGGGTGCTATGGCGCGTACAGCGTGAGCCGGCGCATTTTCATGATCCAGGCCGTACCGGCCATTCTGGCGCTGGTGTCGCGAGCGCTCTGACGTGGGCGCGTGCTGGCAGGCGCCGCCGCTCAGCGGCTGATGGCGCGCATGAAGCCCAGCCACATTGGCACGGCATGCAGCGCCGCACCCAGCACGAACAGGCCCGTCAGCAGGTGTATGCGCCAGTCGTTGATGCGCAGGAAGACGAATTGTTCAAGCGCGCGGCCCACCCAGAACACCGCCATGAAACCCAGCAGGACCAACCCCAGACGAGTGTCGACCAGGTCCGGGGCAAAGATCAGCGCGATCAGCCCCATTCCCAGGAACACATAGATCACGCGCAGATTGAGGATCTGCATGATCGCGCGGTTGACCGTGCCGAGCTGGGCGAGCTCGCGTTTCCAGCCGAACAGCCGCCAGAACGCCAGATGGAAGGCGGCAAACCCCAGGCTGTGAATGCCTGCCAGGCGCACAAGCAGTTCAGCGGTCGTCATGGTTGATCAGCCTGTGCGCGGAGGGCGCGGCGATACCCACATTGCGATGGTCGCATGGAACACCTCGGTCCCTGCCGCATCGGTCACACTGACCTTCACGGGCAGGTCGTAGCCGTCCGCAGCACTGACGATGGACAACATGGGCGTCGCCACGGCCTTCAACGTGCCCAAGGCCTTGGCCTGGTATTTCACTTCCATGCCCTTGGGGATCCAGCGCATGTCTGGCGGCAGGCTGGCGTCCACCATCACCCCGCCGACCAGCTCGGCCAGGTTGCACATCGCGATCGCATGTACCGTGCCAATGTGGTTGTTGATGCGGCGGTGCTGGCGGATCACGCCTTCGCAGCGGCCTGGCTCCAGTGCGGTGATGGTGGGCGCGATGCTGGCGAAGTAGGGCGCCTTGAAGCACACCGCGCGTGAGAACAGCCAGTTGCCGGCAGGCCAGCGCTGCAGGCGGTGGTAAAGCGAGAGCAGGGGCGTGGACATGGTTGATGTTCCGGTCGGCGGATAAAGCGACGGCGGGCCGAGGCCCGCCGTCGTGGCAACGCGTGTCGCGGGCGATCAGGCCGCCTGCGAATGCGGGTCCTTGTGCTGGCGGTCGTAGTAGCTGGCCGCGCGCAGTTCGTGGGTGTCGAAGTCGTCCACGGTGATGGTGTCCAGGGTCAGCGTACGCAGTTCTTCCAGCAGGCTGCGCTCGTCCTGGGTGATCACGCCTTCGGCCACGGCCTCGTCCAGCTGGCTCTTGAAGTCCAGCGCTTCGATGCCCTTGCTCTTCAGCGCCTTCAGGAACTTGCGCTCCACCGGCTCGGCCATGATCGCCTTGCTCAGGTAGCTGTTGATACGACCGCCCGGGTTGTTCTCGCACGGGGTCAGGAACACGCCGCTGGCCAGACGGTCGCGGGCTTCGTTCGGCGCCATCAGCAGAGCGGCAACACGGCGGCTCAGGCGGTCGCCGGGGGCCTCGGCACGACGGCCCAGCGGGAAGATCAACGCCCACATCAGCCAACCGATCGGACGGATCGGGAAGTTGCGCAGCGCGGCCGACAGCGATTCTTCGATCTTGTGCACGCTGTCATGGAAGGCCCAGGCCAGCAGCGGCTGGTCGGCCTGCGGTGCGCCTTCGTCGTGGTAGCGCTTGAGCATGGCGCTGGTCATGTAGACGTGGCTCAGCACATCGCCCAGGCGGCCGGACAGCGATTCCTTGAACTTCAGCTTGCCGCCGAGGGTCATCATCGAGATGTCGGCCATCAGCGCCAGGTTGGCCGAGTAACGGTCCAGCTTGCGGAAGTAGCGGCGGGTGTAGGCGTCACCCGGGGCAGCACCGAAGCGTGCACCGGTCAGGCCGAACCAGAACGAACGCACGGCATTGGAGAGGCCATAGCGGATGTGGCCGAACAGGCTGCGATCGAACTCCTGCAGACCGGCACGGGTATCCGGATCCTGCGCAGCCTTCATTTCCTTCAGCACCCACGGGTGGCAGAGGATCGCACCCTGGCCGAAGATCAGCAGGCTGCGGGTCATGATGTTGGCGCCTTCCACGGTGATCGCGATCGGCGCGGCCTGCCAGCTGCGGCCGGCGAAGTTGCGCGGCCCCAGGATGATGCCCTTGCCGCCGATCACGTCCATCATGTCCGAGATCACTTCGCGGCTCATGTTGGTGCAGTGGTACTTGGCGATCGCCGACGGCACCGACGGCACGTCACCACGGTCAACCGCCGCCGCAGTGGCCTGCGACAGTGCGCTGATCTTGTACGCCTTGCCGCCGATGCGGGCCAGCGCTTCTTCCACGCCTTCGAAGCGGCCGACCGACAGGCCAAACTGCTTGCGGATGCGTGCATAGGCGCCGGTCACGGCGGCACCGGCCTTGGCACCACCACTGGCGGTGGACGGCAGGGTGATCGAGCGGCCCACGGCCAGGCACTCGTTGAGCATGTTCCAGCCCTTGCCGGCCATGGCAGCGCCACCGATCAGCTGGGTCAGCGGAATGAACACGTCCTTGCCGCGGATCGGACCGTTCTGGAACGTCGAGTTCAGCGGGAAGTGGCGGCGGCCGATTTCAACACCGGCGGTGTCGCGCGGCAGCAGGCCCAGGGTGATGCCGATGTCGCGGGTATCGCCGATGAGGCCATCCGGATCGTACATGCGGAAGGCCAGGCCGATCAGCGAGGCAACCGGGGCCAGGGTGATGTAGCGCTTGTCGAAGGTCAGCTTGACGCCGAGCACCTGCTCGCCGTTCCACTCGCCCTTGCAGACGATGCCGTAGTCCGGAATCGAGGTGGCGTCGGAGCCGGCGAACGGACCGGTCAGGCCGAAGCACGGCACTTCGCGGCCATCGGCCAGGCGCGGCAGATACTGGTCCTTCTGTTCCTGGGTGCCGTAATGCACCAGCAGTTCACCCGGGCCCAGCGAGTTGGGCACGCCGACGGTGGAGCTGACCACCGAAGACACCGACGCCAGCTTCTGGATCACCTTGTGGTGGGCCAGCGCAGAGAAGCCCAGGCCGCCGTACTCCTTCGGGATGATCATGCCGAAGAACTTGTTCTTCTTGATGAAGGCCCACAGTTCCGGCGGCAGGTCGGCGTGGACGTGGGTGATTTCCCAGTCGTTGACCATGGCGCACAGCTCTTCCACCGGGCCATCGAGGAAGGCCTGTTCTTCGGCGGTCAGCTGCGGCTTGGGATAGTTGAGCAGGATGTTCCAGTCCGGATCACCGGTGAACAGTTCACCCTCGAAACCGACCGAGCCGGTTTCCAGCGCGATGCGCTCGGTCTGCGACAGTGGCGGCAGCACCTTGCGGAACACCTTCATCATCGGGCCGGTCAGCAGCGGCTTGCGGATGAACGGCAGCAGCAGCGGCACGGCGATGACGGCCAATACAGCGGCTGCGACGATCGTGGCGGTCTGGTTGACGTAGGGAATGAACCAGCAGGCGGCCAGCAGGGCCACGCTGATCAGCGTCCAGGTAACCAGCCGCATGCGGTGGTAGGCGACGAACGCGCCTGCCAGCAGCAGGGCGAGGAAGGGAAGAACGATGCTCATGAGCGTGCTCCGGTGACGTGCTCGTTTGTGGCGGACGAAGCCGCAGCGTCTGCTGCGGGCAACACGTCCAGATAGTCCAACACAGTAGCGGTAAAGGCGTCGTTGTCATCCCCGGCGACCATGTGCGTGGCCTGCGGCAGCTGTACATGACGCGCGTGCGGCGCCAACGCCAGGAATTCGGCCACGGTCTGCGGCGTGACCAGGTCGCTGCGACCGCCGCTGACCAGCAGCAGCGGGCACTTCACCTGGCGCGCGGCTTCGGCCAGTGCGTCCTGGTGCTGTTCGCTGTCGCGGGCCAGTTCGGCCACCAGGCGCGGATCCCAGTGCCAGCGCCAGCGGCCGTGACCGTCTTCGCGCAGCAGCGCGCGCAGCGACTGCTCGGATTTGCGCGGACGGTGCGGCATGTAGGCCGAGATCACGTCGGCGGCCTGGCTCAGCGAGGCGAAGCCGTCGGGATGGGCGGTCATGAAGGCGAGGATGCGCTCGACACCGGCGGTATCCCAGCGCGGGGTGATGTCGACCAGCACCATCGCCGAGAACAGGCCCGGCCAGCGCGACTCGGCCAGCAGGCCGAACAGGCCCCCCATCGAGGCCGCAACCAGCACCGGCGGGCGCGGCTGTTCACCGGCCAGCACGATCAGGTCATCGGCGAACTGTTCGCCGTGATAGGGCAGGTCGGCGGCATTCCAGTCCGAATCGCCGTGACCACGTGCGTCATAAGCCAGCGTCTGCAGGCCGGCTGCAGACAGGGCACGCGCGGTGGCATTCCAGGCGTGACGGGTCTGGCCGAAACCGTGCGCGAACAGCACCCGGCCACGACGACCGTGGTCGCTGGCAGTGGCGGCGAGGCGGGCACCATGGGCCGCCTCCAGGTGCAGGTCATGGAACGCAGCGGGAGTAGGGGACGTAACCATACTTGCTAGTATGGATCGCTTGTGAGGGAAGTCAATACTGCATCGTATGGTGCGGTGCGGCAGCCCTGCGGGAGAGCCCTTTGACGGTTTCGCCCGCAACGGCGTACTGCAACGAACCCCGGCGTATGGTTAAATCAGCCCATGAATCAACCTGACGCTTCCGCCGGCGAACCGCGCGCCGGCCGCAACAGCCGCCTGAGTGCCGAAGACTGGGCCCAGGCGGCCCTCGACCTGATTGCTGAACAAGGCGTAGGCGCCGTTGCGGTGGAACCGCTGGCGCGGCGCCTCGGCGTGACCAAGGGCAGTTTCTATTGGCATTTCCCCTCGCGTGACGCCTTGCTGCAGGCCGCGCTGGAACGCTGGGAACTGTTCGAACAGGAACAGGTGTTCGGCAGCCTGGAAGACGTACCGGACCCGCGCGTGCGCCTGCGCCAGCTGTTCCAGATGGTGGCGCATGAAGTGCAACCGCACATCATCTACAGCGAGCTGCTGAAGGCATTGGACCATCCGATGGTGCGTCCGGTGATCGACCGCGTGTCGCAGCGCCGCCTCGACTATCTGATCGCCTCGTTCCGCCAGGCAGGGCTCAGCTCGACCGATGCGCGCCACCGCGCACGCTTGGCCTACGCCGCCTATGTCGGCTTCCTGCAGCTGTCGCTGCAGCTGCAGCAGCCCAAGCAGGCGCGCGAGGATTTCGAGGCCTATGTCGAGCATCTCATCGAGACGCTGATCCCCAACGGCTGAAGCTGCGCACCTGCACCAACAGGCAGTAACGCGCCGCCCTGCTTGACAGCAATTGCTGGATGAGGGAACGTTCAGGATGCCTTCATGGATCTCGGGCGAGGACAGGGATGTTCCACAGAATCAATCAGGAGGCGCTGCCGGCCTTCCAGTCGTTGCCCGGCACCTTGGCATACGCAGAGATACAGCGGCGCCTTGAGGCCTTCCGGATCGCTTTGAATGCACCTCGGATGCGCTTGTCCGCACATCCGTTGTTGTTTGATCTCAAGGGCTACGAGGAATTGGTTGACGGCCTGAAGCTGGTTGCTTCCGGACTGCAGCGCGTAGTCGACGAAGCATTGCACCGACATGCGCGTAGTGACCTTCTGCAGCTGATGGGGGTCGACCCTGCATGGGCGCCTCTGGTGGACTGGGACCAGCTTCGTAGCGGCCAGCATCGGGTGATGCGTGCCGATCTGTTGCCTTGCGCCGATGGCATGCGGATATGCGAGCTCAATTTCTCCGCAGCGGTGGGTGGCTTCGAATTGTTCGAGCACTATCGAGCGTTCGCTGACGTGCTTGGCTGGGACGCAGAGGGTGGCCAGGCGGTACCGGTAAACAACCTTGCCAACATGTACGCGCGAAGCATTGTGCGTGAGGGCTACCTGAGTCTCCATCTGCTCGACTGGAGCACGCATTCGGCGATGGGTTATCCCAGTGGCGATCTCAGCCGGCGATGGCTGCGGCAGTGCCTGCCTGGACTGGACATTTCGGTTCACGATGAACGTAGTTGGCGCGATGCGCGACGTTCAGGCATGGATATGACCAGGGTGCTGGTCCATCGTCGCTTTACCTATGACGACGTGCTTTCTGATCACGAGGTGTACCTGGACATCCTCGACAGCGGTGCGAGATTCTCCAATGGCCTTGAAGCCGAGCTGCTGATGAGCAAGGCATGGCTGGCATTGCTGTGGGATGAAGGCTACAGGCAGGTGCTGACTCCAATGGAATGGGGAGCGGTGCAGCGCTGGGTGGTGCCTACTCGTTTTGTCACTGCCGAGGATGTCAGCGCATTGAACGAATCCGACAGCAACGTCGTGTTCAAGAAAAAGTATGGCTACGGAGGGCAGGATGTCGTTCCCTCCGGTAGCGCCGCCGCTGCCATGTTGGCGCGGCGATTGAGCGCATCTGGAGCAGGCGATTGGGTCCAGCAGCCGATGCTCGATGTTCCCGAGCTGGTCCATCTGGACGACCGCGACCTTGGCCTGGCGCCCCATCGCACAGTGGTGGGCGTGTACTTGCATGAGGGGGCTGCCAGCGGTTGCGTCGTGCGATCAGCGGTTGGCAATCGGGTCGTCAATGCCAGCAGCGGCGCCAGCATCGGCTGGGCACCGGTACTGACCGCCGATGAGCGCGGTGCATTCCTGGAGAGATTTTCTGCCTTGGCTTGATTGATTGCTTTTCCAAACGAAAGGAGAACGCTGCATGAGTACGGTATTGGAAGCCTCTGGACTTTCCCGCTATGCGGATGAGTTGAAAACGACCGGCAGTACGTTGATCCCGATGGGCGTTGTGTTTGATGCTTCGACATTGAAGGAGCTTGAAAGGCTCCAGTCATTGCTGCCTGAAGAAGCCGTGACGCAGGGCGACGCGGGCGACACGCACGATATCTACGTGCGTCGCATCATGGTTGATCGGCAGGGTGAGGTTCCGCAGGTGGTCAATCGCCCGCACTCAGATCAGATTCTGGACATTCTCAACCGGGAGGAGTGCCGCGATGCACTTGCAGAGCTGTTCCAGTCAAGGGATGCCTTTCATATCCGCCGCGCACAGATGAACCGCATGACGGCGGGTTCCTTCATCGGCCTGCATCTGGATGCTGCCAGCAATCCGGACTATGACTACTCGATGATCATCCAGTTGGGGCGCGACTTCGCAGGTGGTGATTTCGTTGTCCATGACGACGCCGGTACACGCCATGCCTATGCGGCGACCTACGGAACGGTCTTGCTTACGACCTGCAAATTGCGCCACGAAGTCGCACGGGTGACGGCCGGCGAGCGCAACGCGCTGGTCTATTTCTATTCGCGGCACGATGGCGCCAACCGTCGGCAGGATGCCTGACGTTACGCGGCTTCTGGCGTCGGTTGCCGCCGCCACAGGAAGCACATCATGATGTGAGCGTCGTGAGTCTTGAGGGGCGTGTGAGCACTGCGAACGGAGTGCCCTCAAAATCCATTTCCTCGACGATGCTGTAGCCGACGGCGTTGGCCAACGCCAGCGCCGATCGGTTGCGGAGGTCGGTAATCGCTGAAGTGGCTTCGATCCGGGCGACGCGATCCATCCATTCCAGCACGCCGTCAGTAGCTTCCTGGGCGATGCCGCGTCCCCAGCCACGACGGGACAGCGTGCAGCCGAACTCAGGCAGGCCGGCGGCCTCTCCGGGCAGGTCACGCAGGGTAAGGGCGAAGCCCAGCTCTCCGTAGAATCTATCATTGTCGCGATGGCGGATGGTCCAGTAACCGTATCCGAGCATTGCCCAGTGGCCTGCATATCGCAGTATGCGAAGCCAGGTCTCGTGCCGGCTGAAAGGATGGTCGCGGATCATGCGCAGAACCGCCGGGTCTGACCACATGCTGGCGCATTCATCGAGGTCATCCCGGCAGTGGGGCTGCAGAATGAGGCGTTCCGTAACTATTCGACGTTCCATGTGAATTGCTCCAGCGAATGGGGGGGATTTGTTCACGGCGATGCTGGCAGCAGGTCGAATGCCAGACTGATGCGCGGCCGCGTTCCGTGGTAAGGCGTTGTGTGATGGAGGAACCAGGAGGGAAAAATCAGCATTTCGCCGCTGCGAGCCACATGACGATGAGCATGCGGTTCGCCTGCTGTGTCGATGTCCCTGGGGGCGTGGCCAAACACGAGATCGCCGTCTCCCTCTGCAGAGTTGCCGGCATCGAGGTAAAGCACCCCGCTGATGCGTCCGGCAGGATGCAGGTGTGGATCCTGGTGTCCTCCATCGCCATGCAGCACCGTTGCCCAGGCCTGCAGCGTCCATCGTGAGGGCAGGCTCAGTCGCCAGGCGTCGGTGGGGGCGTCGGACAGGCTGCCGTGCAACTGCAGCAGATGATCGTGGAGTGCGTTGCTCACCTGCTGGCCGAACCCGTGGAATGGACTTGGCGGTGCCAGGTCGAGCATCGCGCTTTGAAGGCCGCCAAGAGTGGTTTTGCCCGCAGGCTCCCAGCGCAATGACGGCAACTGCAGCACTGCGTCGATCAACGCATCGGTGTCCAGATCAGTCCTGATCCGCCGTAGCAGGAGCGGGTAGTCCATCAACATGCGGGCTTCCGGTAGCTTCAGGGCGCATGCGGACAGATAGCGCCCGGCCCAGCAGCGCTGATCGTCGGGATGTTCTGAAAGAAGGGTCAGAAAACGTGCGTGGGCCGACGCCGCATCACCGCCGCGCAGCAGCGCCGTGGCCTGGTCTGCGACCAGATCGATGTTACCGGGAGAAACCTGCGCAAGCCGTTGGAACAGATCCAGTGCCAGGGCATGCTGACCGGCTCCGCTGAGGGCGTTGGCCAGGCTGTGCTGGATGCGAGCGTCAGCAGGCGACTGAGTTGCAGCCCGTTGCAGCCAAGGCAATGCAACCGCGTGGTTGCCGCGCCGCAACAGAATAACACCGATGTTGGCGACAGCCGACGTTTCATCTGGCGCGATCTTCACGATGCGCTGGAAGTCTTCCTCTGCTGCGGTGAGATCGTCATCACGGGCCAGCAGCGCTGCGCGACGTCGCAGTGCTGGCAGAAAGCGCGGCTCAAGGCTGATTACCCGATCAAGCTGTTGCTTCGCTCGTTTCCAGTCGCCGATTTCGATCAGAAGCAGAGCCAGCTGGAATGCCAGTCTGGGATGGGTTTGCGCAAGCTGGTCATCCTGCAGGCGGAGCAGCGCGCGGTCCTTCTCGCCGGATAGAAACAACATGGCGATCTCACGCTCAAGTCCCACATCAGGGATATGGTCCAGTGTCTCCATGGGTGTTCACTCCCCCAGCAGGCCTTGATAAAGCGCTTGAAGATCGGTAGCCGCTCGTGCTGCCGAATGCAACGCGCTGTCTTTGTTTCGGACGGTGACCCGCTGGCGGAGTTCTGCGAGCACAGCCGGGTTGCGGAGCAGCGTCACGGCGCGCTTCACATAATCATGCCGTCCGTTGCAGATCAGGTCAGGCATTCCCAGCTGCCTGTTCACACTGCTCCCCAGCCGTGCAAGCGGTAGCTCCCCGGGGCAGGTCAGCAGTGGCAACCCTGCCAATGCTGCATCAATCGCGGTCGCACCGGCCTGGTAGTTGAATGCATCAAGGAACAGATCGCATGATGCCATACAGTCCAGGTATTGCTCGGCCGGCATCGGTGATAGCAGGCGAAGTCGGTCGCGTTCACCCCCGAGAAGGTCCCACGACTGCAGAAAACCGCGGTGTGCCTGTGGTGCCAAGCAGACCAGCAAGAGCGCATCGGGTACCTCGCGCAGGATTTGCGTCCAGCATTGCAGCAGCGACCTGCTCAGTTTGTGGCTGCTGTTGAAGCTGGCTGCTACCGGTGATGCGTGGGGGAGCTTCCAGCGCGCACGGTCTCGCCCAGGCGGAGAGCGGGGCTCTGCTGCGGGAAATACGCTGCCAGCCAGGCGAAGTACCCGGTCGGAGAATGGCCACGGGGTGTCCGCCGGTGCCAGGCTGTGGTCGAGGATGACGCCATCAAGCCACGGCGATTGTTGTCCGGAGAGGTAGCCCAGCCATCCCAGTTGCATGCGCGCCGGTCGATACGCCAGGGCTCCGGACCGACTTCCGTACGTTGGGCCATTGAGATCTATGAGAATATCCAGATCCGCTTCGTGCAGGCGCCTCGCCAGTTCAGCGTCGCTCAGTGCGCCAACGTGCTCGATGTGTTCTGCGTCGTTGATGGACGCCGGCTGGCGGCCGGAATCGTACACATGCACTTCGAAGCGGCTTCGATCATGGGCTGCGAAGAATCCGTGCAACAGGGTGCCCACGGTGTGGTGGCGCAGGTCATTGGAAAGGTAGCCGATTCTTGGACGGCCGCCCCGACGGGTAGCCGCCCGTACCAACGGTTGCCGGCCTGCCTGGATCGATTCGGCCGCATGATCCAGCAGCTGCCGGTGCAGGTCGTTGCTCAATGGCAGCGTCGCGAAGGTGAATGGTTGCGGTATGTCGTCGGCTGTGGGCGCGGCCACACGCAACTGTGCGATGAGCCGCGCAACGATCCGGTCCATCGCATCGAATTCGCACAGCTGTGCATGGACATGCGCGAGCCAGCACATTACGTCCACACGTGCTGGCTGCAGCGTGTGAAGCTGCGCCAGTGCGTCACGTGCGGATTCCCATCGGCCGAGGTGCTGAAGGCACTGAGCGATGTTGATGAGCTCCATGGGAAGTTGGGCGGCTACAACTTCATAACTGGTGATCGCCTCCTCGTACCTGTCCGCTTCCTGCAGGGCGAGACCCAGCAGGTGATGGGCCTCAAGAAGGGTGGGATCCAGGGCGAGCGCGCGTTGCAGGCTGCCGACAGCAGCCATTTGTTGGCCTGTGCGTTGCTGCAGGTCACCAAGCAGCATCCATTGCCACGCTTGTGGCTCTGCCGTCGTGATCGCCTGGCGTGCGGGTTCAAGCGCCTCTTCTGCACGATGGCTGTCGCGCAGACAGATCGCAAGAGGGGCGCGTGCCGGTTGCCAGGCGATGGATGCGGGATGGATCTGCTGGAACAGTACTGTGGCCTCTTCTGCGTGGCCGAGTTGCATCATGCAAAGCGCTGTGTCGTAGCGAAGAACATCGTCAGTCGGATCCAGCAGCAGTGCTTGCTTGTAGTGTGGGAGGGCGTCATCCAGCCGAGCCGCATGGTGATACCGGCGCGCCTCTGCGGCCTCATTCACGCACTGCCTCCAGGGCCCAGCCCATGTTCACCCCGCGATACATCAGAGGTTCAAATCCTGAATGCATGCCATGGGCATGCAATGCTTCCGCCAGACACTTCATCTCGTCCTCGCTTCGGGTCGCCCGCATGAGCTCCTGCAGGCGGGCGGCTTCCTCTGCAAGCACGGCACGACCACTCTGAAGGCGCCGCAGCGCGGTCGATGGATCCTGCGCGGCGGGGCCCAACGCGTCTTGCAGAATGCCTACGCTCCTGCCCAGGACCGGCAGATCCCGCTCCGCCAGGGTACGCTCGACAAGTGCGCCTGCTGCCTCGTTGAAGGCTAGGCGGGATCGCTCCGCAGCTTCGTTCCCCGAAAGGGAGGAGGGGCCGCGGGCCTTGGCCAAGTGCAGTTCCTTGATCACCTGTTCAGCCCGATCGAAGATGCCATCGTTCCGAAGTACATCGGTGATGGCCTGGGCTTGGCGCGCTGAGATGCGCGCGATTTCGCTGTTCGTGCTGTGCAGGATCCACGCGATTCGCCCTCCCGGCCCGATCAACCGGGAAAACTCCTGAAGTGCTGGGCCCTGCGCTGCATATTCGAATGCATACTGAGATGCCAGAAGGTCTACGCTACCGTCTGCCAGTGGAATGGCGTGCATCGGCGTACGAGGCAGGAAGGTGATTTCGGAGAAAAGCTCCGTGCCATTGGCGACATTCGAGCGAGGGTCGACATCGGCCAGGTCGGTGCCCACCACTTGAAGATCGGGGCGGAACCGATGGATCAAGAGGGCGATGGCGCCGTTGCCGGTGCCCACGTCCAGCACCCGCGCGCCTTGTGGTAGAACCGCGGCGTTGCGCTCCCAGAAGAGACGCAGCTCGCCATCGTAGTTTCCTTCGATGCCGTGACTGCACGAATGAAGCACGCCGGTGCGCCAGAGCTGGGTCCAGTGCGCTGCCTGCGAGAGGGAGGGGGGATCTGCGCTCATTGTGGCGCTTCCGTCATGCATTGTCGGCGGGGCCCGGTGCACAGGTTATGCCCCTCATGGGGAGTTGACGCAGTTGCAAGACTGCCCAAAAGCAGCGACCCGCACAAGCGGGTCGCTGCATTACTGCTGACAGGCGTGGATCAGAAGTTCTGTTCGTAACGCATGTACGGGGTACGACCCCAGATGTTGTACAGGCTGTTGTCGTAGTACGGGAAGGAGTTCAGTGCGTCGTTGAACGGCGGCAGCTTGTTGCCGACGTTGCGGACGCCCAGGGTCACCTTGCCCTTCCACGGCGCGTTCCAGGTCAACTGCAGATCATTGGTGATCCAGCTCGGCAGGCGCGTGTCTTCCGAACCGCTCTTGCCGATGTAGTTGGTGATTGCCGCAATGCTGACGTCGCCGTAGCTCCAGCCCAGGGTGAACTGCGCGCGATCCTTCGGATAGCCGCCGGTGCCCAGCAGTTCAACCTTGTCGTTGATGATCGAGGTTTCGGTGAATTCGATCTGGTGGGCCCAGTTCAGCCTTGCCATCAGGTCCCCGTAGGTGCCCAGACTCTGGCGGAAGTTCAACTCGGCGTCGATACCACGGACCTTCTTGGAAGCACCGTTGTCGATCGGCAGCTTGATCTGGAACGGGATGCCTGGCAGAACTGCGCCATTCGGTGCGGTGATGTCCGGACCGCGGTCAACGCCATAGCCGGTCTGACCTGCGTCACCGTAGCGCCATGCCAGCGGACGCGGCACCGAAGTGATCACGTTGTCGATCTGCACATCGTAGTAGTCGACAGCCATCGACAGCGCTTCGGTCGGGCTAAACACGAAGCCGACGTTCCAGTTCTTCGATTCCTCGGGCTTCAGGTTGCGGTTCGAGGAAACCAGCCACTGATACTGGCTGCTGGTGCTGCAGGGATCAACCGGGTACGGCTGGTAACCGGTATTGCCGGTCGAAGCGCGGACGGCGGACAAGGCCTTGCATGCCAGTTCGTCGCCGCCGTTGTGGCCGATGGCACTCAGCACCGGGCTGTTCAGGTTGGTCGTGGAGTTGGAGCCGTACATGTCATCCAGGGTCGGAGCACGGAAGCCCTTACCCCAGGAGCCACGTACCAGCAGCGAGTCGATCGGACGGAACTCCAGCGATACGCGCGGCGAGAACTTGCTGCCCAGATCGTTGTAGCTGTCATAGCGGCCCGCCACAGTGGCGGTCAGGCTGCTGAACAGCGGGATCAGGGTTTCGAAGTAGCCTGCGTAGTAGGAGCGCTCACCACCCGTGCCTGCACCTGCCGAGCCGAACACGTTGCCTGCGGCGCTCTGTGCGTCGTAGGCCATGGACAGGCGGTCATCGCGGTACTCGAAGCCGGTCACGAAGCTGACGGCGCCCGCCGGCATCTGGAACAGGTCGAAGGAGATGTTGCCGTCGGCCGAGACCGTGCGCTGTTCCGATTCCACGTACACGGTGTGTGCGATCTTCGGAGCCGCAGCGGCCACGCTCGGATGGGTGGGATCGAACGGGTTGTACTCGCCCGAATCAACCATGTCCTGCAGGATGCTGCCGATGCCGTAGTTGTAGTTCACCGAGCTCTGGCGGACACGGCCATGGCCAACACCGACTTCCCAGTCGGCGCCGCCGAACAGGTCCAGCGTACCGCGCAGGCCGAAGTTGAAATCGCGATAGGTATCGCGACGGACGGCATCACGGGTACCCAGCGGGGTGAACCGGTAGGACAGGACGCCGTCCTCGCCAAACGGATTGAATGGATTGTTGGCTGCGATGGTCAGCGGACGGCCGCCGCCGGCGTTGTCGACCGGGGCCGACGCATAAACGCCAACGCTCTTGGTATCCGACGCAATTGCACGGAAGAAGAACGAGGTGTTGTCGGTCAGCTGGTAGTTGCCGTTCAGCAGCAGGGAGTCACGCGACATCGAGGCTTCGTTGGCCGAGGTCGCGCCGTGGTCGAAGCCGCAGCGGGTCGGGCTGATGCGGACGCTGTTCTCGAAGGTGTCGCAGTTGGCGACGCTGGCGCTGCCGGTGCGGGCGCCGGAGAAGGTCGCGCTCGAGTTGTACGGGCTGAGGCCCCAGGTCAGCCCTGCATCAGTGACATATTTCTTGATGTCACGGTTGTACATCAACTCGCGTTCCTGATGGTCGATCACGAACGTCAGGTTGCCACGGTCGGAGCTGATGCCACCGGACAGGCTGCCGGTGCGACCGGCCGGGCCGATTTCAGGATTTTCATAGCCGACGCTGAAGCCCAGGCCTTCATAATCCTTACGCAGGATCACGTTGACCACGCCGCCGATGGCATCCGAACCGTACACTGCACCTGCGCCTTCGCGCAGGATTTCAATGCGCTCGACGGCGGCCGTCGGAATCAGGTTGATGTTCTGCGCACCGCCACCGAGGGTCGGCGAGGACGTCATGCGACGGCCGTCCAGCAGGACCAGCGTGTACTCAGAGCCGAGGCCGCGCAGGCTGATGGTGGCTGCGGAACCGGTTGCCGAGCCCGACGACTCACGGGTGGAACCGAACGAGTTGTAGATGTTGTTGCGGAGGAAGTCCGCGACCGAGATTTCGCCAGAGGTTTCGATGTCCTGGCGGGAAATCACGCTGACCGGGCTGGGGCCTTCAACATCCGTGCGCTTGATGCGCGAACCGGTCACTTCGATACGGTCGAGCTGGGTCGTACCCGCCTGCCCCGACTTCCCTTCCTGGGCACTGGCGGTAGCCGCCGTACCGGCACTTGCGATCAACGCGAGGACAACTGCATCGCGCAGCTTGCTGGTCTTGCTGTTCATTGGCTCTCTCTCCAAGGATTCTTGGTGGTGCTGCTGAGTGCTTCACGCGGGAGGCGAAAGGCGCCACCAAAACACGTGAAGCTGAGCCGATACTAACTGCCCTTTTCCAATAATTAAAGGGCTGTTAATGACTTGTATGAAATAGATGAAGGCAGGCCTCGGACTCGCGCCGTGCCGCAGCCGCAATGCCTAGTGTGACGGGCGTTCAGCGCGTTGACCCAAGGACTTGCAGCTGTTGGGCTTGGCGGCCATGCGGGGCCGCATGCTGCGCCGCAACTGGAGTTACAGGTCCTGTTCGTAACGCACATACGGCACGGTGCCGTCGTCATTGCTTTCATTGCGCGGGGAGAACGGATTCTTGCCGCGGCTGATCACGTTCTCGGCGCCAACGGTAAGTTGGCCAGACCACGGGGTACGCCAGGTCAGGCCGATGCCCAGGCCCTCCCACTTGCCGGGCTTGCCCGGCACGTCGATCACGCGGCCGATGATGCTGCCGGTGAAGTTGCCGTAGCCGGCGCCGATGCTCAGGCTCTTGCTGTCCCAGCGGTCGACGATGGACGGTGCGGCATCGGCCAGCGGTACCAGGCGGGCCTTGGCGTAGGTACCGGCGATCGAGACAAAACCCTCGCGGCCGATGTTCTTCTGCGCGAATACGGTCAGATCGTTCTGCTCGGCACGCAGCGAGGGTGTCTTGTTCGGGCCGGACAGCCACGCCGGAAGTGTTTCACGACCGGTGCCGGCGGTGATGCCGAGACGGCTGCTGCCGCGGTTCAGCGCAGCGGTACCGGTGAAGCGGCGGCTGTTGAGGTCGTCGTCGTCACCCAGGCTGGCCAGCATGCAGTGACTGGCCAGGCCGCTCATGCTGGTCCCGCTGCTGCTGTTGCAGAGCAGGCCCAGCGAATCGCCGGAGGACAGGCCGAAGGCCGCATCCAGCGAGTTGCGGCCGAAGTGCCAGCGGGCGCCGGCGGCCTGTTCACCGGTGGGCTCCAGGTACAGCAGGGCCTCGACCTTGCCGCTGCCCTTGTTCCATACCGGCAGCACGGTCCGGGTGTCCTTGCTCTGCGCGTGCACGCCCGTGATCGCGCCAAGGGCGATCAGCAGGGCCAGCGGTAGACGCAGGAAGGTACGCATCGGACCAGTTCAGACAGGGACGGACAACGGAAGTTCCCGCGGAGACGGGAACTTGATCCTAGGGTGTTTATGAATTCTTAACAAGCCTTGATCCCCCCAGATGCAAGACAAGCCGTTTACTGAAGCCGTTCAGGCGCCGGTACAGTCCCCTCGGCACCGTGGAACAGTATGCCGAACTCCGTCAAAGGAAAGTGATACTCCCGCCCGCAGAATTCGCAACGGACCTCGACGGCGCCGGTGTCCGCGGCTGCGGCACGGGCCTCGTCCTCGCCCAGCGACTGCAGCATCGACGCGACCCGCTCGCGGGAACAGGAGCAGGCGAAGGACAGCGGCTTGCCGCCCATCAGTTCCGGCTTCTCTTCGTGGAACAGGCGGTGCAGCAACTGCTCCGCCGGGGTCGCCAGCAGCTCGGCCTTGCCCAGGGTCTCGAACAGGGCGCTGGCACGCGCCCAGCCGTCTTCGTCACCCTCGTCACCCGGCAGCTTCTGCAGCAGCAGGCCGGCGGCGCCGTTGCGGTCGGCGGCCAGCAGCAGGCGGGTCGGCAGCTGTTCGGACTGGCGGAAGTAGTCCTCGAAGGCCTCGTCCAGCTCCGGTGCGGTCAGCGCGACCAGGCTCTGGTAGCGCTGCGGCTCGCGCGGGTCCAGGCCCGGGTTCTCGATGGTGATCGCGAGCAGGGCGTCATCACCCAGGCTGGACAGGTCGCGCGGCGCATCGGCGCCGTCGCTGAGCTGGGCGATGCCGCGCAGGGTACCGGCGGCGGTGCACTCGGCAAACAGGGTGCGCAGCGCGGTGCTGCTGCGCAGCTGGATTGAGAGGCGGCCATCGATCTTGGTGTGGCCGGTGAACAGCGCCGAGGCCACGCAGGCCTCGCCGAGCAGTTCGGCGGCGGTATCCGGGTACTCGGCGTGGGACAGGATCTCCTGCCAGGTAGCCTGCAGGCGCACGTGGACGCCACGGACGCCAGCGTCGGGAAGCAGGAAGCGGATCAGGGAATCGGGGTTGGCGGTCATCGGCTCACATCGCGCGTAAACGAGGGCGGTTGCCGGATAATGCGCCGACAACCGGATAGAAGAAGGATGCACCAGTAATGGGGGCAGGGGGAGAGCAGCACAAGGTGGAGGCCATCGCGGAAGTCCCGCGCCGCAGGCGCTGGCGCTGGAAACGGCTGCTCTGGCTGCCGCTGCTGCTGGCCGCTTTCAGCTGCCTGCAGGTACTGGTGCTGCGGTTCATCGACCCGCCGGTATCCACGGTCATGCTGTGGCGCTATGGCGAGGCATTGGGGGAGGCCGACTGGTCCTATCGCCTGCATTACCAGTGGCGCGACCTGGACCAGATGGCAGCGAGCCTGCCGATCTCGCTGGTGGCCGCGGAGGACCAGCGCTTCCCCGACCACAATGGCTTCGACCTGCAGGCCATCGAGAAGGCCCGCGACCACAACGCCAAGGGCGGACGCCTGCGGGGGGCCAGCACGATCAGCCAGCAGGTCGCCAAGAACCTGTTCCTCTGGCAGGGCCGCAGCTGGATCCGCAAAGGCCTGGAAGTCTGGTACACGGTGCTGATCGAAGCACTGTGGCCGAAGGAACGGATCCTGGAGATGTACGCCAACATCGCCGAGTTCGGCGACGGCGTCTATGGCGCGCAGGCGGCGGCGCAGACGTTCTGGGGCAAGGATGCGTCCCGGTTGAGTCCGGCCGAGAGTGCACGGCTGGCGGCGGTGTTGCCGGCACCGCGGCGCTACAACGCGGCAAAGCCAGGGCCGTACGTGCAGCGGCGCGCGGCATGGATCCAGCGCCAGGCACGGCAGCTGGGCGGCGCGGCGTACCTGTCGGAAGACTGAGGACACCTGCCCTCGGGGCGGCAGGCCATGCACCTGCAGGCAACGTACAATCCGGGCATGAACCGCGAACGCCTTACTGTCGTCATCGCCGCCTACAACGAGGAGCAGGCGCTGCCGTGCCTGCATCCCCGCCTGTGTGCGGTGCTGGACGGAATGCCCGACATCGATGGCCACATCCTGTATGTGGACGATGGCAGCCACGACGGTACCTGGCAGGTGATCGCAGGATTGGCGCAGGACGACGCGCGCGTATCGGCGTTGAAGCTGTCGCGCAATTTCGGCAAGGAGGCCGCGCTGACTGCCGGCCTGGATCTGGTGCGCGACGGCGCGGCGATGATCCTGGATGCCGACGGCCAGGACCCGCCGGAACTGGTGCCGCAGTTCGTTGCGCGCTGGCGCGAGGGCCATGACAACGTCTATGGCACGCGCATGGCCCGCGATGGCGAAGCCTGGATCAAGCGCGCCACGGCGGCGGCGTTCTATCGGGTGATCGGTCGCCTGTCACGCACGCCGATCCCTGCCGACACCGGTGATTTCCGCCTGTTGTCGCCACGCGCGCTGAGTGCGCTGCGCGAGATGCGTGAACGCCACCGCTTCATGAAGGGCCTTTTCAGCTGGGTCGGATTCAAGCGTATTGCTGTGCCCTACCACCGTCACGCGCGGGTGGCCGGCTCCAGCAAGTTCAGCCTGTGGCGGCTGTGGAACTTCGCGCTGGAGGGCATCACCGGGTTCTCGACCGTTCCCCTGCGGGCGGCGACCTACATGGGCCTGGCAACGGCGGCGGTGGCCTTCGTATTCGGCGTTTGGGTGATTGCCAAGGCGGCCCTGTACGGTGACCGGGTGGCGGGTTGGCCGACGATGATGGCGGTGATCCTGTTCCTGGGCGGGGTGCAGTTGATCGCGCTGGGCCTGATCGGCGAGTACCTGGGACGGCTGTACGAGGAATCCAAGCAGCGCCCGTTGTACCTGGTTGACGCCTGGCTAGCATCCGCCGTGGCAGACTCGGCCCTGCAACCCACCCTCGGAGGGCAGGCAGATGACCACGGTACGGCAACTGTTGGACGGCAAGTCTCCTGAAGTACATGCGGTCGCGCCGGATGCGGCGGTGATCGATGCGATCCGGTTGATGGCGGAAAAGGGCATTGGCGCGGTGCTGGTGATGGACGGTCCGCGGCTGGTCGGGATCCTTTCGGAGCGCGATTACGCGCGCAAGATCGTGCTGCGTGATCGTTCGTCGCGGGATACGGCGGTGGCCGAGATCATGACGGCGAAGGTGGTGACGGTTTCGCCGGGCGAACAGGTAGAGCATTGCCTGCAGCTGGTGACCGACTACCGCATCCGCCACCTGCCGGTGGTGGAGGGCGCACAGGTGCTGGGGGTGATTTCCATCGGCGACCTGGTGAAGTCGGTGATCGATGCGCAGCGGCGCGAGCTGGATCAGCTGCAGCAGTACATCGTGGCAGGGTGAGTTGTTCGCTGGCGGGCCTGCGGCCCGCCGGCCCGCTTTTCGAAGCTCAAAGCCAAAGCCAAAGCCAAAGCCAAAGCAGCGCCTTCCTGCTACGTCGGAGGGCGGAGGGCATGGCCGTGCAGGACACGCCGTAAACCCATCCATGGGGGCTCGATGGCGCCATCCATGGCGCCAACGGTCCTGCACGCCCATGCCCTCCGCCCTTAGACACGTTCCTGCGAGCGCGGTGCATACATGCGCGGTGGCTCGCCTTTGGTAGCTGCCAACCTTGGTTGGCAACAGCTTTTGACTTTGCTTTCTTCTTTTGACTTTGAATTTCGCTCTCGTTCCGCGCGCGCAGGAAACTGTCCGGAGCCGGAGCAAGGCGGCAGGCAGGACCGTGAGGCGCATGGATGCGCCGACCGAGCCTACGGGGACGTATTTACGGCGTGTCCTGCCTGTCGCCTTGCTCCGGCTCTACGCGCGGGAAAAGAGGCGCCGCGAACAACGCTGTAAACCTACTTCGCATATTGCCCACCGCAGTCGGCATCCTTCCCCGGCCCCAGTTCGATGGTCGCCAGCAACGCCGCCGGTGGGGCGATGCTGCCCAGTGCCAGGGCCACGGCTCCCCGGATGCCCAATGCCTTGAAGTCCGGTCGGAATGACGGGTCCTTGAACGTGCCACTGATGTGCAGTGGAGAGCGCAGCACCAGAATGCTCTTGTCCTTCGGGCGCGGTTTCAGCAGCAGGTCCAGGGTCTCGTCGCGCAGGCTGACCGTGCCTTCGCCGATGAGGATCGTATCGGTGGTGTCCACCGCCAGCGCCTGGCTGGTCATCAGGCCGTCGCGCACGCCGAAGTCGGCGAAGGCGCAGCGCAGGGGAATCTGTTTGTCGCCGGTCACCAGGAATTTCAGTGATTCGGTGATGTCCAGCCCTGCCAGTTCCATCACCAGGTTGCCGACATGGCCGCGGCCCATCGCCAGGCCGACCTTGCCACTGCTGCTGCCGAGCATTGCGGCGATCGAGTTGCCGCGGCCGCTCAGGTCCACCTCGCCGCCGATGCCGCCCTTGGCCTGCTCGGCCAGTTTCGCGTCCGGAAACAGCTGGCTGAGCTGCACGCCGCGCACGCTGGCCTTCAGGGCGGTGCTGATCTGCGGACGGCGCGCGTCCATGCGGATCGTGCTGCGGATATCGCCTCCGGCCACGCCGAAGTTCAGCGGGTCCAGCCGCAGTACGCCGTCATCCAGCAACAGGTGTGCATCCATGTCATCCAACGGAAGCGATGGCGCGTTGATGCGGTGGGCCTTCCAGCGCACGTCGGCATCCATCGCGCGCAGCTTGCCGAGGTTGTAGGGCGTGTCGGGCAACACGCGTGCGCGGGCGGCAACCCGTGCGGCCTCGGCCTTCTGTTCGGCGTTGGCGGTTTCGCCGCCGCCGGTTTTCGGTGGGGCACCGACGAAGCCGGCAAGGTCATCGAAGTCCAGGCGCTTGGATTCCAGCGTGGCGGTCAGCCGCGGCCGCGCACCGCCCACTTCGAACTGCAGATTGCCACCGAGGTCGCTGTCGCCGACCTTGCCGGTGAAGGCGTCGTAGCGCCAGACGTTGTGGTCACGCTTGAGCCGGCCGTTCAACGCATAGGGTGGCGACGGCGGAATGGCAATGCCGAGCAGCGGATAGAGGTCGGCGAGGTCCTGGCCGCTGAGCGCAAACTGCAGATCGAACACGCGCAGCTGGAAGGGATTGGTCAGCGTGCCACTGGCTACCGCGTGGGTGGCGCCTGCTCGGCCATCGAGATGGATGCGGAACGGATGGTCGCTGTCGGTCAGCTCCAGCGGTGATTCCGTGCCGCCACGCAGGGTGAACGGATTGCCCTGCCAGTGTCCCTTGCCCTGTACCAGCAGCGGTGGCGCCGCATCGGCCTGTTTCGGCTGGCCGCTGCGCACGTCCACGCGGATATCGGTACGGCCGAGCGCGTCGAGGAACTGCAGGCGACCGTCATCGATGCGCAACCGTTTGAGCTGCGGGCTGGTCCCGCCGGCGCTGCCACCGAGGAAATCCCAATTGCCCGGGTCGCCCTTGCGCGGCGCTGTTTCCAGCAGCACGTCCGGCCGGGTCAGGCGTACTTCGGGCAGCTGCACGCTGCCGCGCAGCAGCGGCCACACCCGCACGTCGATCTCGACGCGGTCTGCGGTGGCCATATCGGGTTGCTTCGCCCAGCTTGCATTGGCGAAGGTGATCGCATCGGCGCGGATCGTACTGGTGCGGCCGAGGTCGACATCAAGGTTCCCGATGTGCAGCGCACGGCCGGTGCGTGCCTGCACCGCGCGCTCAACCGGTCCCTTGAACCAGTTCCAGTCCCACAGCGCGATCAGCAGCAGGAGTGCCGCCAGCAGGAAGATCAGGATCGTGAGCCAGCGCCGGCCTCGTGGGCCGGGGCGGCGGAGGCGCCAGCGGGTCGTGCGCTTTGCGGCAGGGGAGGCGGCAGCATTCACGCCGCCATGGTTGCCCCCTCTTCGTGGACAGGGCGCGAAGCGTCCATGTGCGTGGTGTGCACACGCCGCGTTCGAACGCTGGTTTACAGCACCTGCATGGTGACTGCGACGAAGTGGCAGACGCTGCCACCGATCACGAACAGGTGCCAGATCGCATGCGAATACGGGATCGATTCACGGTGGTAGAAGTAGGTCCCCAGCGTGTACGACAGGCCACCGGCGAACAGCCAGGTGAGGGTGCCGCCGTCGATCGAGGCCCACATCGGCTTGATCGCCACGACCACCAGCCAGCCCATGGCGATGTAGATCACCGTTGAGAGCACCTTGAAGCGGCCGGTGTAGAACAGCTTGAACACCACGCCGCCCAGCGCCAGCGCCCAGATCGCGGTGAACAGGCCCCAGCCCCACGGGCCACGCAGGCCGATCAGGGTGAAGGGGGTATAGGTGCCCGCGATCAGCACGTAGATCGCGCAGTGGTCGAACACCTTCAAGCGGCCCTTGGCGACCGGATGCTGGATGGCGTGATACAGGGTGGAGGCGGTGTACAGCAGCAACAGCGCGATACCGAATACGATCGCGCTGGCCAGCTGCCAGCCGTCGCCGTAGATCGCAGCCAGGGTGATCAGCACCGCGCTGGCTGCCAGGGCGAACACCGCGCCCAGGCCATGGGTCAGGGCGCTGGCGATTTCTTCACGGATCGAAGCAATGGACGTCGTGGACATGGGCATGGGCATCGTTCACGGGGAGGGGGACCCGCGTCCCCCTATCATCGCCGCGATGGCCGCCGTGTGCACGCCCGTCACCGTATGGTGGGTGAATCCCTGCGTTGCGCCGATGAATCCGTGAGCGGTAGATCCACGCCATGCGTGGATGAACCACCCGCGACGGCCGGGGGCAGAGCCCTTTCCTTGCGGAAAGGGATCCGGCCCGCTGGCATCAGCCCACCGAAACCGTATGCGCCGCTTCGCGGGTGGCCGAGAAGCGCACGTCCGGCGAGCGTTCCTGCGCCAGCTGCAGGTTGACCCGGGTCGGTGCCAGGTAGACCAGGTGGCCGGCTGCATCCAGCGCCAGGTTCAGCGCATTCTTCTCGCGGAACTCTTCCAGCTTCTTCTCGTTGCTGCAGTGGACCCAACGCGCAGTGGTCACGCTGACCGGCTCGAACGTGGCTTCCACGCCGTACTCGTCCTTCAGGCGGTAGGCGGCCACGTCGAACTGCAGCACGCCGACCGCACCCAGGATCAGGTCGTTGCTGGTCAGCGGGCGGAAGAACTGGGTCGCACCTTCTTCGGACAGCTGGGCCAGGCCCTTCTGCAGCTGCTTGAGCTTGAGCGGATCGCGCAGGCGTGCGCGGCGGAACAGTTCCGGGGCGAAGTTGGGGATGCCGGTGAAGGTGACTGCTTCGCCTTCGGTGAAGGTATCGCCGATGGAAATGGTGCCGTGGTTGTGGATGCCGATCACATCGCCCGGCCACGCCTCGGCGGCGATCTCGCGGTCGCTGGCCATGAAGGTCAGCGCGTTGGCCAGCTTCATTTCCTTGCCGGTGCGCACGTGGAAGGTCTTCATGCCGGCGCTGAAGCGGCCCGAGCAGACCCGCATGAACGCCACGCGGTCACGGTGCTGCGGGTCCATGTTGGCCTGGATCTTGAAAACGAAGCCGGTCAGCTTGTTCTCTTCCGGGGCGATCTCGCGGCCGGTGGTGGAACGCGCCTGCGGCGACGGGGCATGTTCGACGAAGAAGTCCAGCAGCGGTTGCACGCCGAAATTGTTCACGCCCGAGCCGAAGAACACCGGGGTTTGCTTGCCGGCGCGGTAGGCGTCCAGGTCGAACGGATGGCTGGCGCCCTGCACCAGTTCCAGTTCGTCGCGCAGGTCGGCCAGCATCTGTGCACCGATCTTCTCGGCCAGGCCGGGCGCATCGATGGACGGGAAGATGGTCGAGTCCTGGCGGGTGAAGTTGCGGCCCGGTTCGTACAGGTGCACTTCGCCGGTCAGCAGGTGGACCACCCCCTTCAGGCGCTGGCCCATGCCGATCGGCCAGGTCACCGGCGCGCACTGGATGCCCAGCACGGTTTCCACTTCATCCAGCAGCTCGATCGGGTCCTTGCCCTCGCGGTCGAGCTTGTTGATGAAGGTCATGATCGGGGTGTCGCGCAGGCGGCAGACTTCCATCAGCTTGATGGTGCGCTCTTCCACGCCCTTGGCCACGTCGATCACCATCAGCGCCGAGTCCACCGCGGTCAGCACGCGGTAGGTGTCCTCGCCGAAGTCGGCGTGGCCGGGGGTGTCGAGCAGGTTGACGATCTTGCCTTCGTACGGGAACTGCATCACCGAGGAGGTGACGGAGATGCCGCGCTCCTTTTCCAGCGCCATCCAGTCGGAGGTGGCGTGTCGGGCGGCTTTGCGGCCCTTGACCGAACCGGCCATCTGGATCGCGCCTCCGAACAGCAGCAGCTTTTCGGTCAGCGTGGTCTTGCCGGCGTCAGGATGGGAAATGATGGCGAAGGTGCGGCGACGCGACGCTTCGTTGGCGACTTCGGACATGGCAGTGGCGCCCGCCCGGGGCGCTTTTCAAAGTGATAAGCGCCCGATTATACCGGCCGGGGGCGGTCAGCGCCCGGTGCCGCCTTCGGCCTCGCCCTGGCGGGCGAACTGCAGCTGGCCCTGCTCGGCGAAGATCCGTGCCGGCACCGAGCGCAGGCCCATGCCGCGGTTGACCTGCACCACGAAGTGCAGGTGCGGCGCGCTGCTGAAGCCGCTGTTGCCGGACAGGCCGAGCGGCTGCCCGGTCCCCACCGCCTGGCCGCGACGCACGCGCATGCCGCCGGCCTGCAGGTGGCCGTACAGCGCCATGCTGCCGTCGCTGTGCAGCACACGGATGAAGTTGGCGCGGGCACCATCACGTTCGCGGTCCTGGCCGTTGCCACGGAAGCCATCCTGGATCTGCATCACCGTGCCCTCGCGCGCGGCCAGCACCAGCGTGCCCTCCGGCAGTGCGAAGTCCACCGCGTCGCGGTTCTCCTCGTCATCGTGGCTGAACCGGCCCTGCGGCGCCTGGTCCACGCGCGGACGGGCCGCATCGAAAGGCAGGCGATAGGCGACATCTTCGGCCTGTGCGGCCGGGTTGCCCGGCACCGACTGCAGGCGCAGATCCAGCGTGCGGCCATCGAGCGGGGCGGGCAGGTGGCCGACCACCAGGCTGCTGTCGCCCTGGATCAGCGATTGCAGCGGCAGCCCTTCGACCGGGCGTCCGGGTGCAGCGCGCAGTTCGATCTGCAGCGGTCCTGCCAGCCCATTGTCGATCCGGGCCTGCCATTGCGTGCCGACCGGCTGCAGGCGCAGCCGGGCCATGGGGGCGGCGCCCTCGGCACTGCCAGCGTGGGTGGTTGGGGTGGCGGGGGAAACCAGTCCCCAGCCCTGGCGCCAGTCACCGGCGCTGGCCGTCGTGCTCGCCAGCAGGGACATCAGCAGGCAGGTCAGGGGCAGGCGCAGCATCAGTGGTTCCAGAGGGTAGGGACCGCCGGGACTGTAGCCGATCCTGAACAGGACGACCGCGACCGCCTTCGCATAGTCGTGTTGAAAATATTCATCGCTTTATCCGCATGAAGGGATTGACAGTGCCGGAAAGGGCTGGCATCGTGGCTCCACCATCGAGACCGGCAGAGGGACAGGCCCTTTGAAGCCGGGGCAGCCCGCGGATGCGAAAGCGTCTGCGTAGGTGCCAAATCCTGCGGGGACCGTGGCGTCCACCGAAAGATGGTTCGAACCATGCACCCCACGTGCATCTCGAACGCGGGCCCCGCGAAGGCTCGATGGCCGATTCCCCAACCGGATCCCGCCATGAGCTTCGCCGCCAGTACCGCGCTTCGCCCCGAACCCTTTGTCCCCGTCAGCGTGCCGGTCGAAGACCGCGTGCATGCCGAGCGCGGTGAGTTCGCCGCGGTGCTGTCGATGCGTCACGCCGGCCCCAGCCCGGTGCGCCTGCGCTATGAGTGGGTCGGCCCGGCCAATGCGCCGGTGGTGGTGCTGGCCGGTGGCATTTCCGCCCATCGCCACGTGGCGTCCAATGCACAGTTCAGCGAGAAGGGCTGGGCCGAAGACCTGGTCGGCAGCGGGCGCGCGCTGGATCCGCAGCAGCTGCGTGTACTGGCCTTCGACTTCATCGGCGCCGATGGTGCACTGGATGTGCCGATCGATACCGCCGACCAGGCCGATGCACTGGCGCTGCTGCTGGACCATCTCGGCATCCGCACGCTGAAGGCGTTCGTGGGCTACTCCTACGGGGCGCTGGTCGGCCAGCAGTTCGCGATCCGCTACCGTGCACGCGTGCGCCAGCTGGTGCTGGCCAGTGGCGCGCATCGCCCGCATCCGTATGCCGCCGCCTGGCGCGCATTGCAGCGCCGCGCGGTCGCGTTGGGCCAGCTGCAGTGCGGCGAAGACCACGGTCTGGCGTTGGCCCGGCAGTTCGCCATGCTCAGCTACCGCACCCCGGAAGAGTTCGGCGAGCGCTTCGATGCCGCGCCGGAAGTGATCAATGGCCGCGTGCGCGTGGCCGCCGAAGATTATCTCGATGCGGCCGGTGCGCAGTACGTCGCGCGCACGCCGGTGACCGCTTACCTGCGCCTGTCCGAATCGATCGACCTGCACCGCGTCGACCCCACCGCGATCCTGCCGCCCACCGTAGTTGTCGCGGTGGAGGGTGACCGCTTGGTGCCGCTGGCCGACCTGGTCGGTCTGGTCGAAGGGCTGGGCCCGCGCGGCAGTCTGCGCGTGCTGCGCTCGCCCTACGGCCACGACGCCTTCCTCAAAGAAACCGATCGCATCGACGCGATCCTCGCCACCGCCTTCCGTACTTCTGGAGAGTCCGCATGAGCCTGCACGCAAACGAGCCGTCCTGTAGTCGCACCACTGCCGCCGTCCGTGCCGGCATCGATCGGGACACCGCGCATGGTGCGGTCACGCCGCCGATCGTGCTGTCGTCGAACTTCAGTTTTGAAGGCTTCGGCAACAAGCGCCAGTACGACTACACGCGCAGTGGCAACCCGACCCGTGACCTGCTCGGCGAGGCGCTGGCGGAACTGGAGGGCGGCGCCGGCGGCGTCATCACCGCCACCGGCATGGGTGCGATCAACCTGGTGTTGAACGCATTGCTGCAGCCGGGCGACACCCTGGTGGTGCCGCACGATGCATACGGCGGCAGCTGGCGCCTGTTCAATGCGCTGGCGAAAAAGGGCCACTTCGAACTGGTCACCGCCGACCTGACCGATCCGCGCGCACTGGCGCAGGCGCTGGCCACGCAGCCGAAGCTGGTGCTGGTGGAAACCCCGTCCAACCCGCTGCTGCGCATCACCGACCTGCGCTTCGTCATCGAGGCCGCGCACAAGGCCGGTGCACTGGTGGTAGTTGACAACACCTTCCTGTCGCCGGCACTGCAGCAGCCGCTGTCGTTCGGCGCGGACCTTGTGCTGCATTCCACCACCAAGTACATCAATGGCCATAGCGATGTGGTCGGTGGGGCGGTGGTCGCGCGCGATCCGGCGCTGCACGAGCAGCTGGTGTGGTGGGGCAACGCGCTGGGCCTGACCGGCTCGCCGTTCGATGCGTTCCTGACCCTGCGCGGCCTGCGCACGCTGGATGCGCGCCTGCGCGTGCACCAGGAAAACACCGCGTCGATCGTCGCATTGCTGGACCAGCATCCGGCGGTCGGCGCGGTGTACTACCCGGGCCTGGCCGATCACCCGGGCCACGCCATCGCCGCGCGCCAGCAAAGCGGCTTCGGCGCGATGCTGTCGTTCGAACTGGCCGACTGCGAAGGCGATGATCCGCATGCCGCAGTGCGTGCCTTCGTCGATGGCCTGCGCTGCTTCACCCTGGCCGAATCGCTGGGTGGCGTCGAAAGCCTGATCGCGCACCCGGCCACCATGACCCATGCGGCGATGACCGCTGAAGCGCGCGCGGCCGCCGGCATCAGCGAAGGCCTGCTGCGCCTGTCGGTCGGCATCGAGGCCGAGCGTGACCTGCTGGCTGATCTCGGCGCAGCGCTGCAGCGCGCCGAAGCCGTGATCGATGCGGCTGCGCGCCGCAAACAGGTGGTGGATGCATGAGCGCGCTCGCCGCTGACATTCCTGCGCTGGGCGTGGGACGCCTGGCGCTGCTCGGCACCGGCACGGTTGGCTCTGCCTTCGTGCAGCGCTACCAGGCGTTGCAGGCACGCGGGTTGGAACTGCCCAGCGTGCAGTGGCTGGCCAATTCGCGCACCGCACTGGCGATCGACCGTGATCTGGCGTTGCCGCTGGAGCTGGCACGACGCGCACCGCGTGATGGTCTCAGCTCACCGCCATGGGCGAGCGCCGAAGGGCTGGAACGGGGTGACGTGGTGGTCGATGCCACTGCCAGCGAAGATGTGGCCGCACGTCACGTGCAGTGGCTGGCGCGTGGGGTGCACGTGGTCACCGCCAACAAGCTGGGCCGCGGTGCGCAGCTGGCACGTGCCACGGCCATCGCCGAGAGCTGCGCAGACAGTGGCGCACGCTATGGCGACAGCGCCACCGTCGGTGCCGGCCTGCCGTTGCTGAGCAGCCTGCGCGCGCTGGTAGCCGGTGGCGACCACATCCACGCCATCGAGGGCGTGCTGTCCGGCTCGCTGGCGTGGCTGTTCCATCGCTATGACGGCCAATCGCCGTTCTCGGCGGCGGTGCGCGAGGCGCTGGCGGCCGGTTATACCGAACCGGACCCGCGTCTGGATCTGTCCGGCGAGGACGTGCGCCGCAAGCTGCTGATCCTGGCGCGCAGCAGCGGGCTGGCGCTGGATGCTTCGCAGGTGCAGGTGGATTCACTGGTGCCTGAAGCGCTGGCAGCGCTGCCGCTGGAGGATGCGGTGGCTGCGCTCGAGCAGCTGGATGCGCCGCTGCAGGCGCGCTGGCAGCAGGCACGCGACAATGGTCGTGTGCTGCGTTTCGTCGGCCGCGTTGATGGCGAGGGTGCGCAGGTAGGCCTGCGCGAGTTGCCGGCCGATCACCCCTTGGCGCAGGGTGCGGGCACCGACAACCGCGTGGCCATCCACAGTGATCGCTACCGCCGCCAGCCGTTGCTGATCCAGGGGCCGGGCGCGGGTGCGGAAGTCACTGCGGCCGCGTTGCTGGATGACGTGCTGCGGATCGTGGGTTGATGTCCGTGCTGCTGCGCTCGCCGGGCCATGCCCGGCGGGCCCGCAATCTCAACGCGACCTCAACGCCTTCAACAATGCCGCATTGAACTGCTTCGGGTCCTGCACCTGCGGCGAATGGCCCAGTTCGGCGAACTCGACCAGCGTCGCGCCCGGAATGGCCGCGGCCGCTGCTCTGCCCAGCACCGGATAATTGCCCAGCGTCGCCTTCACCGCAGGCGGCGCCAGGTCACGGCCGATCGCGGTGCGGTCCTTCTGGCCGATGAACAACGTGGTCGGCACCTGCAGATTCTTCAGTTCGTAGACCACCGGTTGGTTGAACACCATGTCCGATGCCAGTGCCTGGCTCCATGCAACGACCTGCTTGCCCGGGCCTTCATACATGCCCGACTGCATCCGCGCCCACGGTTCATACGCCGGCTTCCACTTGCCGTCGTAGTACACGTCCAACTGGTAGCGGCGGATGCTGTCATAGCTGATGTTCATTTCGCCGGCGTACCACGTGTCCACGCTGCGCCAGGGAACACCCAGCGCCTTCCAGTCTTCCAGCCCGATTGGATTGACCAGTGACAGGCTGCGCAGGTCCTGCGGGAACATCAGCGCGTAGCGCACCGCCAGCATGCCGCCCATCGAATGACCGACCAGGTGCACCGGTACATCACCCAGCTGCAGCTGTTGCAGCAGGGCATGGGTGTTGGCGGCCAGCTGCGCGAACGAATACTGGTAGCGTTCGGGCTTGCTGGATTTGCAGAAGCCCACCTGGTCCGGGGCGATGACCCGGTAGCCGGCGTTCAGCAGCGGCGCGATGGTCTGCTGCCAGGTGGCTGCGCAGAAATTCTTGCCGTGCAGCAGCACCACCACGCCGATGGCGCGGCGTTTGGGCAGGACATCCAGATAGGCCATTTCCAGTGGCTGCCGCTGCGACTCCAGCGCGAAAGTCTTCACCGGATAGCCATAGTCGAAACCTTCCAGCCGCGGACCATAGGTCGGCGCGGCAAGCGCGGACAGCGGCAGGCAGGCAAGCAGGGCAGCAGCGATCACGCGCATGGGGCCAATCCGGGGTAGGGGAGCCCCGAGCCTAACCGGAACGCGGTGACGGTGTCGTCCGATGTTGAGCCGGGCTCACGCCCGGCTGCAGGGTAGAGCCAGGCCATGCCTGGCTGCGGCCATCAGCACTCGATGACGTTCACCGCCAGGCCACCGCGGCTGGTTTCCTTGTATTTGTCCTGCATGTCGCGGCCGGTATCGCGCATGGTCTTGATCACCTTGTCCAGCGACACCTTGTGCTTGCCGTCGCCACGCATCGCCATGCGCGAGGCATTGATCGCCTTCACCGCACCCATCGCATTGCGCTCGATGCACGGAATCTGCACCAGTCCACCAATCGGGTCGCAGGTCAGGCCCAGGTTGTGTTCCATGCCGATTTCCGCAGCATTCTCGATCTGGCTCGGGTTGCCGCCCAGCGCCGCGACCAAGCCGCCGGCCGCCATCGAGCAGGCCACGCCCACTTCGCCCTGGCAGCCCACTTCGGCACCGGAAATCGAAGCGTTTTCCTTGTACAGGATGCCGATCGCCGCCGAAGTCAGCAGGAAGTCGAACACACGCTGCTCGTTGGCGCCCGGGCAGAAACGGTCGAAGTAATGCAGCACCGCCGGCAGCACGCCGGCTGCACCGTTGGTCGGCGCGGTCACCACGCGACCACCGGCGGCGTTTTCTTCGTTGACCGCTAGTGCGTACAGGTTGACCCAGTCCAGCGTGGTCAGCGGATCGCGCATCGCCGCTTCCGGCTTCGACGACAGCTCGCGGTACAGCGCCGGTGCGCGACGGCCGACCTTCAGGCCGCCCGGCAGCACGCCTTCCTCGCGGATGCCACGCGCGACGCACGACTGCATCGCGCTCCAGATCTCGCGCAGGTTGGCGCGGATCTCGTCTTCGCTGCGCCAGCACTTCTCGTTCTCGAACATCAGCTGGGCGATGCTCAGGCCGCTGCGTGCGGTCTGCGCCAGCAGCTCGTCGCCGCTCTTGAACGGGTAGGGCAGCGGGGTCTCGTCGGGCACGATGCGGTCATCGGCCGCGTCGTCCTGGTTGACCACGAAGCCGCCACCGACCGAGTAATAATCGCGGGTGGCGATCACTTCGTCCTCGGCGTTGTACGCGGTGAAGCGCATGCCGTTGGTGTGGTAGGGCAGCTTCTGGCGCTTGTTCATGCCGAGGTCGCGCTTCTCGTCGAAGGCGATCTCGTGCTGGCCCATCAGCTGGATGCGCTTGCTGCTGCGGATGCGCTCCAGCGTGGCCGGGATGATGTCCGGGTCGATCAGGTTCGGCCGCTGCCCTTCCAGGCCCAGCAGGATCGCCTTGTCGGTACCATGGCCGCGGCCGGTCAGCGCCAGCGAGCCGTAGACGTCGGCACGGATGCGCGCGACCTCGTGCAGGCGGCCCGGGTCGAGCAACCAGCGGTGGATGAATCGCTCGGCGGCCTTCATCGGCCCGACGGTGTGCGAGGAGCTCGGGCCAATGCCGATCTTGAAAACGTCGAACGTGCTGACAGCCATGGTTGCCGTACTGCGGGTACCGGAAGAGACCGCTATTCTAGCGGTTCACGCCGCACTTCAATGGCTGCGGCGCAGCATTTCCACCAAGGGGACCCTGCCGGTGTTGACTCTGTTCCAGCGTGACGACTGCCACCTGTGCGACATGGCGCTGGCCGAGCTGGCCAAGGCCCGGGCGCCGGAATTCGAATCGGTGTTCCTGGATGACCAGCCAGCGCTGGAATCGCGCTACGGCGCGCGGGTGCCGGTGCTGCGCGACGAGCGCGGCGACCGTGAGCTGGACTGGCCGTTCGACGCGGCTGCGGTTCGGGCGTGGCTGGCCGTCGATCGGTAGTGCCGGCCGCTGGCCGGCACCTGCCCGCATCGGTGAGGTTGCCGGCCAGCGGCCGGCACCACCGGAGATGATGGCCGGGGCGGTGCCCCGGCCTGTTGATCATTTCGCGTCGAACTTCACGATCGTGCTGATCGCGGTTTCGTCCGGGATGGTCTTGGTGTCGGCCCAGTCACCGCTGCCGACGCCGAAGTCCAGGCGCTTGACGGTGGCCTTGCCGGTCAACACCGGCTGGGTGCCCGGCTTCCAGGTGAAGGTGAGGGTGACCGGCTTGCTGACGCCGCGCAGCTCCAGCGTGCCGTCGGCGGCGAACTGGTCGTTGCCCACCGCACGGAAGCCCTTGGCGGTGTAACGCGCAGTGGCGAACTTGCCGACGTTGAAGAAGTCGGCGGTCTGCAGGGTCGAGTCGCGGTCGCTGTTGCCGCTCTTGGCACCGGCCAGCGGAATCACCACGTCCAGCGAACCGGCGGCCGGGTTGGCCGGGTCGAAGCTGAGCTTGGTGGCAAAGCCCGGAAAGCTGCCGGTGAACACTTCGCCGTCGTACTTGGTGGCGAACACCAGGATCGAGCCGGCGCCGGGGGCCTGCGCGTAGTCCGCGGCGAGCGCCGGGGCGGTGGCCAGCATGCCGGCCAGGGCGGCGGCCACGGCGGCCGGAGTGGTCAGTTTCAGGTTCATCGATCAGTCCTTCTGAGGGGAGGCGAGCCAGCCGCGCGGCAACATGCGGGACAACGTTGCATCGCGCTGGAACAGGTGGTGGTAGAAGGCAGCGCCGGCATGGGCCAGCACCACCGCGATCAACAGCCAGAAGCCGTATTCGTGGATGGCGTGGGACACCGCGACGACCTGCGGATCCGGGCCACTCAGCTTGGGCACATCAACCAGGCCGAACCAGCGGAACGGGCGCAGGCCACTGGCCGAGTCGTACAGCCAGCCCGACAGCGGGATGGCGAACATCAGCACATACAACAGCACGTGGGTGGCGCTGGCGATGCGCTCCTGCCAGCTGGGCACGCCCGGCACCGGCTTGGGGGCGCCGGCGTACAGGCGCCAGCCGAGGCGGAACAGCACCAGCGCCAGTACGGTGATGCCGATCGACTTGTGTGCGGTGTAGACCCAGAAGTACTTGGGCGTCTTGGGCAGTTCGCCCATGGTCAGGCCGACCACGCCCAGGGCGAGGATCAGCAGTGCGATCAACCAATGCAGGATCTGGCTGACACTCCCCCAGGCGGCGGGGGTGTTCTTGGCGGTCATGAAAGGTCCTCTAGCGGGCCGTCTTGGGGTCGGAGTGCGGAACGGGAGCGGGAGTTCCCGGGGCGTCGCTGCGGTCGAGGGTGGCTTCAGCCTCAATCCTCAGCTGTACTGCATCACCGATGACGCCCGGCCAGGCGGTGATGCCGAACGCGCGCCGGCTCAGCGTGGTGCTGGCGGAAAAACCGGCGGTGCGTCGGAACGGGGGGAGGGGGTAGCGCTTGATGGCGTTGAGGGTCACGTCCAGGGTGACTTCCTGGCTGACGCCGCGCAGGGTCAGGGTACCGATCACGTGCGCACGCTTGGCATCGATCGGTTCGACCCGGCTGGAGACGAAATGTGCCTTCGGGAAACGCTCGCCATCCAGAAGGCTGCGGGCCAGCGTGGCCTGGTTCCATTTGGCATCACCAAGGTCCAATCGCGACACGGGGACCTCGACATCCAGTGTGGCCTCGCGCCAGTTGTCGGGATCGAACTGCAGGCGGCCCTCACTGCCGGAGACCGTCCCCATCGCCTGCGAGTAACCCGCGTGGTCGATGGTGAACAGCACACGCGTATGCACCGGATCGAGGCGATAGGTATCTGCATCCGCCCAGGCGGGGGCGGTGGCGAGCAGCATCGGCAGCAGGGCCAGGCAGGGACGCATCGATGGCGGGCTCCGGAAGGGGGACGTTGCGATCATACGCACAGCCCCCTGCCAACGTTGCGTGCATGGCTGCAACAGTTCGTGGTGGGTCCACCGGTGGAAACAGCCTGTTGCAGCCATGAACCCGGCCCTGTGTGACAATCGGGACAGGACAGGGGGTTCAGGATGACGAGCGGTTGGCGCCGGTGGTGCCGAGGCATCGCGGGAATGGGGCTGCTGCTGATGGCGTTCGCCACGGCGGCTACGGCCCTCGACATGGCGGAAACACCGCGCCTGCGCCGTTTCGGTGCAGCTGAAGGCATGCCCTCGCGCATGGTGCTGGCGCTGGCCGAGGACCGCCAGGGCCATATCTGGGCGGCCACCGATGGTGGCCTGGTGCGCTATGACGGCGGCAACCTGCGGGTCTGGGAACATGATCCGGAGCAGCCGGGCTCGCTGCCCGGCAACGAGATCGAGACCCTGCTGGTCGATCCCCTGGACCGCGTCTGGGTCGGCATCAATGGCAAGGGCGTGGCCCGGCTGGATGCCGACCGCGAACGCTTCAAGACCTTCGATGCGGTCAACGGCCCCTGCATGAGCCAGTTCTGGACGCTGGCCTACGCCGAGGATGCACTGTGGATCGGCACCAGTGGCCATGGCGTCTGCCGTTTCGGTGAAGACGGCAGCCTGCGCTTCTTCGAGCATGATCCGGCCCGTCCTGGCGGGTTGCCCAGCAATACCATCTACAGCAGCCTTGTCGACGCGCAGGGGCGACTGTGGATCGGCACCGAGGCGGGCATTGCGCGCTGGAACGGGACTGGATTCGAGGCTGTCGCGCCGCGCGAACTGGGGGCGCTTAGTGTATTGCGGCTGAGCCGCGACCCCGATGGCTCGATCTGGGCCGGCAGCCAGAATGACGGCCTCTACCGTATCGACGCGCAGGACCGGGTCAGCCGTCCGCGCTGGGCCGACAGTGCACACCTGCGTTCGGCACTGGTGCTGGCCGATCGCCAGGGCGGTTACTGGGCGGGCACCTCCGATGGCCTGTTGCGTGGAGATGCCAGCATGCTGCGGCGGCTCGACGGCGACCGCGGCAGTGGCTTCCTCACTGCTCAGAGCGGTGTGCTTGATCTGATGCAGGACCATGAGGGCGGATTGTGGGTGGCGCTGCTGACCCAGGGCCTGGCCTACCTGCCGCCGGACTGGCGCCGGTTTTCGATCTGGAACCAGCTTGACGGCAAGCCGCTGGACAGCCAGTACCTGCTGAGTGCAGCCAGTGATGGCCGGAATTACTACGTCGGCTCAGCGCATGGCGTGTACCAGCTGGACGCGCAGGGAGTACTGAAGTTGCTGGCCAGCGATCGCGAGATCGGCAGCGGGGCGGTGTGGTCGGTGCTGCCGCGGCCGGACGGGCGCCTGTGGCTGGGGCGTGCCGGCCGCATCAGCGTGTACGACCCGGCCACCCGCGCGCTGCACGATTGGCATATCGATGGGGGAGCCGATCTGCGCCAGCGCATCGATCTGATGCGGCAGGCCCCCGATGGCACGGTCTGGCTGTCGGTGATGAACCTGGGCCTGCAGCAGCGCAGCGCCGATGGCCGCGTGCTGCGTAGTTACCCGCTGGAGGATCTCCGCAAGACCGCCGATTCACCTGTCGAGCAGATCCGCTTTGATGCCCAGGGCAAGGCCTGGGTGATGGGCGACATGGGGATCTGGCGTGAACAGGCCGGGCGCTTCGAAGCGGTGCCGGGCGTTTCGCGCGGGTTGATCTACGATCTGGTGTGGGTGGATCCGCAGCAGCTGTGGCTGGCCCGGCAGGGGGCGCTGGAACGCTACCAATGGGATGGCATGAGCCTGCGCCTGATCCAGCGCATCGATGGCAGTGCTGGCGTACCCTCGGTCAGCATGGGAGGACTGGCGCTGGCCGAAGACGGCCGCCTGTGGGCGACCACGCCACGTGGCCTGCTGCGGTGGGACCCGAAGACGCGCCGCCTGCAGCAGTTCAACGAACGCGATGGCCTGCCCGACGCCGAGTTCACCAGCAGGCCGCCGGCGGTGAATGCCGATGGTCGCGTGCTCGCGGTGGCCCAGACCGGCCTGGTCGTGTTCGATGTGAATGCTGCCGATGTGGTGCTGCCGCCGTCGTCGCTGGTGATCGCCGAGGTCCGCGTGCGGCGCGATGATGCCCGTGGCTGGCAACCGCTGCCGACCACCGGCACGCTGTTGCTGGGGCCGGATGATCGTGATCTGCAGATCGATGCGCGACTGCTTTCCTATGCCAATCCGCAGGGCAACCGTTACCGCTTCCGGGTGCAGGGCTACGACCAGAACTGGGTGGAGCAGGGCGGTGACGGCCAGCGCACGCTGTCGCGGCTGCCGACCGGCAGCTACGTCATTGAAGTCCAGGCGGCAACGGCCAGTGGCACGTGGACGCCTTCACAGCGGTTGCAGGTGAAGGTGCTGCCACCCTGGTGGCGCAGCGGCATGGCGATCTTCGGCTACCTGCTGATCGGCTCGCTGCTGCTGCTTATCCTGGTGTGGTCGATCCGTGCGCGCCTGCGCCGCCGCCAGCAATGGCAGTTGACCGTGCACAAGCAGCAACTGGCAGAGCAGGCCTCCCAGGCCAAGAGCCGGTTCCTGGCCACGCTGGGCCATGAGGTGCGCACGCCGATGACCGGTGTGCTCGGCATGAGCGAGTTGCTGCTGGCCACCCCGCTGGATGCGGTGCAGCGCAGCTATGCAGGCTCGATCCAGCAGGCTGGCAGCCACCTGCTGCGGCTGGTCAATGACGCACTGGATCTGGCCCGCATCGAGGCCGGCCGGCTGGAGCTCGACCTGCGCCCGTTCGATCTGGCTGGCCTGCTCGACCAGGTGCAGGCGTTGATGGAGCCGATGGCGAAGCAGCGCAACCTGGGGTTCCAGCGTGGGGGCGATCCGCTGGGGCCGATCAGCGTCAGCGGCGACGAGATGCGCGTGCGGCAGATCCTGCTCAACCTGCTGGGCAATGCAATCAAGTTCACCGAGCGCGGGCACGTCGGCCTGGCCGTGCGCCTGGAAGAGAACGGTGGCGGACTCTGCTTCGAAGTGCATGACACCGGCCCGGGCATCAACGCCGAGCAGCAGGACCGGCTGTTCCATCGCTTCGAACAGGCGGACGGCCCGCGCACCGCGTCGCGCTATGGCGGCAGCGGGTTGGGCCTGGCGATCTGCCAGGAGCTGGCCGTGGCCATGAACGGACGCATCGAAGTGGACAGCCAGCCGGGCAAGGGCGCGCGATTCCGGGTGTGGTTGCCGCTGCCCTGGATCCGGCAGGCCGCCAATGCGCCGGGCGAGTCGCCGGTGCTGCCGGTGCTGCCGCCGCTGCGCATCCTGCTGGTGGAAGATGACGCGACCGTGGCCGAGGTCATCGCCGGCCTGCTGCGTGGCCGTGGCCACGACGTGGTGCATGTGCTGCATGGCCTGGGCGCGCTTTCGGAGATTGCCACCGATGGTTTTGACGTGGGCCTGCTCGATCTCGATCTGCCCGCGCTGGACGGCACCGCCATCGCTCGCCAGCTGCGTACCATGGGCTATGAACTCCCCTTGGTGGCGGTCACCGCGCGCTCCGATGCCTACGCCGAGACCCAGGTCCTGGCGGCCGGGTTTGATGGCTTCCTGCGCAAGCCGGTGACCGGTGACATGCTGGTGACTGCCATTGCCCAGGCGCGCGCAAAACGACAAGCCGCCCTTTGAATGCGCCAGCGCCGGGCGTGAACGGCGCGACTTTCGGTTTACCATGCCGACGCCCGTAGTGCGGGAATCATCAGAAGCAGCGTGAGGAGGCAATCGGTGGTGTATCTGCGGGCGGCGATGCTGCTGCTGGTCCTCCTGTGCTGCCTGTCGCCCGCTGCGGCGCAGCCGGTGCCACCGAGCCCGCGCCAGGTGACGGTGTTCGACGGCTTGCCGTCCAATACCGTGAACCGCATGGCCGAGGATCGTTACGGTTACCTCTGGATCGCCACCAACGACGGTCTGGCCCGCTACGACGGGCGCAACTACCGGATCTGGCGCTCGGAAGACGGCCTGCGCGACAACCGCATCTGGACGGTGCTGGTCGATGCCCGCAACCAGCTCTGGATCGGCACCGAGAACGCCGGTCTGGTACGGATGTCGGCCGATCGCCGCCAGCTGCATTTCTACGACCGCAGCAGCCAGCCGTTGATGGGCACCAACACGGTCTGGAGCCTGGCCACCACGCCGGATGGTTCGGTCTGGTTCGGCACCCACGAAGGTGGTCTGTACCGCCTGGACAACCAGGACCGGCTGCAGCGCTTCCTGCCCGAAGCGAACAACCCACGCAGCCTGCCGGCCGCATCGGTGCCCTATCTGGCAACCCTGGCCGATGGCAGCCTGTGGATCGGCACCAAGCATGGCGTCGCGCGCTGGACCGGCACGGACTTTGAACGGGTTGGTGCCGGCATCGTTCCCAGCCTGCTGATCAATGGCCTGACGGCCGAGCCCGATGGCAGCCTCTGGATCAGCACGATGGCCGGTGCCATCGTGCGTCGTCCCGATGGTCGTTTCGAGGCACCGTCCTGGAAGCTGCCCGAAGGCGAACAGGTGCTGGGCATGATGCTGCGCGACGAGCAGGGCGGGCACTGGCTGGACACCCGCACCGGCCTTGGCCGCGCGGTCGATGGCCAGTACCAGGCCGTGCCGCTGTACAGCGCGGTGGCGCGTGGCCCGGTGCGCCCGAACTGGACCGGCGCCTACGAGGATCGCGAGGGGGGCATCTGGCTGGCCAGCACCAACGCCGGCCTGTGGCACCTGCTGCCGCGCTGGTGGCAGTTTTCGGTGCTGTCGCGGCTGGAGGACGACCCGCGCTCGCTGCGCAATGCCTTCGTGCTGGGTACCAGCCCGTCCAGCAACGGCGGCATCTGGACGGTCGGCAGCCACGGCGCGCTGGACCGCTTCGATCCGAAGACCGGCCGCATCGAACAGCACCGCACCTGGGTCAACGGCATGCACTGGCTGACCTCGGTGCGCGAGGATCGCCGCGGCCAGGTCTGGATCGGCTCCAACGACGCGCTGCTGCGCTACGACCCGAAGCGGCGTGATCTGCGCCGCTGGGGCCGGGATGCCGGCGCCGACGCGACCATGGAAGGGGTCATCGAATCGATGATGACCTGTGATGGTGACAGCCTCTGGCTGATGCTGCCGTCGGGTCTTCAGCAGCGCGATCTGGATGGGCGCCTGCGGCGCCAGCTGGACAATGGCCAGCGCGGATTGCAGCAGGGCCAGCTCAATCTCGATGTGGAATGCGGGCCGCAGGACCATATCTGGCTGGCCAGCAGCCGAGGCCTGCTGCAGTGGCTGCCGGAAAGCGAGCGCTTCCAGCCGGTGCCGGGCGCACCGGCGACCGCGATCCATGCACTGCACGTGGGCAGCGATGGCCAGGTCTGGCTGTCCGAGGATGGCCGCCTGTCGCGCTACCGCTGGAGCCAGGGCCGGCTGGAGCGGCAGGCCGTGATCGGTGCCGAGCAGGGCTACCCGGCGATCTCCGCTTCGGGGCTGGTGGTCGATGCACAGGGGGTGGCGTGGGCAACCAGCGCGCGTGGCCTGGTGCGCATCGGCGCCGATGGCCAGAGCGTGCGCCTGTATGGCGTGCATGACGGCCTGCCGAGCCAGGAATTCCGCGAGCACACGCTGGTGATGTCGGGAGACGGCCATCTGGTGGCGGGTACGCCGGCCGGTGTGGTGGTGTTCGACCCGGAGCAGGTGCGGCCCTCGATGCGGCGTGCGCCGCTGGTGATCGAGCGGGTGGAGGTGCGCCGCAACGAGCAGGTGCTGGACCTCACCCACGACACGCCGTTGCAGATCGCCGATGGCGACCGCGATCTGCGCATCGTCGCGCGCCTGTTGTCGTTCGCCGATTCGGCGTCCAATACCTATCGTTACCGGTTGGCCGGCTATGACCCGGACTGGGTGGAAGTGGGACCGGCCGGTGAGCGCCTGTTCTCGCGGCTGGCACCGGGCAGCTATCGGCTGGAAGTGCAGGCGCGGTCGGCCGACCATGTCTGGTCACGGGTGCAGAGCCTGGAATTCCGCGTGCAGCCACCGTGGTGGCGCAGCCTGTCCGGCCTGCTGGTGCTGGCCTCGTTCGCGCTGCTGCTGACCAGCTGGTTCGCCTGGCTGTACCGTCGCCGCCTGCAGCGTCGCCACGCCTATCAGCTGGCGCTGCACAAGCAGGAGCTGGCCGAGCAGGCGTCGGCGGCCAAGACCCGCTTCCTGGCCAACCTTGGTCATGAGATCCGCACGCCGATGACCGGTGTGCTCGGCATGAGCGAGCTGCTGCTGTCCTCACCGCTGGATCCGCAGCAGCGCGGCTATACGCAATCAATCCGCCACGCCGGCGAGCACCTGCTGCATCTGGTCAACGATGCGCTGGACCTGGCGCGGATCGAATCGGGCCGTCTGGAGTTGCAGTCCAAGCCGTTCTCGCTGAGCTGCCTGCTGCAGGACCTGGCGGCGCTGATGGGCCCGTTGGCTGCACAGAAGGGCCTGCGCTTCACCCTCGACAACCAGTTGCCGCCCGGCCTGCAGGCCACCGGCGACGCGATGCGGGTACGGCAGATCCTGCTGAACCTGCTTTCGAATGCGGTCAAGTTCACCAGCCGCGGCACCATCACCCTGCACGCGCGCAGCGACGCCGAGCTGCGATCGCTGCATTTCGAAGTGCGCGACACCGGCCCCGGCATCAGCCAGGAGCAACAGCAACGCCTGTTCCGCCGCTTCGAGCAGGCCGATGGTGCACGTACCGCGGCGCAGTATGGCGGCAGTGGCCTGGGCCTGGCGATCTGCCGCGAACTGGCGCATGCGATGCACGGGCGGATCCAGGTGGAGAGCCAGCTCGGTCGCGGCACCTGCTTCGGCGTGACGTTGCCGTTGCCGATGGTGGTCGATGCCGATGCCGAAGCAGATGGTGAAACGCACCGCGAGGACGCGGCCAACATGCCGCCATTGCGGGTACTGCTGGTGGAGGACGACGCGACTGTGGCCGATGTAGTGCGCGGGCTGCTGAGTGCGCGCGGGCACGAGGTGGTACATGCGGGCCATGCGCTGGCGGCACTGCGTGAGATCAGTGCCGGTGATTTCGACGTCGGCCTGCTGGATCTCGACCTGCCGGGCCTGAGCGGCTTCGAGCTGGCCCAGCATCTGCGCAACCAGGGCTACATGCTGCCGCTGCTGGCGGTGACCGCGCGTACCGACCCGGACCTGCAGCAGCAGGTGGAGGCGGCCGGCATCGGCGGCTTCCTGCGCAAGCCGGTGACCGGGGAACTGCTGGTGGAAGCGATTGCCAGGGTGATGGGAAGGTAGGTTCGGCAGGGCCTGCGGCCCTGGTACACGCCATCGCATGCGCGCTGTCGCTCCCACGCTTCGCTGCGCGAAACGCGGGCCCCTCTTACCAGCGCCCATACCCCCGCCGCTTCGCGGCCGCCCCCTGACTCAGGGGGCTCTCCTCCAGACCCGTCGCGGTCTCCAGTAGATCCACGCCATGCGTGGACGAATCTCTGTCAGATATCAAAATGGATCTGACCCCATGTACATTTCGATATCTGACCGATGTGTCGACCAAGGTCGACACCCACCAACAGCAGCGCCCATCTGTCAGAGGTGGGGCGGTGTCGGATTGCGGGGTGTCAGCCGCATGGATGCGGCTGCCAAGCCTACAGGGACGTACTTGCGGCGTCCCCGCAATCCGTCACCGCCCCGCCATTCCACGGAATGCCCGCTTTTGACGCTGACGTTGATTCTGCGGGTGCAGGGTGCAACCCTGCCGAACCCCCTCACTCCGCGACGTGCTCGACCTGCCGTGGCTCCGGCTTGGTGTCCGGCAGCTGCCAGAAGATCATCGTCGAGGTCAGGGTGATCGCGCCCACGCACAGGAACGTCGCATGCAGTGCCGCGGTGGCGCTGTTGCTGTCCAGGTGATTGCCGAACGCGGCCAGCAGGCTGCCGGCCGCCGCGGCACCGAAACCGGCGGCGAGCATCATCACCATCGACAGCAGGCTGTTGCCGGAACTGGCGAACTCGCGGTCCAGATCCCGCAGCGTCACGGTGTTCATCACGGTGAACTGCAGTGAATTGACCGCGCCGAAGAACGCCAGCTGCAGCAGGCGCCAGGCCAGGTGCTGTCCGGGCGTCATCAGGATGAAGCTGGCCATCGCCAGGCCCACCAGCACGGTGTTGACCATCAGCACGCGGCGGTAGCCGTAGCGCTCGACCAGCTTCACCGCCAGCTTCTTCGACACCATGCCGGCCGCCGCCACCGGCACCATCATCAGGCCGGCGTTCATCGGGCCAAGGCCCAGGCCGACCTGCAGCAGCAGCGGGATCAGCATCGGCATGGCGCTGCTGCCGATGCGCGAGAACAGGTTGCCAAGGATGCCGATGCGGTAGCTGGGCACGCGGAACAGGGCCAGCGAGAACAAGGGCGCGGTGGAGTTGGCGGCATGCAGCCAGTAACCGACCAGTGCGGCCAGGCCGGCCACGGTCATCAGCATCACCAGCGCATGTGGCGTTCCGAGCCCGGAGATGCCGTCCAGCGCCAGCGACAGCACCACCATCGCAAAGGCCAGCATGATGTAGCCGCGCAGGTCGAAACGGGTGCGATGGCTGGCGTAGTGGTCGGGCATGATCTTCATCGCGGCGATGAAACCGATCACGCCGATCGGCAGGTTGATCAGGAACACCCAGTGCCACGACGCGATCTCGACCAGCCAGCCACCCAACGTCGGGCCGATCAATGGGCCGACCAGCGCGGGGATGGCGATGAAGCTCATCGCGCGCAGGAAGTCCTCGCGTGGCACCGAACGCATCACTGCCAGGCGACCGACCGGCAGCAGCATCGCACCGCCGATACCCTGCAGCACACGTGCCCCAACCAGCTGGTGCAGGTGCTGTGCCAGCGCGCAGGCCAGCGAGCCGAGGGTGAACAGGATGATCGCTACCAGGAAGGTACGACGCGTGCCGTAGCGGTCGGCAATCCAGCCGGAGGCAGGGATGAAAGTGGCCACCGCAAGCGCGTAGCTGAACACCACCGACTGCATCTGCAGCGGGCTTTCGCCCAGGCTGGCCGCCATCGCCGGCAAGGCCGTGTTGACGATGGTCGAGTCCAGCATCTGCATGAAGATCGCCAACGAAACCAGCCACAGCAGGGGGCGCTGGCGGTTGTAGGTCGATGGCGATGTGGACATGGGGTGTGGCCGGTGCAGCGTGGGGGAGGTCATGATCGCGCACTGCGGGTCACGGCGCGATCAACATCGCGCCGCAACCGCATGGGCATTGTTCAGCGCTGGCTGTGCGCGTGCACCGCGTCGACCAGCACCTGCACGTGCGCCGGGTCCATGTCCGGCGACATGCCGTGGCCGAGGTTGAACACATGGCCCTCGCGCGAGCCGCCGTTGCCGGCGGCATAGGTGTCGAGCACGCTTGCTGCTGCGGCGGCGATCGCATCCGGCGAGGCGTACAGCGTGGTCGGGTCGAGGTTGCCCTGCAGGGCAACGCGACCACCGGTGCGGCGCAGCGCTTCGTCCAGGTCCAGCGTCCAGTCCAGGCCCAGTGCATCGGCACCAGTCTGCGACAGCGCCTCCAGGTGCAGGCCGGTGCCCTTGCCGAACAGGATCAGCGGCGTGCGCTCGTTGCCTTCGCCACGCTCCAGGCCCTGGGCAATCCGCTGCAGGTAGCGCAGCGAGAACTCGCGATACATCGACGGCGACAGCACGCCGCCCCAGGTATCGAACACCTGCAGTGCCTGTGCACCGGCCGCGCGCTGCGCGCCGAGATAGGCGATGACCGCCTCGGTGGTGACCTCCAGCAGGCGGTGCAGGGCCTGCGGGTGGTTCAGCGCCATCGCCTTGATGCGCGCAAAGTCCTTGCTGCCGCCGCCTTCCACCATGTAGCAGGCCAGCGTCCAAGGGCTGCCGGAGAAACCGATCAGTGGCACCTGGCCATCCAGCTCGCGGCGGATCAGGCGCACCGCGTCCATCACGTAGCCCAGGTCCTGTTCCATGTCCGGCACCGCCAGCCTGGCGATGGCGGCTTCATCACGCACCGGGTGGCGGAACTTCGGGCCTTCGCCTTCGACGAAGTACAGCTCCAGGCCCATCGCATCGGGAATGGTGAGGATGTCCGAGAACAGGATGGCCGCATCCAGCGGGAAGCGGCGCAGCGGCTGCAGGGTGACCTCGCAGGCAATCTCCGGATTCTTGGCCATGGCCAGGAAGCTGCCGGCCTTGGCCCGGGTCGCGCGGTATTCCGGCAGGTAGCGTCCGGCCTGGCGCATCAGCCAGACGGGGGTGCAGTCCACCGGTTCGCGGCGCAGGGCGCGCAGCAGGCGATCGTTGCGGAGAGGGCTGGTCACGATGGGCATTCCTTGGACGAAAGTTGGCAGCGGCGTCAGTCGCCGTGCGAGAGGATCTGGAAACCGCGATGCAGTTCGGCATCGCGGGCCTTCTCGAAGGCATGGCGGGCTTCGTCGGCCTGCAGGAACAGCTCGCGCCGCAGCTGCGAGCGGCTGCCGACGCGACCGCTCTCGCGCAGCAGTTCCCAGCCGCCGAACAGATCCGGCTGCAGGCTCAGGCGCAGGAAGCGCGGTGCCTGCGCACCGGCGTCGGGATGTTGCAGGTAGACGTGCATGGCGCCGATTGTAGCGGGGCCAGGGTGACCCCGGCCGCAACGCGGTGGTGCCGGCCGCTGGCCGGCAATCCTGCCGCGCAGCCCGGTAGTGCCTGTCTCTTATACACATCT
>NZ_JCAFWP010000021.1:0-75269 GCF_059295135.1 Stenotrophomonas sp. INTA L402-1
ACTACATCGCCGCGCAGCTGATCGTGATGGCGGCGGCACAACCCGCTTCGGCTACCGGAAGGCGTTTATCCCAGCTGCGATCCGGCGTCGCCAGCCTCTTCCTGGAGCACCGTCCCCGGCCAACAACTCCGAGGACGGTGAAGATCTCCAAAACCCGTTATCCCGTCGATCGCAAGGCTGCACCGCTTAAGTGAACAGCATTACGCTCATGCGGGGCTTTTCTTTGTCCGCGATTCCTGCGGAGTTGTGCCCCGCAGCATTGAATTTTCGTGCACCGCGACTTGCAAACAGACAATTTCCTCCCCTATGGTGCAATCGATTGCATTGCTGTGAATCGTTGCGTTTGATACCGGTTGGGAGGCCGGCAGGTGGATGTCCATCCATTCGATCAGACCGGCCCCGGCGACGGGCCTCACGCGGCGCGATGCGTTGCGCATGGCGGTTGCTGGAGGCGTAGCTCTGGGTACTGCGGGAGCGTTGCCTGCATTCGCCGCCACCGCAGCGCTCAAGGGCAACCTGAAGCACTCCGTGGCCCGCTGGACGTTCCCGCAGCTGTCCGTCGCCCAGCTTTGCGCGACGGTGAAGGACATCGGCTTTGCCGCGATCGACCTGGTCGGCCCGGAAGACTGGTCCACGCTGAAGGCGAATGGCGTGTACAGCTCGATGTGCAACGGCGCGGAGCTGGGCCTGACCAAGGGCTTTGCCGGCCGCCAGTTCCATGACCAGCTGGTGGAGCGCTACACGCGGCACATTGATCTGGTGGCCGATGCCGGCTATCGCAACCTGATCTGCTTCTCCGGCAACCGCAACGGCATGGACCCCGCCGAAGGCATGGCCAATGCCGAGGCCGGCCTCAAGCGCATACTCGGGCACGCCGAGAAGCGCGGGGTGGTGCTGGTGATGGAGCTGCTGAATTCCAGGGTCGATCATCGCGACTACCTGTGCGACCACTCGGCATGGGGCGTGGAGCTTTGCCAGCGACTCGGCTCGGACAACTTCGGCCTGCTCTACGATATCTACCACATGCAGATCATGGAGGGCGACATCATCGCCACCATCGGCAAGCATCACGCCTGCTTCAAGCATTACCACACCGCAGGCGTGCCCGGCCGGAACGAGATCGGAGACCAGCAGGAGCTCCACTATCCGGCCATCTGCCGCGCGATCCGCGACACCGGTTTCAAGGGGTATCTGGCGCAGGAGTTCACGCCTGCAGCGCCCGATCCCGTTGGCTCATTGCGCGAGGCGATCCGCCTCTGCGACGTCTGAAACGATATCCACCCAGGTGAGAAACCCATGGCAGATAATCATTACGACGCCATTGTTGTTGGCTCGGGAATCAGTGGCGGTTGGGCGGCGAAGGAGCTGACCGAAAAGGGCCTGAAGGTCCTGATGCTGGAACGCGGACGCAACATCGAGCACGTCAAGGACTACGTCAATGCGATGAAGGAAGCGTGGGACTTCCCGCATCGCAACCGGCCAACGCAGGCGATGAAGGCCGACTTCCCGGTGCTGATGCGCGACTACGGCCTGGCTGAGAATCTGGAAGGGATGTGGGCCAACGAACAGGACTCGCCCTACATCGAGACCAAACGTTTCGACTGGTTCCGTGGCTACCACGTCGGCGGCCGCTCATTGCTATGGGGCCGGCAGAGCTATCGCTTCTCCGACCTGGATTTCGAGGCGAACCTCAAGGACGGCATCGCGGCCGATTGGCCCATCCGCTACGCCGATATCGCGCCGTGGTACGACCATGTGGAAAAGTTCGCCGGCATCGCCGGCACGCGCGAAGGACTGGACGTGTTGCCGGACGGCGAGTTCCTGCCGCCGATTCCCTTGAATATCGTCGAGAAGGATGTGGCCGCGCGTATCAAGAAGGCCTTCGGCGGAACGCGCCATATGATCCACTCGCGCACTGCCAACATCACAAAGCCCATGCCGGAACAGGGCCGCGTCAACTGCCAGTACCGCAACAAGTGCATCCTGGGTTGCCCTTTCGGCGCTTATTTTTCCACCCAGGCAGCGACACTGCCGGCGGCGATGAAGACCGGCAACCTGACCTTGCGGCCGTTCTCGATCGTCAAGGAAGTGCTCTACGACAAGGACCGCAAGCGTGCCCGCGGTGTGGAGGTCATCGATGCCGAAACCGGCCAGACCTACCAGTACACGGCCAAGGTCATCTTCCTCAACGCGTCGTCGTTCAACTCGACGTGGCTGTTGATGAACTCGGCCACTGATGTGTGGGAGGGCGGGCTGGGCTCATCGTCGGGCGAGCTCGGGCACAACGTGATGGACCATCACTTCGGTGCGGGCGCCTCCGGCCGGGTCGAGGGTTACGAAGACAAGTACTACTTCGGGCGTCGCCCCTGCGGCTTCTACATTCCGCGTTTCCGCAACGTTGCGGCCGACAAGCGCGGCTATCTGCGCGGGTTCGGCTACCAGGGCGGTGCCAGCCGCACCGGCTGGTCGCGCGAGATCGCCGAGCTGAACATCGGTGCCGATCTGAAGGAGGCGCTGACCGTGCCCGGTGACTGGCGCATCGGCATGACCGGGTTCGGTGAAATGCTGCCGCACCACGACAACACGATCCGCCTGGACCGCGACCGCAAGGACAAGTGGGGTCTGCCGGTGCTGGCGATGGACGTTGCCATGCGCGCCAACGAACTGGCGATGCGCAAGGACATGGCCGCCGATGCCGCCGAGATGCTGGAGGCGGCCGGCGTCAAGGACGTGAAGATGCACGACAACGATTACGCCCCGGGCAAGGGCATCCACGAAATGGGGACCGCGCGCATGGGACGTGATCGGAAGAGCTCGGTGCTGAACCAGCACAACCAGGTCTGGGATGCACCCAATGTCTATGTGACCGACGGGGCCTGCATGACCTCCAGCGCCTGCGTGAATCCTTCGCTGACCTACATGGCGCTGACGGCTCGGGCCGCAGATCATGCGGTGCGCGAACTGAAAGCGGGGAATCTCTGATGGATCGCCGCGAGCTGTTGAAGATGATCGTCGCCGCCACCGGTGCGGCCATGGTTGGGTTGCCTGCCCTTGTGCAGGGTCAGGCACCGGCGGGCGCCACCAAGATTCATTTCTCCGATACCGACGTCGCTACGCTGGACGAGATCGCCGAGACCATCCTGCCGCGGACCCGGACACCAGGGGCGAAGGATGCCGGCGCCGGCCTGTTCATGGCGACGTTCGTCACTGACTGCTACACCGCCCGGCAGCAGGCGGCGTTCCGCGCAGGGCTGACCGATATCGACAAACGGGCCGGTGGCCGCTTCGTGTCGCTCACGCCGCACGCCCGCTCCGAATTGCTGCGCACGCTCGATGCAGAAGCCAAGGCACGTCATGCCGATGTGACCGAAACCGGTACGCCTGAAGAAGGCGAGGCGATGCCGCACTACTTCACGATGCTCAAGCAGCTGGCCATCTTCGGCTTCTTCACCTCCAAGGTCGGTGCCACCGGGGTGCTGCAGTACGTTGCCGTGCCGGGGCGCTACGACGGCGATCTTGCTTATGTTCCCGGCACGCCCGCCTGGGGGACCAGCTGATGGAGTGCAACAGGATGATCAAGCCGCTGCTGATCGCGGCCACCGTGCTGGCCGCCGCACCCCTGTTCGCGCAGAACGGTGCCGACGCCGCGCGCGATCCGAAGAAGACCGAGGTGTGGACGCCGGTGCCTGCGACCGTTGCCACGCCGCCAGGCAAGGCACCGTCCGACGCAATCGTGCTGTTCGATGGCAAGGATGTCTCCGCGTGGGAGTCGGAGCAGGGCGGGCGCGTGCCCTGGAAGATTGCCGATGGCGCCATGACCGTCGTGCCCGGCAGCAAGGGCATTCGCACCAGGCAACGCTTCTGCGACGTCCAGCTGCATGTCGAGTGGCGTACGCCCACCGACACGAAGGGCTTCGACGGACAGAACCGCGGCAACAGCGGCATCTTCCTGCAGGAGCTGTATGAACTGCAGGTGCTCGACAGCTACAACAACCCGACCTATGCCAATGGCCAGGCGGGTTCGATCTACAAGCAGGCCATGCCGTTGGTGAACGCCTCGCGCGCACCGGGACAGTGGCAGGCCTACGACATCCTCTGGAAAGCACCGCGCTTCTCGGCGGGCGGTGGGCTTGTCTCGCCCGCGCGCATCACGGTACTGCACAACGGCGTGCTGGTGCAGGACGACACTGTGCTGGCCGGCAAGACCGAATACATCGGTGCGCCTTCCTACGCGCCGCATGGGTGTGCGCCGCTCTATCTGCAGGAACATGACTCCAGGGTCAGCTACCGCAACATCTGGGCGCGCGAGCTGTAGGGGCACGCGGCCGGCGTGGTCGCCGGCCGCTTACTTCGCCAGGTAGCTGGCGATGTCATTGATCTCCTGCTGTGACAGCTGGGAGAAGGGCGGCATCAGCCCGCCGCCCTTGCTGATCTTTTCCTTGATCTGTGCGGGTGCCATGCGCTTGCCGATATCGGTGAGCGCCGGGAACGCGCCCGGCATGCCCGCACGATCGGCGCCGTGGCAGGCCACGCAGTTCGCGGTGTAGAGCTTTGCACCCGCAGCCGGGTCGTCCTTGCACCAGGCGGTTGTCGCAACGCTCATGCCGCCCAGGGCCACCGCCATTGCCAGGATCATTTTCATGTGGGGCTCCTTGATGCGTCAGCGCCGCGCACGGGCGGGCACGCGGGTGGTCAGGTGTTCACGCAGATAGTCCGCACCGGTCTGGATGATCCTGGCCGGATCGCGTGGCTGGTCGTGCTCGATGATGTACCAATGCACGCCGGCGGCTGCCGCAGCAGGCAGGATCGCGTTCCAGTCCAGCACGCCCTGGCCCACCGCGGCGAATCCGCCTTCGTCCTGGGCCTGGCCCTTCGGTGCATTGTCCTTGGCGTGTACCGCGAACACGTGGCCGCGGAACTTTGCCAGCATCACTGCCGGGTCCAGGCCTGCACGCGCGACCCAGGCCAGGTCCAGCTCGGTCTGCAGGTCTGGACCGGCGGCGGCGAACAGCAGCTCCAGTCCGGTCCTGCCGTCGAAGTCGGCCAGTTCGAAGTCGTGGTTGTGGTAGGCCAGGCGCATGCCCTTGCCGCGCACCTGCTTTGCGATGCGGCCCAGTTCCTGGCCCAGGGCGGTCCAGCCGGCGGCATCGCCCGGGCGATCCTTCTTGTCCAGGTACGGCACCACCAGCGTCGTGTTGCCGATCGACCGGTTGAAGGTCACCACCCCATCCAGGTTGCTGCGCAGCTCGGCCAGCGGCACATGCGATGAAATTGCCTTGATCGAATACCGGTCCAGCAGCTGCTTGAGCTCGGCGGCGCTGGTGTTCTGCGTGCCGACCGTTTCCACCGCATGGACGCCAGCGTCGTGGACGATCTTCAGCTGCTGCTCGAGCGAGCCGGCATCGCGCAGGGTGTACATCTGTACCGCGATCGGCTTCTGCGTGCTGACAGCTTCGACTGCAAAAGCGGGCAGGGCAGCGAGCAGCAGAATGAGGCTTGCAGTTCCATGGACAAGGGCTTTCATCAACAGATCCTCCCGGGTTTCAACCGATGGTGGTCCAGGTACGCGACCTGGCCGATGCAATGACACGATCGACGATCTGCGCCGAGCGCAGGCCGTCCTCGAAGGTGGGCAGGCCCCGCGGCCGCTCGTCGTCGATGGCGCGATAGCTGTCGGCGACGAATGCTTCGAAGCACTGGGCGTAGCCCTGCGCGTGGCCGGCCGGCAGCACGGAAAGGCGGCGTTGATCGGCACTGCCGGCGCCTGGTCCGCGCACGAAGACCTCCTCGCGCTGGTCGGGCAGGCCGATCCACAGGCGCTCGGCGTCCTCCTGGTTGAAGGCCACACTGGCGTTGGCACCGTCGATCTCGAACCAGAGGCGGTTGTGGCGTCCGGCCGAGACCTGGCTGACCGTCAGAGATGCCAGCGTACCGGCGCCGGTCCTGAACATCGCCGCCGCTACGTCCTCGCTCGTTACCGCCTGCATTGCGCTGGCTGCGGTTGGCGTGCTGAAGCTCTGCCCGCTGACGGCGCCGCGCTCGGCGATGACCGTAGAGAACGCCGCGCTGACCTCGGCGAAGCGTTCGCCGCTGACCCATTCCACCAGGTCGCACCAGTGCGAGCCGATGTCGGCGAACACGCGCGATGCGCCACCCAACGCCGGGTCCACGCGCCAGTTGTTGCTGGCCGGGTCCAGCAGCCAGTCCTGCAGGTAGCTGCCATGGATCAGGTGCAGCGGCCCGAGATCGCCCTGGGCGATGCGTGCGCGCGCCTCGCGCACCACCGGGTGGTAGCGGTAGACGAAGGGGACCGTGGCAACCAAGCCGGTCGAGGCGGCCAACGCCGCCAGCGCCTGCGCATCGTCCAGCGTGGTCGCCAGCGGTTTCTCGCAGATCACGTGCTTGCCGGCTTCCAGCGCGGCCTGCGCCATCGCGCGGTGCAGATGGTTGGGCGTGCAGACATGCACGACCTGCACCTGCGGATCGGCAATCACCTCTTCGATATCCCGATAGGCGCGCGGGACATTCCACAGCTGCGCCATCTCACGCGCGCGCTGCGCTGACGAAGCGGCAACGCCGCGTACCTCGGCACCGGCGAGCAAGGCCGCGCGGCGGTGCACGGCGCCGATCATGCCGGCGCCGACGATGGCGATTCCAAGCTTTGGCATCGGCTGTGGTCCTCAGCGTGTGGAAGATGCGGCGGCCACGGCGGGCCGGTCGCGGAACAGCAGCAGGAAGGCGATCAGAACCACCAGCGCGACGCCAGCCGGGAACAGCCATATCTGCTGCCAGTCGGGGCCGGCCTCGGTGGTGAAGTGCTCCACCACCGCGCCGGACAGGAAGGTGCCGATCAGCATGCCCACGCCGTACGTGGCCAGGGTGATGAAGCCTTGCGCGCTGCTGCGCGCGGCGGGGCCGGCGTGGGCATCGGTGTAGATCTGGCCGGTGACGAAGAAGAAGTCGTAGCAGATGCCGTGCAGCACGATGCCGATCACCAGTAGCGGGAAGCCGCTGCCTGCATCGCCGAAGGCGAACAGGACGTAGCGCACCACCCACGCCGCCATGCCGACCGCCAGCATGGTCTTCACCCCCAGCCGCACGAACAGGAACGGCATGGCCAGCATCAGCAGTACCTCGGAAACCTGGCCCAGCGACTGCAGGCCCGCTGCGCCGCGCACGCCCAGGTCGTTGAGATACGGATTGGTGAAGTTGTAGTAGAACGACAGCGGGATGCAGATGGCGATGGAGGCCAGGAAGAACACCAGGTAGGCGCGCGACTTCAGCAGCCGCAGCGAGTCGAGACCCAGGATCTGCCCCAGCCCGGCATCGCGCTGCTGTGCCAGTGGCGGCGTGTGCGGCAGAGTGAACGCATACAGGCCCAGCACCAGCGATGCCAGCGCGGCCATGCGGAAGGTCAGTTCAAGCCGATGGGCCTGCTCCCAGCCCAGCCAGCCGATCAGCACGCCTGCCACGATCCAGCCGATGCTGCCCGCCACCCGCACCAGCGGGAACTGTTTCTCCGGTGACTGCATGTGCCGCATCGCCACGCTGTTGGCCAGTGCCAGCGTGGGCATGAACAGCAGCATGTAACCCATCACGTAGGCCGAGAACATGCTGAAGCTGGAAGCAGTGGACGCCAGCCACATCAGCACCGCGCCGGCCAGGTGCAGCACCGCTAGGATGCGCTGCGCGGCGAAGTAGCGATCGGCGATCAGGCCGACCAGGAACGGCGCCACGATCGCGCCGATCGACTGGCTGAGGAAGGCGGTGGCCACCTGGCTGGCGCTGGCCTGCAGCGGGCCCTGTGCCAGGTACGTCCCGAGGGTCACGAACCACGCTCCCCAGATGAAGAACTGCAGAAACATCATCGCGCCCAAGCGCGACATGGCGTGCGACATGGCTTGCCCTCCCGGGGCGGTAATGGCTCAGATTCCCAGCATGTGGTGCAGTGATGCGGCGTCCGTGCCACTGTCGGCAAAGTCATCGAAGGCGCGCTCGGTCACCCGGATGATGTGGTCGCGGATGAAGGCGGCACCTTCGCGTGCGCCGTCCTCCGGGTGCTTCAGGCAGCACTCCCATTCCAGTACCGCCCATCCGGGGAAGTCGTACTGGGCGAACTTGGAGAAGATCGCCTTGAAGTCGATCTGGCCATCACCGGGCGAACGGAACCGGCCCGGACGATCGATCCAGTCCTGGTAGCCGCCATACACGCCGCTGCTCGCGCTGGCGCGATACTCCGCGTCCTTGACGTGGAAGATGCCGATGCGCGCGTGGTAGCGGTCAATGAAGCCCAGGTAGTCCATCTGCTGCAGCAGCAGGTGGCTGGGGTCGTACAGGATCTTGGCGCGGGGGTGATGATCCACCACGTCGAGGAAGCGTTCGAAGGTCGCGCCATCGTGCAGGTCCTCACCTGGGTGGATCTCGAAGCAGAGATCCACGCCGCAGGCATCGAAGGCATCGAGGATCGGGCGCCAGCGGCGGCCGAGTTCGGCGAAGGCTTCTTCCACCAGTCCCGGTGGACGCTGCGGCCAGGGATAGAAATAGGGCCAGGCCAATGCGCCGGAGAACGTGGCATGCGCGGTCAGCCCCAGGCGCTGACTGGCTTTGGCGGCCAGCAGAAGCTGCTCGACTGCCCAAGCCTGGCGGGCAGCCGGATCGCCGCGCTTGTCCGCCGGCGCGAATCCGTCGAACAGGCTGTCGTAGGCCGGATGCACCGCGACCAGCTGCCCCTGCAGATGGGTGGACAGCTCGGTGATCTGCACGCCATGACCGGCCAGCATGCCGGCGACGTCGTCGCAGTACGCCTGGCTGCGCGCGGCCTCGGCCAGATCGAACAGGTGGGGCGCGCCGGTGGGGACTTGTACGCCAGAATAGCCCAGACCCGCGGCCCATCCGGCCAGCGTGTCCAGCCGATCAAAAGGAGCCGTGTCGCCGATGAACTGCGCCAGGAACAGCGCTGGACCCTTGAGCGTCTTCAACGTGATTCGCCCTCGATGCAATCGATTGCATTATCCTAGCAGGGGCTCACGCAGGACCTGTTGTGCACTGCACAGCAGACAGGAGAACTAACGCCATGGCCACCATCTACGACATCGCGAAGCACGTCGGCGTCTCCGCAGGCACGGTGTCGCGGGCGCTTTCCCGGCCGGACAAAGTGCTGCCGGCTACCCGCGCGCGCATCGAGCTGGCCGCCGCCGCACTGGGCTATGTGCCCAACACGGTGGCCCGCACGCTCAAGACCCAGCGCAGCGGCAAGATCCTGGTCACCGTCCCGGACATCGCAAATCCGTTCTTCGCGCAGATCCTGCAGGGGGCGGAGGACGCCGCACAGGCGGTCGGCTATGCGGTTCTGCTCGGCGATACCCAGCATCAACCCGACCGCGAGGAGCGCTATGCGCAGATGCTCCGGCGCAACGAGGCCGACGGCATGATCGTGCTGGGGCACCGCCTGCCGCCCACGGCGCGCGAGATCGTCCAGCAGCGCGGTGCCGCCGCGCCGGTGATCAACGGCTGCGAGTTCGACCCCGCACTGGGCATTCCCAGCGTCCATATCGATAACGCCGCGGCCGCGCGCGTGGTGATGGAACATCTGTATGGGCTGGGACACGAGCGGATCGCCGTGGTCGGCGGACCGCCGGACAATCCGCTGCACCAGCAACGGCTGGAAGGGGTGCGGGCGGCTGGCAAGGCGCGTGGACGCCTGCGCCAGCTGAACATCGTGCCGGGTGACTTTTCGGTGGAATCCGGCCATGCGGCTGCCATGGCGCTGCTGGACGGCATGTCTGCGCCAACGGCGATCTTCTGTTTCAGCGATCAGATGGCGCTGGGCACCCTGGCGGCCTGCCGCGATCTGGGCATCCGCGTGCCGGAGGACCTGTCCATCGTCGGCTTCGATGATCTGGCATCTTCCCGCTACCTCACGCCGCCGTTGACCACCATCCGGCAACCAATGCGGGAGATCGGTGAGCGCGCGGTCAACCTGCTGCTTGCCATCATCGAGCACATGGATGTGCCGCTGCAGCAGACGCTGGATTTCAGCCTGATGCTGCGGGGTTCAACGGCGCCACCCAGGCGTGGGTGAGGCAGGGTAACCGCCGTGAATCCTTGATCCCGAATTGACGCAGAGCTGTCAGACTCACCACAGGCCGCCCGGCAAGGGCGTGCGATCGCGCAAGGGGGTCGGCAATGCCGTTCTTGACGGACTCGACGGAAGTCGCGGTCGAAGGCATCGGCGCGGCACGTCGCATCGGCTGGATGCGCTTCGTGGGCAATGGGCTGGGCGCGATTCCCATCGCCTCGATCATTCTTGAACGTCAGGACGGCCCGTGGGCCTGGGTGTTGCTGCTGCTCAACGCGCTGGCCTGGCCGGCGCTCGCGCTGGTGCTGACCCAGCGCTCACGGCAGCCTGCGGTGGTCCAGTTCCGTTGCATGGTGGTTGATTCCTTCTTTGGCGGTGGCTGGATCGCCTTCATGGGGCTCAGCGTGGTACCCAGTGCGTTGTTCGCCGCGCTGCTGGTCGCCGACAAGATCGCCGCCGGTGGGGTGAAGCTGGCGGTACGGGCCACACTGGCACTGGTAGCGGGATTCGCGCTCACCTGGTGGGGGCTCGGGTTTCCTTACCAGCCGGTGTCATCGCAGCGCACGATCGTGCTCAGCGTGCCATTCCTGTTCGTCTACGGCATCGGCCTCAGCATCCTCAGCTGGCAGCTGGCGCGGCGGGTGAAATCGCAGAACCGCCAGTTGAAGCGGCTGAGCCGCATGGACCCGCTGGTGGAGCTGGCCAACCGCGGCTTCCTGATCGTCCGTGCGCAGCAGGCACTGGACAAGGCGCAGGGGCAGGGTGGTTTTGCCTGCCTGCTGATGCTTGATGTGGATGACTTCAAGCGCATCAATGACTCGCACGGTCATCGCGCCGGGGACGAAGTGCTGCGCCATATCGCCTCCACCTTGCGCGCCTTCGCCCGGCCCGGCGATACCCCTGCGCGGCTGGGAGGCGACGAGTTCGTCGTGCTGCTGCAGGACTGTGCGCCCGTCGATGCGATGCATGTGGCAGAGCGGGTTCGGCTGCAACTTCTGGAGGCAGCACGGCAGGCAACCCCGGGCATCGAGTTCAGCGTCAGCATCGGAATCGCGGCGACGCCGCGCGGTGGCAGCGTCGAGGACTGGCTGGCACTGGCCGACCGCGCGCTGTACCACGCCAAGCGCCAGGGCAAGAACAACGCCAGCTATGGCGAATGAGGTGTTGACACGTCTCTGGCGCAGGCCAGCAGCTGGGCGGCCGTTGCCGGAGGCTTGCAGCGCACCGCCAACTGCAGCGTAGTGGTCGGCATGCCCAGTTCCAGCGCAACAAAAGCCAGGCCGCTGCGGTGCATGCTCTGCATCGAGGCCGGCACGATGGCGATGCCCAGGCCGGCAGCGGCAAGGTTGATCGCCGAAGCCACCTGGGGCGCTTCCTGCTGGATGGTAGGCGCAAAGCCCTGGCTGCGGCAGGCAGCGACGACATCTGCACTCAGGCCCTGGCCCGATTTCCGCGAGAACAGGATGAAGCGCTCGTCGCGCAGCTCGATCAGCGCGATGCTCGTCCGGCACGCCAACGGGTGATCGGCCGGCAGTACTGCCACCAGTGGCTCGGCACTGAGTTGCTGTGTCATCCGTTCACCGGTATCGGAAAACGGCGGGCGCACGATCACTGCATCGAGCTCGCCATCATCGAGGCGCCGGACCAGCGATTCACTGCCATCTTCGACCAGCTGCACCTGCACCGCCGGATGTGCCCGCTGGAAGCTGCGCATCAGCGCGGTGACCGCCTCGTTGTAGGTCGCCGATTCGGTCAGCCCCAATGTCAACGTACCGACCTCGCCGCGTGCGGCGCGCAGCGCCTCCTCCTTGGCCTGGTCGACGCGCGCGAGGATGTCCTCCGCGGCTTTCCAGAATACCTGGCCAGCATCGCTGAGCACGATGCCGCGTCCCTGCCGGTGGAACAGCGGTGTGCCGATCTCTTCCTCCAGGGCGCGGATCTGCTGCCCGAGCGGCGGCTGGGCGATATGCAGGGCCTCGGCGGCCTTGGTGAAGCTCTGCAGCTGGGCAGTCATGACGAAGTAGCGCAGGTGCCGCAGTTCCATTGGAACCTCAAACGTTCTGGTGCTGTACGAACACGGTATTGGACGGTCGCCGCTGGCGGCAACATCATCGGTATCCCACGGCAGATGTCCAACGACAAGGGAGACCCCATGAAAAAGACACGTCAGTTGCGCGATCTGCTCCGCCAGGGCAGCGTGATTGCGCCAGGTGCATTCGATGGATTGTCGGCACGCCTGGTGGAGCTGGCCGGCTTCGATGCGGTCTATGCCAGCGGCGGCGCCATCGCGCGTTCGGCCGGCGTGCCGGACATCGGCCTGCTCGGCCTCAGCGAAGTGCTTGCGCAGGTTGAACGGATCGTCGATGCCTGCGATCTGTCGGTGATCGCCGACGCTGACACCGGCTTCGGCGGCACCGCGAATGTTGAACGCACGGTGCGCGCGTTCGAAAGGGCAGGGGTTGCCGCCCTGCATATCGAGGACCAGGCCTTCCCCAAGCGCTGCGGACACCTGGATGACAAGACGCTGGTCGACGCGGGCGAGATGTGCACGAAGATCCGTGTCGCCTGCCAGTCGCGGATCGACCCGGAGTTGATGATCATCGCGCGTACCGATGCCATCGCCTGCGAAGGCCTGGATGCGGCGATCGAACGGGCGCAGGCCTATGTGGACGCGGGCGCGGACATGATCTTCGTCGAGGCACCGGAAACGCTGGAGCAGATTGAGGTGATTTCGCAGCAGGTTCCCGGGCCGAAGCTGATCAACATGTTCCACAGCGGCAAGACGCCGCTGGTGCCGGTGGCGCGGCTGGCCGAACTCGATTACCGGCTGGTGATCATTCCCTCTGACCTGCAGCGCGCTGCGATCCGGGCCATGCAGCGCACCCTGCAGGAGATCGCAGCGACTGGCGACAGCGGGCGTGTTGCCGGCGAGCTGGCCAGCTTCGGCGAGCGTGAGACGATCGTGCGCACGGCGCGGTATCTGGCACTGGACCGGGTGTGATCCGGGCGTGATTGCGGACGTGCCGATGGACGGAGAAGGGGCGGCGGAATCCGCGTGTGTTGCCTGTTCATCCTGCACCCGGAATCATCGCCGCCAATCCTCTACCATGGGCCACCCTGCCCGGACGTGCCGCCCATGCAAGACGCCCTCGTTGCCCAGCCCAAGCCCCCCGTCCCGAGGATCGCGGCCTGGCTGATGATGCTGCTGGGCATGTGGCTGGCGTTGAAGCTGGGCCTGGTGGTGACCCTGCTGTCGGGCCTGCTGGTGTTCCAGCTGACCCACCTGCTGGCCTCCACCGTGGAGGGCAAGCTGCCGCCAGGCCGGGCGCGGGCGATCGCGGTGATCGTGCTGTCAGCGGTGATCATCAGCGCGCTGGTGCTGGCCGGGATCGGCGTGGCGTCATTTTTCCGCAACGAGACCGGTGGACCGGACGCATTGCTGGCGCGGTTGATGGAGATCCTCAATTCGTCGCGGCACCAGGTGCCGGCGCTGCTGCAGCCGTACATCCCCGAGGACATGCCGGCGCTGCGCACGGCACTGAACGACTGGGCCGCCGAGCATCAGCGCCAGCTGGGCGTGGCCGGTACCTCGGTGGTGCAGGTGGGCGTACGCGTACTGATCGGTATGGTGCTGGGCGCGATGATCGCGCTGTATGACGAACTGCCGCTGCCGAAGATGGGCCCGCTGGCGCAGGAGCTGATCGGCCGCACCAGCCGCCTGGCCACTGCGTTCCGCCAGGTGGTGTTCGCGCAGGTGAAGATCTCGCTGCTCAACACCGTGTTCACCGCCATCTTCCTGCTGGGCGTGCTGCCGTTGTTCGGCGTGCACCTGCCACTGTCCAAGACCCTGGTACTGATCACCTTCATCGCCGGCCTGCTGCCGGTGGTGGGCAACATCATTTCCAACACCATCATCACCATCGTCGCGCTGTCGGTCTCGTTCTACGTGGCCGTGGCAGCGCTGCTGTACCTGATCGTGATCCACAAGCTGGAGTACTTCCTCAATGCGCGCATCGTTGGCGGCGAAATCCAGGCCCGCGCCTGGGAGCTGCTGTTGGCGATGCTGGTGATGGAAGCGGCGTTCGGCCTGCCCGGCCTGGTGGCGGCGCCGGTGTTCTACGCCTACGTGAAGCGCGAACTGGTCGACCAGCGCTGGATCTAGTACGGCAGGGTGTGACGCATTCGCCTCAGCCCGGCGCGGGGTGAGACCTTGCCGGCGCGTTCGCGGTGGCTGCGGTATACCCATGGTCACGGTTCGCGCGGCACTGGCTTGGCGCTGCCGGGACCGGCGGCTACAGTGATCCGCACTTCAGGGGAAATTTGCATGGCCGGCAAGGCATCGCCCATCGGACTGCGGACCTGGGTCTGGATCCTGGCGGGGTCGTTCGTGGTCTGTACGCTGCCGTTGATGGCCATCGCGCTGGTCCAGGGCACGCTGCGCTACAGCGCTGCCGAGGACAACCTGGTCAGCCTGCGCCAGCTGCGCCAGACCTTCGACCTGGCCAACCTGGTCTCGGCCGAACGCGGCCCGGCCAACAGCCTGCTCGGTGCCGACCCGGCCGATGCCAGCGAGCATGCGCGGCTTACGCTGCAGCTGGCGGTGGTGCGCAGGCGTGTGGACACCGCGCTGCAGCAGCTGGATGCCGTGTTCACGGCTGATCCGGGCGTGGTGGATGAGCATGGGATGCTGGCAGACGCGCAACGTCGCCTGCAGTCGGCACGCGCGGGCGTGGACCGGGTGGCAGCGCAGCCGCGCGACGCACGACGCGTCGAAGACGTGGAGCGCGCGATCAGCGGCATGTTTGCCGTGGTCGACCGCCTGCATCTGCTGACCTCGGCACAGATCAACGTACTGGTCCGGGCCGACCGCGAAGCGGCGATTCCAGCCATGCAGGGGCAGGTGCTGATCGACCTGCGCGAGCACGGCGGGCGTCTGGCCTCCAACGTGATGGCGCCGGTGGCGGTACCCGGTGCCTGGCGCAACGAACAAGTGCGCGCGGCGCTGCAGACCGAGGGCCGCCTGCTGGAACTGTGGCGGCTGGCCGGCAGCCACGAATCGGTGTTCCGCAGTGATCCGACGCTGTCCTGGCATTGGGATATGGCGCGCCGGCAGTTCTTCGGCGAGTCACTGCCGATGATCGAACAGCTGATCGACGACGGACGGCGTGGCCTGCCGCCGCCGTGGACCGCTGCCGAGTTCACCACGCGCTACGTGCCGACCCTGCAGTCGCTTGAGGCGCTGCGTGACGGTTACCTGAGTGTGTCCATCGCCAGGTTCGAGCACACCCGCAACCGGGAGGCCACGCGGCTGGCGGTACTTCTGGCCACCGCGCTGGGAACCCTGGTGGTACTGGGTGTGGCGCTGCGTATCGCGCATCTGCAGATCCTGCGACCTCTGCTGCAGGCACAACGGCAGGTGATCCAGATTGCCTCCGAAGCGCCTGGGCCCGAGCAGCATGTCACCCATCCGCTGGCCGAGATGCAGCGCCTGTTCGATGCGATTGAAGTGCTGCGCGAGAAGTCGCGCGAACGCTCGGCGCTGACCAGCGAGCTGCGCCAGCTGGCCGGCACCGATGAATTGACCGGACTGCTGAACCGTCGCGCGCTGGAGGAACTGGTGCAGCAGCGCCACGACGAGGGGCGGATGAGCGCAGTGGTGATCCTGCTGGACGTTGATCGCTTCAAATCGATCAATGATGGTCATGGCCACGATGCGGGTGATGAAGTGCTGGTACAGGTGGCGCAACTGCTGCAGCGCCATCTTCGCCGCAGCGACAGCATTTCCCGCTATGGTGGCGAGGAGTTCCTGGTGCTGCTGGCCGACGGTGACCTGGCCGCTGGCCGACAGCTGGCCGAATCGCTGCGGCTTGCGCTGCAGCAGCTGGACATCGTGGTGGCCGGCGGTACCGTGCTGCGGGTGACCGCCAGCTTCGGCGTGGCCCGCGGTGCTACCGACGCCTTGGGCTGGCGGACCCTGCTGCGTGCCGCCGATGCGGCCATGTACCAGGCCAAGGCGCAGGGGCGCGACCGCGTGCGGGTCGCCGGTGGTGGGCGCATTCCACGCTGAAACATCATGTTCATCGCTGGCGCACGCATGGCTGCCTAGACTGGACCTTCGACCATTTGGCAGGAGCGCATCATGACCGTTCGCCCCGTCGTTGCTGCAGCGCTGCTGGCCGGGATGCTGGCCGGCTGTACCTCCACTTCGTCGCAGACCGCTGCGGATGCGCCGCGCCACCCCTCGGTTGCCGCCGACCTGAGCCCGGTGCCGGCTTTCACCGGCGGCGGTGCGGGTTGGAGCATTGAGATCGCCTCCACCGGCCAGGGCAACCACGATGCCAGCCTCAGCGCTGACGGCCGTACCCACAAGGGCACGCTGCGCTATCCGGGGCAGCCGGCCGATGCACCGAGCTCGCTGATCGTGCTCAACGGCGAGCTTGGCCAGCAGCCCGCCATCGTCGAGATCAAGCGTGAGTCGTGCCGCACTGCCGAAGGTGTGGACACCCTGGCCAGCGTGCAGGTGGCGATGGAAGGGCAGCCACAGCGCCGCGGTTGTGGCCACCTGGCCGTGTACTGATCCTGTGCGCCGTCGTGCTTGAGATTCCAACCCTGCACACCGTGCGCCTGCGGCTGCGTCCACAGCAGCTGGATGACTTCGGCGTCTATGCCGCGTTCCTGGCCTCGCCGCGTGCGCGGGGAATGGGCGGGCCGTTCGGTGAAGTGGCGGCGTGGGGGCAGTTCTGCCATGACCTCGCCAGCTGGCATCTGTTCGGCCATGGCGCGTTGATGATCGAGCGTGCCGATACGGGAGCCTGCATCGGCCAGGTCGGGATCAATCATGGCCTGCTGTTTCCTGAAAAGGAGCTGGGCTGGTTGCTGTACGACGGCCATGAAGGGCAGGGCTTTGCCACTGAAGCGGCCGGTGCACTACGCGATTGGGCATTCGTGGTGGTGCGGCTGCCGACGCTGGTCAGCTACATGGCGCCGGACAACCTGGCATCGCAGGCCGTCGCGCGGCGCCTGGGCGGGGTGCTGGATGCGAACGCCGTGCGCAGCGATGCGGATGATCTGGTCTACCGCTACAGCACCCGGTAGTGCCGGCCGCTGGCCGGCATCATCGGTGCACCCGGGGGCGTCATCTACGCATGTCAAGCCATGACCCATTGCGCGTGGCGCCCGGGCTTTGCCATCCTCCCTGCTGTTTTCCGTAGCGTGGAATCCCGATGCGTCCTGTGTTCTGGCTGGCTTTGGCCCTGCTGCCCACCCTGGCGGTGGCGCAACCCGCGCGTATTGCCAAGACCAAGGCTCCGGCGCAGGATCCCTTCAGCGAGCTGTTCGATACTGCCTGCATGCAGCACATCGGTGCCCCGGCACGGTTGCAGTCGCTGATGGAATCCAATGGGCTGTCGCCGTTGCAGCCCGCCGAAGCCGCGACGCTGTTGCAGGGGCAATCGGGCGTGGCCTGGATGGTGCCTCTGGCCAGTGGCCGCTATGCGGTGAGCTGGGCTGACGATGGCACGTGTACGGTCTACGCCGAAAAGGCCGACGCGGCGGTCGTGCAGAAGGGATTCGCCCGGTTGGTGCAGGCCGCACCGAAGCCGTTGCAGGTGCGGTCGCTGCCAGGGCGTGGGCCGCTGTCGGCTGATCAGGTGGCCATCCAGTACGGCTGGGCCACGCCGGGGCAGGGCAAGCTGCAGGTACGATTCCGCCTGGTCACACGGCAGGCGGCCGAAGCCGGCGTGCAGGCGATGGCCTCGGCGGCCCCGGGCGAAGCGATGCTGGTGCAGGGCGCGCCTGGGCCCTGAAGGGCCCAGGCGCGCGATTCAGCCTTTCACGCGGCAAGTGGTATATCGTTTATCGATAAATCCACCCGGGGCGGCGAGGCCACCCCAATGCCGGAGGCCGCTTGACCGCTCGTCCCGCCCGCGCCAGACCCGCGCGAGGCTTGTTCACCCTGGCCCAGGCCGCCGTACAGGCGGTGCGGGCGATGTGCTGGCTGGGCATCCTGGCCGCACTGCTGGCCGTGCCGCTGGTCGCCCACGACCGCAGCTGGTTGCTCGACAGCATCCACGACGCTGATACCGCTGCCGTGCATGGCAGCGACCTGTTCCTGCATTTCTGCCTGGGCCTGGGCGCGATTGTCGCGCTGCTGGTGCTGTGCCTGATGTTCCTGCGCCACCTGCTGCGGCTGCTGAAGTCGGCGGCGCGCGAGCGGCCGTTCACCCACGCCAATGCACAGCGCCTGCAGCGCATGGCCTGGCTGATGCTGTCGATGGAGGTGCTGTCGATCCTGATCGGCGCCTACGCCGCCTGGATGGGCCCGGACTTCACCTGGATGGAGGTGGGCGGCGGCATGTCGATCACCGGCCTGGTCGCGGTCCTGATGCTGTTCGTGCTGGCACGCGTGTTTGCCGTGGGTGCGGCGATGCGCGATGACCTCGACGGTGTCATCTGATGGCGATTGTCATCACCCTGGACCGCATGCTGCAGGAACGGGGCATGACCCTGTCCGAGCTGGCCGGGCGCATCGACATCACCCTGGCCAACCTGTCGATCCTGAAAACCGGCAAGGCGCGCGCCATCCGCTTTTCCACACTTGATGCGATCTGCCGTGAGCTGCAGTGCACGCCCGGTGACCTGCTGGGGCATGACCCGACGCAGGCGCAGGACGCTGACTGAGTGTTTCCCCTTCTCCCTTACCTACTGACGAAACGGACCTGAAATGGAATGGTTGGCTGACCCCTCGATATGGATGGGCCTTGCAACCCTGGTCGTGCTGGAGATCGTTCTCGGCATCGACAACCTGGTGTTCATCGCGATCCTGGCCGACAAACTGCCGCCGCACCAGCGTGACCGCGCGCGGGTGATCGGCCTGGCGCTGGCCCTGCTGATGCGGCTGGTGCTGCTGGCCGCGCTGGCATGGATCATGAAGTTGACCGAACCGCTGCTCACGCTGTTCGACCACAGCTTCTCCGGGCGTGACCTGATCCTGCTGGGCGGTGGTCTGTTCCTGCTGTTCAAGGGCACGATGGAATTGCACGAGCGGCTGGAGGGCCGCGAGCATCACGAGGATGGCAAGAAGGTCTACGCCAGCTTCGCGATGGTGGTGGCACAGATCGTGGTGCTCGATGCGGTGTTCTCGCTGGACTCGGTGATCACCGCAGTTGGTATGGTCGACAACCTGGGCGTGATGTATGCCGCGGTGACCATCGCGATGGTGCTGATGCTGGTGGCCAGCAAGCCGCTGACCCGCTTCGTCAACAAGCATCCCACGGTGGTGGTGCTGTGCCTGGGCTTCCTGTTGATGATCGGTTTCAGCCTGGTGGCCGAAGGCCTGGGCTACAAGATCCCGAAGGGTTATCTGTACGCGGCGATCGCCTTCTCGATCCTGGTTGAAGCCTTCAACCAGTGGGTGCGCTTCAATCGTGAGCGCAACGAGCGCCGCCAGCCGTTCCGCCAGCGTACCGCCGACGCCGTGCTGCGCATGCTGGGCGCGCGCCCGGCCAATGGCCACGACGACGAAAACGCTGACGAACACGTCGATGCGGAAGAGCGGTTGCAGCCGGCCGAGCACGAGATGATCCGCAGCGTGCTGGGCCTGGCCGATCGGCCGGTGTCGAGCGTGATGACCGTGCGTGCCGACGTGCAGTGGATCGACTTGGCACGTGGGCAGGAGGACGTGGTGGCGCGCCTGGTGGCATCGCCGCACACCCGCCTGCTGGTGGGTGATGGCGACCTGGACAGCCTGCGCGGCGTGGTGCAGAGCCGCGACCTTCTGGCCGATCTGCTGCAGGGCAAGCCACTACAGCTGGAAGGCAATCTGCGTGAGCCGCAGTACGTGCTGTCCAGTGCCAGCGCATTGCAGGCGCTGGAACTGATCCGCCAGCACCCGGTGCCGCTGGCGGTGGCAGTGGACGAGTACGGCAGTGTGGAAGGCCTGGTGACCGCCAACGACCTGCTGGCGGCCATTGCCGGTGACCTGGTCGACACCCAGGACGAACGCTATGGCGTGGTCGCGCAGGGCGAAGATTGCTGGGAGGCCGATGGCGCGCTCACTCTGGACGACCTGCAGCGCCTGGCCGGCGTCTCGCTGCCACGCAGTGCCGACTACATGACCATCTCCGGGCTGGTGCTGGAGCGTCTGGGTCGCCTGCCGGACATCGGTGACACGGTGGAGATTGCGGATGTACGCATCACCGTACTGGCAATGGAGAAGCGTCGCATCGCGCGCCTGCGGGTTGAACGCATCGGGCTTTCGTAGAGTCGAGCCATGCTCGACTGGCCCTCTGTAGAGTCGAGCCATGCTCGACTGCTTCCTGAGCAGCCGGGTATGGGCTCGGCTCTACACAACACTGCCGGCAACCGTCACCATGGCGGGCCCGCTTTCTTTCCAGGATGGTTGCAGTGCTGAGTACGATCGGTTTGTTGATGGGCCTGTATGTGGCCTGGCGCCTGTTCTGGCCACTGCGCATGCCCATCTGGATGAAGGTCGTGCTGTCGCTGCTGCTGGTGGGCGTTGCCGTGCAGCTGCGCATCGTAGCCACCTTCTGGGGCACGATGGCCTCGCCGGAGATACCGAAGCTGGCCATCGCCACGCTGGCCACCGGCTCCACCGCCGTGTTGCTGCTGGCGCTGGTGATGCTGGTGCTGGACGCCGGCCTGCTGCTGTCGCACCTGCTGCGCTGGCCGCGTACTGTATCGGTCCTGCGCGCGCCGAAGCTGCGGCCGACGGCAGGTCTGCTGGCCCTGCTCGTGAGCGGTTATGGCGTCAGCCAGGGCATGGCGGTACCCAAGCCCCGGCAGATCGAGGTGAGCATTGCCGGCTTGCCTGCCGCGTTCGATGGCTATCGCGTGCTGCAGCTGACCGACATCCATGCCAGCCGCCTGCTGACTGGCGACTGGGTGCGCAAGGTGGTGGACGAGAGCAACGCACTGACGCCGGACCTGATCGTGATCACCGGCGATCTGATCGACGGCAGCGTCGAGGCGCGTCGCGAGGACGCCCGCCCGTTGGCTGATCTGCATGCACCGGACGGCGTCATCGCCATCACCGGCAACCACGAGTACTACGCGCAGTACCAGGCGTGGATGCAGGCGTTCCGCGCGCTGCACATGCAGGTGCTGGAGAACAGCCACCTGCAGGTACGACGGGGCGATGCGGCGCTGACCATTGCCGGCGTCACCGACCCCGTGGCCGCACGCTACGGTCTGCCGCTGCCGGACCTGGAGGCCGCGCTGGCTGGCGCCGATCCGGGCGCGCCGGTGATCCTGCTCGACCATCGCCCGCGCAACGCACGCGAGGCGGCCGCGCGTGGGGTGAAGCTGCAGCTGTCCGGGCATACACATGGCGGCCAGATCATCGGCATGGACCAGCTGGTGAAGCGCGCCAATGGCGATTATGTGTCCGGTCGCTACGAGGTGGATGGCATGACACTGTACGTGAGCAATGGTGCTGGCCTGTGGGCCGGTTTCCCGGCACGCATCGGCGTTCCTTCGGAGATCACCCTGATCACCCTGCGCCGCGCCCCGTGACCTGAAGTGGGGTCAGAGCCCTTTGCCTGCGGGAAATGGATCTGACCCCTGACAAACCAAATGGAAGGAACCATGTCCCATCCCCGCGCACCCATGGAACGTCTTATCCGCGCCAATGCGGACGAGATCAATCGGCTGCGCCAAGCCATCCGCGAAGCCGCTGGCGCGCGCTGGCGTGGCCCGGAAGAAATGCAGCGGCACGTGGCAGCCTGCGCGGAATACAACCAGCGCTATGAACAGCTTGCTTTCCCGGGGGGCTACGCCAACGCGCTGAAGCAACTTGCCGAACGCGATCCAGATACGGTGGATGTCGTGCTGACCTTCCTTGAGGTGCGCCCGTACTTCTTCCGTTCCGGATATATGTGGAAGACGCTGCTGAAGCGCGTGCAGCGGGTAGCCATGGGGACGAAGCAACACGCGCGGCTGCAGAAGATCCTCAATGCCTACGCTGCCTACCGCCCCACACGTGACGGCTGATGGGGTCAGATCCCTTCGCGTTTGGCAAAGGGATCTGACCCCGGCCCGTCAGGCCGCCCGCAGCGGCGGCCGCGCATGCGCACTTCGACGCAGCGCTTGCGCCCGCTTGGCGATCCAGCGCACCACGAAGGCGGTGAATAGCAGCGCCGATGGCACCGCATACCAGAAGTTACCCGGCACGCGCTTGAAGTACGAGTAGGTGAACACCGCCGCGATGATCCACATGCCGGTCACGTGCAGGCGACGCCAGGCCGTGGATCCCATGCGCCGGGCGAGCCCCCGGTGCGAGGTGATGGCCAGCGCCAGGATGGCGAGGTAGCCCACCGTGCCCGGGAGGTTGGCCATCGCTGAGCGTGCTGGCCAGAACGCCGGGTTGAGGATGCCGAAACTGGTGATGGCGATTGCATGCAGCAAGTGCGAGAACGCGAAGGATAGGCCTATGATGCGCCGTTCGCGCAGCAGGAACCGGGTGAACGGGCCGGGCAGCAGGGTGGCGAAGGAGGATGCCGTGAATGCCGCCAGGAACAGCAGGAACGATGTGCGCGCAGTGACCCGGATCGCCGCGCGGCTGCCTTCGGCTGCATCGGGATACAGAGTGAAGACGGTCAGTGCGAACGCGATCAGGACCACGCTGATGGCTACGAACAGGCGCCAGCCGTGCAGGAAGGACGTGTTGGAAACAGTCATGATCAGGCCTCGAAGAAAGGAGAGGGGGTAGTGCCGGCCGCCGGCCGGCACTCCCGGGGATCGGTCGACGCAACCAGAACGCCTGCTTTGCAGAGGTCGCGCAGCACTGGAATGCAGGCCGCACGCAGTTCATCCGGCGCGGCACCATGTGCTTCAGCCACGGTCTGCAATACGTCATCCACACGTGTGCCGTCATCGCCGAAGGCCAACAGCACTGCATAGGCCAGCGGGGCCAGTTCCTCGACACGCAGACTGAATTCAGGCGTGCGGCGCATCAGCAGCAGCGTGGGAGCTGCATCCAGCATCGGTTCCAACATCTCGTCCACATGTACCGGCCACCGGTAGCCAAGCACCCGCACCAGCGGCGAAACCGCCAGCACATCACTGTCCACCGGAACGCGGTGCAGCGAACGCCCGGCGGCGCGCGCTTCAATGTGCAGCGACTGCTGCGTGCTCTCGTAGTGCGCCAGTTCCGCTGCCCAGGCCGGCAGTGCCACCGCGTCCTGCATCGCCAGCCAGGCCGCGAATTCGCCGGCGATCTGTGGGAACAACGGGGTGCCGCAGGTGTGGCTGGCGTAGTAGTGCTCCACGGTGTCGCGCCAGCGCGGCATGCCCAACTGGTGTTGCAGGCGTGGCAGGGTGCCAGCCAGCAGGGTGTCCAGGCTGTCGATGCACATGCGACGGTACACCGCCAGCCGGCGCGCCTCGATGCCATCGGGTGCGGCCATTGATGGGTCGCGCACATGGTCGGCCCAACGCCGTTGCAGGGTGGCCAGCGACTCAGCCATGGGCCACCTCGGGCCAATGTGCCTCGGCCTGTGCCTGGCGGATCTGCGCGACCTCGGCCAGCAACTCGGCCAGTGGCGGGAAGTTGAAGTCGCGTTCGAGCAGCGTGGGACGCACGCCAACCCGCGCATAGGCCTCGCGCAACAGCGCCCAGACCACGCCTTTCACCGGCGCACCGTGGGTATCGATCTTGAAGCCATCGTCTTCATCGAAGTGACCCGCTACGTGCAGCGAGGCGACACGGTGGGACGGCACGCGGGCCAGGAATTCGAAGGCGTCGTAACCGTTGTTGCAGGCGTTTACGAAGACGTTGTTGACGTCCAGCAGCAGGTCGCAGTCCGCCTCGGCGAGCACGGCATTGATGAAGTCGATCTCGCTCATCTCCGCACCGGCAACGGCGTAGTAGGAAATGTTCTCCACGGCGATGCGTCGGCCCAGCATCTCCTGCACCTGGGCGATGCGGCCGGCGACGTGATGCACGGCCTCGGCGGTGAACGGCAGCGGCAGCAGGTCGTAGACGTGGCCACCGGCAGCGCAGTAGCTCAGGTGTTCGCTGTACAGCTGCACCTGGTGCAGGTCGAGGAAGGCACGCGTCTGGGCCAGCAGGGTGCGGTCCAGCGGATCAGGACCGCCCAGCGACAGCGACAGGCCATGACAGGTCAGGGGGTGGCGTTCGCTCAACCTGCGCAGCGCTGCACCGTGTGCACCGCCGACGCCGATCCAGTTGTCGGGCGAAACTTCGAGGAAGTCGATGGCACCGGCCGGCATGGCCAGCAGTTCGGCGATCAGGCCACGGCGCAGGCCAAGACCGGCGGCATCGGAAGGCAGGGGCAGGCTCATGACGGATGCTCCAGGGAGAGGGCGCCGCCTCGGAGGCGGCGCGGGTTGAACGTCGATCAATCGGCTACGCGGGAGAAGAGGCCCTTCGGCATCGGCTTGCCGTTGGCGGTGTAGACGCTGCGCAGGTAGTCGTGCGCTTCCTGCTCGCTGATGTAGCCGTCGTGGTCGGTGTCGATGCGGTCGAACTCGGCGGCACGCTTGGCGGCCACAGCGTTGAACTCGGCACGCGAGACCCGGCCATCGTGGTCGCGGTCGGTGCGGGCAAACGAGGCGTCGCCGCACTTGCCTTCGCCACACTGGCCCTCGGCCACCTTGGCCTTGCCGGCGGGCTTGCCGGTGGCGGTCTTGTTGGCCCCGCACTTGCCTTCACCGCACTTGCCTTCGGCGGCAGCGCTCATGGCCACGGCACTGATCGCCAGTGGCTGGATCGCCGCAGCCTGGCCGGCCAGCAGCAGGCCACCGGCCAGGGCGATGCCGACGGCACCGATGCGCGGCAGGCGGGAGGAGAGGGTGTTCTTGGTCGAGACGGACATGGTGGTGACTCCTTGGGAATGCACGCGGGGCGTGCGGGATGGACGCCGCTTGAAGGCGACGGAAACGAAGGGAAGAAGCGCGGTGAAGGGGCGAAGCGGATCAGGCGTTGCGGCGACGGCGCAGTACGTAACCCACCAGCAGCACACCACCGAGCAGGGCGCCGCCGAAGCCGATGCCGGGCAGCAGCGCGGCAACCGGCAGCAGCAGGGCGATCAGGCTGACGCCCCAACCCAGGCCGTCATTGCCAACGGGAGCGTGCTGTGAGCCGGCCAGCAGTCGGTCCACGCTGAGTGCGCCACCGCCGTTGAGGATCAGTGGCAGCAGCATGGCCAGGAACAGCAGCGGCAGCTTGAAGTTGCCGTAGCCTTGGTCGGTGATTGCATAGCCCTGCCAGAGTTCGCCCAGGCCGTTCCATTGGTCGGGCCAGTGCACGGCGGCGATGGCGACCACGGTCAGCACCCAGAACACATAAGCCACCGAGCGCGTGGCCAGGCCGAGCAGCAGCATCACTGCACCCACCAGTTCCAGCCAGGTGGCCAGCTGCCAGTTCAGTGATGCGGGCAGGGCGGAGAACGGGAACGGGAAGCGACCTTCCAGGTCGGCGAACCAGTTCTGGCCGCCCAGTTTTTCGCGGCCGGATTCAAAGAACTCCCAGGCCAGCAGGGTGCGCAGCGCCAATGGCGAGAGCCAGCGGCCGACGGCGTCCAGGCGGGGGGTATACACGGAAGAGGCGGTGCTGATCATGGTGGTGTCCTGCGGGCCAGTGGTCGATGGAGGCCATTTCAGGCGGCGCAGGTATCGGCAACGTGTGCCGTTGCCCGGGGTTTTGTCAGCGACTGTGGCCGCGGCCGGGGTTTCGTACAGTCAGATACAAAGACGATGTGTCGGGGCACATCGGGGCGTTGCGCGCCCGCGTGCGGGCAGCGATATCCACCCGGTAGCGCCCGGCCGGGCCCGGCGGCCGAATGTATCCCACTGTAGAAACCCGCCTGCGCCCTACAGTCCGGTACAACTCCGTGCCGCGGAGAAACAGCGCCGATACACCGGCAGGGGAAAATGGCCACTCCCAACACCGGAGTGCCACCCATGATCCGTACCTCGTTGCTTGCTGCCGCTCTCGCCCTTGCCGGCGCCGCAGCCCCCGCCTTCGCTGCCCAGGCCGGTACCGCTGCACCGCCCACCGTCATCCTGGTGCACGGCGCGTTCGCCGATGGCTCCAGCTGGAGCAAGGTCATCAGCACGTTGCATGACTGGAAGCTGCCTGCGGTGGCCGTACAGAATCCGCTCACCTCGCTGGCCGACGATGTTGCCGCCACCCGTCGTGCGATTGCCGCTGCACCCGGCAAGGTCGTGCTGGTCGGCCACAGCTGGGGCGGTACGGTCATCACCGAGGCGGGCAATGACCCGAAGGTGCAGGCGCTGGTGTACGTGGCGGCCTTCGCACCGGATGCAGGGCAGTCTTCGGCGCAGCAAGGCGAAGGTTTCCCGGTCGGTCCGGGCCTGGCCCGCCTGCAGGAGAGGGATGGCTACCTGACATTGCCGGCCGATGCCATCGCGCAGGACTTCGCGCCGGACGTGATGAAGAAGTCGGCTGCGCTGCTGTACAGCACCCAGGTCCCGCTGAAGGCCAGCGCGCTGGGCGAGGTGGTGAACATTGCGGCGTGGCGCAGCAAGCCGAGTTGGTACGTGCTCAGCCGTGACGATCGCATGCTGTCGCCGCAGCTGCAGGCCGCCACCGCAAAGCGCATTGGCGCGCAGCTGCAATCGATCGGCAGCAGCCATGTGTCGTTGCTTTCGCATCCTGCGCAGGTGGCCGACAGCATCCTGGAAGCTGCAGGCGTGAAGCCCGCCGAACTGCCGCTGGCCGAGCAGGGGGGCTGAGCGATGGCCACACTGCGAGGGTATGCACTGCCCCTGCTGCTGGGCCTGCTGGGTGGAGCTGCGTTGTTGCTGGCATGGCCCGGCGCGGATGCTGGCGCGCAGTCGCTCGACGCAGCACCGGTGGCGGGGTTCGACGGTGGCGGGCCATGGCACAACAGCTCCCCGCTCACACTGAAGCAGTTGCGGGGGCAGGTGGTGCTGGTCGAGTTCTGGACCTACACCTGCAGCAACTGCCTCAACGTGGCGCCGTATGTCCACCAGTGGCATGCACGGTACGCGTCGCAGGGCCTGAAGGTGATCGGCGTGCATACGCCGGAGTTCGCCTATGAAGGGCTGCCCGGCAACGTGCGCAGGGCCATCGCACGGTTGGATATCACCTGGCCGGTGGTGCAGGACAACCAGTACCGGATCTGGAACGCCTGGGGCAACCGCTTCTGGCCCGCGCTGTACCTGCTCGACCGGCAGGGGCGGGTGGTCTACCGCCATTACGGCGAGGGCGACTACGCACGTACCGAAAGCGAGATCCAGCGCCAGCTGGCCAGCCCCTGAGCCGCGCTACCATGGCTGCACCGCGCGGTGCTGTCCCCCTGCCTTCATCGAGAACACAATGAACCCTGTACCGCACATCCTTGTCGTCGACGATGACAGTGAGATCCGCCAGATGCTGGCCGACTACCTGCAACGCAACGGCCTGCGCGTGAGCCAGGCCGACGGTGGCCGGGCCATGCGTGCACTGATGGATACCCATGCGGTGGACCTGGTGGTGCTGGACGTGATGATGCCAGGCGAGGACGGCCTGAGCCTGTGCCGCAACCTGCGTGCCGGCAAGCATCGTGCGGTGCCGGTGGTGCTGCTGACCGCACGCGACGACGAGACCGACCGCATCATCGGTCTGGAAATGGGCGCCGACGACTACGTGACCAAGCCGTTCTCTTCCCGCGAACTGCTGGCACGCATCAATGCGGTGATCCGTCGCACCCGGATGCTGCCGCCAAACCTGCAGGTGAGCGAAGCCGGTCGCCAACTGGCCTTCGGTGCCTGGCGCCTGGATACCACCGCACGCCATCTGCTGGATGCGCAGGACACCGCGTATCCGCTCAGTGGTGCCGAGTTCCGCCTGTTGCGCGTGTTCCTCGATCACGCCAATCGGGTGCTCAGCCGTGACCAGCTGCTCAGCCTCACCCAGGGCCGCGATGCCGAACTGTTCGACCGCTCGATCGACCTGCTGGTCAGCCGCGTACGCCAACGGCTGGGTGACGACGCACGCGAGCCGACCTACATCAAGACCGTGCGCAGCGAAGGCTACGTGTTCAGCGTGCCGGTGCAGTTGCTGGGGCCGGACGAATGAACACCGGCGCACACCGTCTACGCTGGCCGCGCACGCTGTCTGCGCGGCTGCTGCTGGTGCTGCTGGGCGGACTGGCGCTGGCCCACGCGCTGTCCTTCGGCTTGTTGTTTTTCGAACGCTATCAGTCCACCCGCAGCATGATGCTGCGCAACCTCGATGAAGACGTGGCCGTGAGTGTCGCGCTGCTGGAGCACCTGCCCGCGGACCAGCGCGATGCCTGGGTGCCGCGGCTGGAGCGGCGCACCTACCGTTACCTGCTGCGCCCGGCTGCGGCTGGGCCGGGACTGCAGACCGATCGTGCACGCCAGGTCACCGCGATCATTGACGACAGCCTGCAGCATCGCTATCCGTTGCAGGCGCGCCAGGTGGCTCGCCTGCCGGAGCGGTTCGAGGTGGAACTGCGACTGCACGATGGCACACCCTTGACCATTGAAGTCACCCCGTCGGGTCTGCCGCTGGCGCGTTGGCTGCCCGCCGTGCTGCTGGTGCAGTTGGCGCTGTTGCTGGTATGCGCATGGCTGGCGGTGCGCTTGGCCATGCGCCCGCTGCAGCAGCTGTCGCATGCGGTGGAACAGCTGCAGCCGGGCAAGGACGGGCCGGCACTGCCTGAAGATGGCCCCGCGGAAGTAGGCGGTGCGGCGGCCGCACTCAACGCGCTGCAGGCACGCATTCGTGGCCATGTCAGCGAGCGCCTGCAGATTCTCGCAGCGATCTCGCACGATCTGCAGACCCCCATCACGCGCATGAAGCTTCGGGTGGAGACCCTGCCTGAAGACAGCACCCAGCAGCGACTGCTGGCCGACCTCGACCACCTTGGGCAACTGGTGCGTGAAGGCGTGGCCTATGCGCGCAGCAGCCACGTCGCCAGTGGTGCGCCAGTGTCGATGGACCTGGGGGCGTTCCTGGCCAGCGTGGTCGGCGACTACGAGGACATGGGCAAGCCGGTCAGTGGCGGTGCACCCGCTGGACTGATCGTGCAGACCTGGCCGCAGCCGCTGCGACGGGTGGTCGGCAATCTGGTCGACAACGCAGTGCGCTACGCCGGCGCCGCCGAGATCGGGGCGGGCCGCGATGAGGCTGGCAGGGTATGGATCAGCATTTCCGACCATGGCCCGGGAATTCCCGAGAACCAGCTGCAGGCGGTGCTGGCACCGTTCCATCGGCTGGAAAGCTCGCGCAACCGCGATACCGGCGGCACCGGCCTGGGCCTGGCCATCGCGGTGCAGCTGGCACAGTCGCTGGGCGGCTCACTGCGGCTGCACAACCGCGAGGGCGGCGGCCTGCGAGCGGAGCTGCAGCTGCCGGGGTAACCGGCGGAGTCAGATCCGTTTGCCGCAGCAAAGGGATCTGACCCCGACGCGAGAGCATCCACACATGGCGTGGATCTACGGCATTCCTGCACCACCCCGGGATCGGCGATCATCCGCAGCGAGTGTTGAAACCAGGGAGCACCACGCAATGCAGGGAACGCATCATTCAATCCGGCGCCCACGTCACGCTGCACTGCTGATCGCCGCACTGCTGCTGGCGGCCTGCCCGCGCACACCAGACGAACCGGCCGACGCGCCCTCTGCCGACACGCCACTTGCCGCGCCGACCACAACAACAGACATCTCGCCTCTGCTCGATGCCCTGCGGACCTGCGCGCTGGACGGCTGGTACATCGACGTTCAGACCGATCGCCCGGCCCATCCCTGGCTGGCCGCGAATGTGCCGAAACCCTGCAAGGTGGACGAAGAGAATGAGATCGCCACGTTCTGCACGGGTGGGCAATGGAAAGGATTGCCGGTGGAAGAGGTGATCCTGCCGACGATGACGTTCGTCTCGTTCCGTGGGGCCAGGATTGCCTTGCCGTTGGAGAAGGCGCGTTCAATCGCCCGCCAGCACCTGGGGCAGGACTTCCCGGGTGGCGCGGCTTACGAAGCGGGCCGTGAGCCGAAGCTGTTGGCCGACCCGGAGGATGCGCAGCGTTCGTGGCTGCTGTGCAGCACGCCCGAACCGGGGGACGATGCGGGGAGCAAGGGCAGCGTCAGCTATTCCGGCATGAACCTGCCCTACGACCACGACGGTTGCGGCTACCGCTACAGCCCGGTCGACTTCTGCGATGCGCGGCACCGGGCCGCCATTGAAGAAGCGCTCCAGCATCAGAAGCCCAATTTCAACCAGCACTATCTGCTGGTACAGGTCGATGATCGTCCCGAGTACTTCCAGCGCACGCTGGTGCTGGTCGACACCCGCACCGGACGCGCCACGCCATTGCCGATCGATGCCTTCACCGGCCCGGCGGGGAAGGGCGGAGACGCCGCCGGCTACGGGACACTGGAAACGGGCGTGGACCAGCAGCAGTTCTGCCTCAATGGTGCGTTGCTGGTCTACCGCGTGTTCAAGGAAGGACGCTTCTGCTTCGGCTTTGACGGTGAGCGATTCACCGGCCATGAAACCCAGTACATGCAGGCGACGGACAGCCGATGACCGGTATTTCACCCCGGCCGTGACATCCTCCCCGAACCTGCGCAACCGGGATCGAGGCTGTTGAAGGCGAACACGCAATGACTGCCGAGCGGCAGCGCTCGATGTGGGTGGCCGGCCTGTCCACGGTGGTGGAGTGGTACGACTTCACCCTGTACCTGTACTTCGCCACGGTGTTGTCGCGGGTGTTCTTCGGTGGTGGCGAGCAGGCGCTGCTGGTCACCCTGGCCGGCTTTGCGGTGTCCTACCTGATGCGCCCGCTGGGCGCACTGTGCTTCGGCCACCTGGGGGACCGGCTGGGCCGGCGCTGGATGCTGCTGGCATCGATGGCCTTGATGGCAGCGGCGATGCTGGCCACCGCGCTGCTGCCGACAGCGGCCACGGCGGGCACTACGGCGGGCGTGCTACTGTTGGTACTGCGCTGCGTGATGGCATTTTCGGTGGGCGGTGAGTACACCGGCGTGGTGGCGTACCTGCTGGAAAGCGCACCAGCACGCCGACGCGGCCTGGTGACCTCGCTGGCATCGGCGGCCAGCGAGGTGGGCGCGCTGCTGGCGGTGGCGATCTCGGCGCTTACGGTTGCGCTGCTGCCTACCGCGCAGCTGGACAGCTGGGGCTGGCGCATTCCGTTCTTCTTCGGTGCCGCGCTGGCACTGGTGATCCTGGTTGCGCGCTCGGGCATGCACGAATCGCCGGAGTTCGAACGCCAGCGTCGCGAGGGCAGTATTCCGGCTACGCCGCTTCGCCACGTACTGCGCAACCATCCGCTGGCGGTGGCGCGCACCTTCGCGATCTCGGCGCTGGGATCGATCACCTACTACGTGGGCATCACCTATGTGCCTGCGTTCCTGCACGCGCGGGGTCATGACGAGGGCGACGCACTGTGGCTGTCGACGATTGCGGCGGTGGCAGTGATCGCGATCACGCCGTTGTGTGGCGCATTGTCCGACCGCGTTGGACGACGGCCGGTGTTGCTGGGCCTGACCGTGCTGGCAGCGTTGTTGCCACTGTCCCTGTTTGCGTGGATGGCGCAGGCGACGGCGCTGGGCATCGTGCTGGCCGCGGTGCTGCTGGCCTGCGTGGCCGGTGGTGTAAGCGCGGTGGCGGCCCCGGCCACGGCCGAACAATTCCCGGGCGAGGGCCGGGTCAGCGGGCTGGCACTGGGGGTGACCATGGCCACCGCCTTCTTCGGCGGTGCAACGCCATGGCTGGCGCAATGGTGGGTGGAGCGCAGCGGCTGGGCAGCGGCGCCGGGCGCGATGATCGCGCTGGTGGCGGTGCTGGTGCTGCCGGTGCTGTGGACCCTGCCCGAGACGGTCCCGGGCAGGGCCAGGCGCTAGCGGGTCAGACCTTCAGGGTCTGCTCGATGTCGGCCAGTACCGCGGCCGCATCCACGCCGATGGCAATCGACTGCACCACGTGGCCATCCCACACGCTGGGACCGAACGCCAGGCCTTCCGGCTTGGGAATGGTCATGCCGCGGGCGACACCGTCGGTGGCCACGCGCACGCTGGCGCGCTCGAACTGGAACAGCTCCGGGCGGGTCAGCGCGATGCACGCGCAGCAGTCGTGCACGACCATGCCCTTGTGGCCGGCCTGCAGGTAGAAGTCCACGTAGTCCTGCGACAGCGCACGCACCAGCTCGGCGTCGGCACCGCCGATGGCAGCCAGCTTGTCCAGGCCGTCACGATCCATTTCCACGCGGGTGGTCACGTCCAGACCGATCGCAGTAACCGGCCAGCTGGCGGTGAACACCACGTCGGCGGCTTCGGCATCGCCCCAGATGTTGGCCTCGGCGGCCGGGGTGATGTTGCCGTTGACGTGGAAAGCGCCACCCATGATCACCACGCCGCGCACCAGGCCGGCGATGTCCGGGGCCTGCTGCAGGGCCAGGGCCAGGTTGGTCATGCGGCCGACCGCGACCAGGGTCACCTCGCCCGGATGGGCGCGGACCAGGTCGATGATCAGCTGATGGGCCGGGCGCGCATCGGCGGCCACGTCCAGGCTGGCCGGCACCGGGTGATTGCCCAGCCCGTTGTGGCCGTGGATGTGCACCGGCCAGGCTTCCGGGGTGGCTTCCGGCTGCAGTGGGCCACCGGCACCGCGCGCGACCGGAGCGGCAAAGCCCCAGGCCTGCTTCAGGTACAGCGCGTTGTGCGTGGTCGACTCCACCGAGGCATTGCCGAAGGTGGTGGTGACGCCGATCAGGTCGATCTGGGCGTGCTTGTGCAGGTACAGCAGGGCCAGGGCGTCGTCGACGCCCGGGTCGGTATCGAAAATGACTTTCAGCATGTTGTTGTTCTTCTTCTTCCGTGTAGTGCGGGGGGGCGCCGGCGGCCCGGAGGCAGGCCGGCGCGCCCTACATTGTCCCATCTTCATGACAGGCAGGGCCAACATCGGGGTGGAAGGCCATAATGCCTCCAGTCCAGGCACGGAGTCGCCGAATGCTGATCGTTGCCCTTCTGCTGGTCCTGCTGGTGCTGGGCCTGAACGTGGTGGCTACCGTGGTGATCGTCAGGCGTGATGGCCTGTCGGCCGGGGGGCGGGCGGTGCAGCTGCTGCTGGTCTGGCTGCTGCCGCTGGTCGGCGCGATCCTGTGCATGGCGGTGGCCACGGCCGATGGCTCACCCGCGCGGAGCGATGGCAGTGGCGGTGGGCCCGCCGATTTCTCCGGCGGCTATTCCGGGGACAGCCACAGTCATCACAGCTACAGCAGCTCCGACTGTGGAAGCGACGGCGGCAGCAGTGACGGTGGTGGTGGCAGCTGCAGCGATTGAGGTCTCTGTAGAGTCGAGCCATGCTCGACTGCACTTCGCTCCAACGCCGCGGTGCCTGATCGAAAGGCAGTCGAGCATGGCTCGACTCTACAGAACAGCGGTTGGCTGCGGCCGGTAGTGCCGGCCGCTGGCCGGCAACCCCAACAGCTCAGCCGCCGCCTTCGGTCGGCAACGGCGCCGGTACGTTCAGCAGCCCGCCTGCCGCCACATAGGCGGCCAGTGCCTGGCCCTGGCTCAGCAGATGGCGTTCCATGGTGCGTTCGGCAGCCTGCGCGTCGCGGCGGCGGAAGCATTCCATCAGCTCGCGGTGTTCGGCCAGCGACTGCGCGGTGCGACCCGGGGTCAGCAGCTGACGGCCACGATGCATCTTCAGGATGCGGTGCAGGTCGTGGGTGATGCGGATCAGCCAGGGGTTGCCCGCGTAATGCTGCACGGTTTCGTGGATCAGGTAGTTGTTGCGGTAGTACTCGGCGATGTTGCCCTCTGCCGCAGCCGCTTCCATCGCTGCATGCAGGTCTTCGAGCTGCTGCACGCCGGCATCGTCGATGTGCTTCACCGCCTCATGCGCGCAGCGGCCTTCCAGCATCGCCATTACCGGGAACAGCTGGTTGAGGTCTTCCAGCGTCAGTCGCGTGACCCGGCTGCCACGACCGGCATCGATCTGCACCAGGCCTTCGGCGGCCAGCAGCTTCAGCGCCTCGCGCAGCGGCGTGCGGCTGATGCCCAGTTCCTCGCACAGCGCGGGCTCGTCGATCCATTCTCCCGGCGGCAGCCGGTAATCGTAGATGCGCTCGCGCACGTGTTCGGCCACCTCTTCGTACAGAGGTGCGCGCTTCTTCGGTGACCGCGGGGCAGGGGCAATGGCCATGGTGGAAGTGTACCGCCAGGTAGTGCCGGCCGCTGGCCGGCAACCCATGATTGCTGGATGGCTTCATGAGAGTGCCGGCCAGCGGCCGGCACTACCGTTGGGTGGTTACATCCAGCCTGGCACCACGAACACCAGCCAGGCCAGCAACGGCCCCAGTGCCACCACCAGGCCGCTGTACACCAGGAAGCGGCGGAACAGGGTCTCGCGCTCTTCCTTCGCTGCCGAGGCCACCACCAGTGCGCCATTGGTCGAGAACGGGCTGACATCGACGATGGTGGATGACACCGCCAGCGCGCAGATCACGCCGGCGGCGCTGAGGTGACCCTGCATCAGGAACGGCACCGCCAATGGAATCGTCGCGCCGAGTACCGCTGCCGACGAAGCGAATGCGGAGACGATGCCGCCGACATAGCAGACCAGCAGCGCTCCGAGCAGCGGGATGCCGATGTCGGAGACACCGTTGCCGATGAAGTCCACCGCGCCGGCATGTTCCAGCACGCCGATGTAGGTCACCACGCCGCAGATCAGCAGCACGGTGGACCAGCTGATGCCATCGACCGCACCCTTCTGGCTCTGCGGCGACAACAGCGCCAGCGCCACCGCCACGGTGATCGAGACCAGGCCGACGTTGAGGTTGTAGATCAGCGCGGCCACGCCCAGGCCGAGCAGGCCGATCAGGGTGAACAACCGCTCGCGGGTCAGGTTCACCGCATCCAGTGCTACCGGATCATTGCTGAGCGTGCCGCCGCCTGCCGCGACCAGCGCGCCATGACCTTCGATCGCGAACTGGCGCGACGACGCCTGCGGGCCACCGGCCATCGCCAGCTCGGCAGTGCCGAGCGTTCCTGCTGCGGTGATCGAGCCACGGCGCAGCAGGGCGATGCCACCAAAGGCGAAGAAGCAGATCGTCGCCATCATGAAGTTGAAGCCCAGACTGGTCAGGAACACCGCCATCTCGGTCACTTCCAGACCGGCTTTCTGCACCACGCCATTGGTGATGCTGCCGTACACGCTGATCGGTGAGAAGCCGCCCGCCTGCGCACCATGGATGACCAGCAAGCCCATCATCAGTGGATTGATGTTGTACTGCTTGGCAAAGCGCAGCGCGACCGGGCCGATGATCGCGACCGCCGCCGGGCCCAGTGCACCGAACGCAGTGAGGACTGCGGTGATCACGAACATCACCCACGGAATGGCCACGATATGGCCGCGCACGGCTTTCACTGCCCAGTGCACCAGCAGGTCGATGGTGCCGTTCTTCTGCGCGATGGCGAACAGATAGGTAATGCCGACCAGGGTCAGGAACAGATCGCCGGGAAAGCCGGCCAGGACCTCCTTGCCGCCCATGTCGACCCACAGCCCGCCGATGATGAAGGCCAGCGCGAAGGCGACGGCACCCATGTTGATCGGCATCGCGGTGGCGACGATGAACATGATCACCAGACCGATGATCGTTGCGATTTGTGGACTCATGCGCCCTCCCAGACACGTGACTCACGTACAGCGCGGATGGAGACCCGCCATCCCGGGGTAAGGCGACGTACTGCGTGTTGCGTGATACGTACTGCTCGAACCCGTTACTGCAGCCGCTCCAGCGCGCTGCGGACCCACGCCGCGGCGCCTTCAAGGCTCTGGAACTCTTCCACCGCGCGCACTTCGCAACACGGATAGGCCGGCGCGACCATGCGCGCCAATGCGTTGCCTGGGCCCAGCTGCAGGAACACCCGCGCGCCACGCTCGAAGGCCTGGCGCATCACCTGCGCCCATTCGATGGTCTGCGCGAGCTGCGCCGACAGCGTGTGGACTGCGGTTGCGCGATCCCGCACCGGTCGCGCATCGATGCCGGCCAGCAGCGGCAGGCGTGGGGCCTGCAGTGACACTGCTTCAAGTGCGGCGGCAAACGGTGCCACTGCGCCGGTCAGCAGCGGCGTGTGCGCGGGCACATGGACCGGCAGCGGGCGGATCTCCGCACCGCGCAACTGCGCGTCCATCGCCAATGCGTGCAGCGACCGCCATGCGCCGCCCACGATGAAGTGGTCGTGGCCATTGGCGATCGCGATGAAGGCGCCATGCACATCGCACAACTGCTGCGTGGCAACGCGGTCCAGTCCCAGTACTGCCTGAAGCCCGGCGTCATCGGGGCTGGCGGCATCCATCAGGCGCGCGCGTTGCACGGACAGTGCCAGGCAGGTGGCTGCATCGATGCTTCCAGCGATGGCGTGGGCCGCCAGTTCGCCGATGCTGTAGCCCGCAATCACTGTCGGCGTTGGCAATACCTCGCGCAGGCCCTGCCAATGCGCCAGGCTTGCTGCGCACAGCAGTGGTTGCGCCCGCACATTGTCGAAGCGGTCGTCGGCCGCCGCAGCGGCGAATACATCGCGGCCGAGCACCGTGCTGGCCACATCGAGGGTGTGGCGTGCGGCCGGAAGATCGCGCACGCGATCGAACATCGCCGCGTGCTGCGCGCCTTGGCCGGGGCAGAGCAGGGCCAGGCTCATGCCTGCTCCTGCTGCAGCAGGAACAGGCTGCAGGCCAACAGGTCTGCGCTGCCGCCCGGGCTCAGCCGGCGCATGACGAAGCCGTCACCGATGCGACGCAGATGTACCTGCCAGTCCGGCGCGAAGGTGCCGCCGGCGTCCAGGAAGGTGCGTGCCTGCCGCTGGGCCCAGCGCAGGCCGTCGGCGCCGCCACGGTGCAGCAGGTTGAGGTCATCCACGCACGCGATCAGCTGCATCAGGGTCTGGCACATCGCGGCCTCGCGCGGCAGGCCGCTGGCCAGTGCGTGGCGCAGGGCAGGCAGTGCCACTTCGCGCAGCAGCGGGTAGCCGGCGGCCGCTTGTTCGCGCACACCTTGCACGCCGTGCCGTGCACGCGCGCGCTGGCCAGGGCTGTTCGCATCCAGAGGCGCGTCGGCGAGCTCGGGCGCCCAACGGCGCACTTCCTGGCAGACCTGCTCGGCTGCGGCGACACGGCCCGCGCGGCCCCAGCAGGCAGCGGACGCGGCCACCAGCAGGCCAAGGCTGAAGATCGCACCGCGATGGGTGTTGATGCCCGCAGTGGCGTGCAGCATCGATATCTCGGCGGCGATGCCATGCCGGCGCAGCGTCTGGAACGGCGCCGCGCCGGCACCGGCGTCGGCCACGGCGATGAAATAGTGGCGCAACGCGAACAGGCTGCGCAGGAAGGTGCCGGCATCCATGTCGTGGTGGCTGCCGCGATCGAACGGTGTAACCAGTCCCGGTTTGGGGGCAAGGGCCAGTTCGGCGTGCAGGCTGGCGATGGCAAGGCGCCCCAGGCGCGCGCTGTCCACCGCCGGGGTGGACTGGGCGACGCGCTTCACGACGGCGTTCATGCGACAACTCCAGTGGCGTTGAACAAGGCCTCGCGCAGTTCCAGAGCGGCACCATCAATGCGTTTGACCAGTACTTCGCGGCTGCGACCGGCGTATTCGCGCCAGTTCACCGCGCCACCATCCACCAGGCACAGTTCGCCATCCACGCGATGCCCATAGGCGCTTTCCCAGTGCTGCAGGCGTTCGACCAGCAGGTCGGCCTGGCGCGCGTCATCCACCTGCCACAGCAGGTCGATGTCCGAGCGCGGGTGCACATAGGGCAGTCCGGTGAGGTGCTGCCATGCGAAGGCGCCGAATACGCGGGCTGGTGCAAGCCGCAGCATTGCCTGCAACGCCGCCTGCCAATCCGCCGGAACGCCGCCGGCGAGAACGTGATCCAAGGGAGGGGGAGGCTGCAGCTGCTGGACGTCCTGCAGGGCCACGCGCAGCGCCAGCCGTTGCTTGCCTTCGCTTGGCGGTAGCGGTACCCCCAGGCGCAGCCGAGGGTCGGGGTCGTCCGCCGCACAGCGCGCCACCATGACCGGCAGGCCCTGCGCGAACCACGCTGCCAGGCGTGGTTCCTGTGCAGTCACGTCAGCCCGCCAGTCGGCATCGGCCGACAGCCAGGCCAGCGTGTGGCGGGCGGGCCGCTCAGGCATCGCCGTGGGCCACCGCAGATGAAACCCCTGCCGCCAGGGCACGGCCGCCGCGATGTGCGCCGCGTGCGGCACGCAGGTCGCCTTCGGCGGGCGTGCGCAGCGCCTGCAGCAGGTGCTGGGCAAGATCGCCCTCCCACAGCGATTCCACCGCACCCATCGCCACGTAGTTCTCCACGCCCGGCGCGAACACCGGCGAGGTCTGGCTGAGTGCCTGCAGTTTCTCCAGCGGTTGCTTGGTCACCCGCGCCATCGCGCGCAGGTCCATCACCCGCACCTGTGCATCGGGCAGGGCGTGGATGTGGTCGGCCATCAGGCCGAACGACAGAAAGCCGCCGCTGACCGACTCGCCATAGACCAGGGTCACCAGCCGCGCACCGCGTCGGCGTGCCAGATCCAGCGTCTGCGCCAAGTGAGCGAAGTAGCCGTTGATGCCAAGCAGTTCGTCACGCCGCGCCAGGCGCTGGCCAGCGGTGTCCACCAGCATCACGATCGGTCGCTGTGGAAGCGCGGCGGTGCTGGCAAGCACGGTTTCGGCCAGTGCCAATGCGTGGTCCACGCCGACTTCGAGTTTGTCGGCGGTACCGATCACGGTCACCTCGCCATCCTCGGTGGTGGCGCTGCCGGTCAGCACCGAATCGTTCACCGCAATGGCATGCCCATGCGGGAACAGGGCATCGAGCAGGGTCTGCAGCGGCATGCTCATGGCAGGCTCCGGTCGGCGGTGGCGATGAGGAACGCATCGGTGTCGAGCAGCGGCAGTCGCTCGGGGGCAGTGATACCCAGCCGCGCCCAGATCTCCAGGCCATCGCGGCAATCGCCCCAGGCCTGCACGCGCGCCTTCAGTGCCGCATGGCGTTCCTGCAGCGCGGCCAGTGCAGTATCTGGATCGGTGCTGCTGGTATCGGGCTGCAGCGCATTACTGGCAGCCTGCGCGAACGCCTCGATGGCATCGGGCACCAGCACCTGTGCCTGGTCGATCAGGTAGCGGTGCTTGCCTCCCGTTATGCGCCAGACCAGCGCGCGATCGCGGGAATCGAACTCTTCCACACCACGCACGGTCTCGATTACTTCCGGCCCGGACAGTGACAGCCGGCCTTCCTCGGACATGACCACCGTGCTGCAGCAGCGGGCGACGATGCCCATGCCACCGAATGCGCCGTTGCCGCTGCCGATCAGCGCCACCACGGGGACGCCTGCAGCGCGCGCATCCAGCGTGGCGCGCATGATCTCGGAAATGGCGATGAGCCCTGCATTGGCTTCGTGCAGGCGCACGCCACCGGTATCGAGCAGCAGCAGCACACCGTCAGGTCGGGTTTCCGCTGCACGGTGCAGCAGCCCGGTCAACTTGGCGCCGTGCACCTCGCCCACGCCGCCGCCCATGAATTCACCCTGCTGTGCAGCCAGCAGCACGCGTCGGCCGCGCAGTGTGGCTTCGCCGACAACGATGCCGTCGTCGAACGCCGCGGGCTGGTCGAGCTGTGCCAGGTGCGGGCTCATCATCCGCCGCGCCGGGCCGAGGAATTCACGGAACGAGCCGGCGTCGATCAGGCCGGCGATGCGCTCGCGTGCATCGGCTTCGTAGTAACTGTGGCGCTGCGTCCGGCTCATCGTGGATCTCCAGCTAGCAGGGTTTCCACTGCCTGGTCCAGGCGCAGGCTGACCACCGCCGGGGTCGCACCGGCATCGTTGATCGAGACGCGTACATCGCGCAGCGGATGGCGCTGTGCGAAATCACCGATCACCGCCTCCCAGACGCGGCCAAAGCCCTGCGCGGCGGTGATGATGCGCACCGTCATCGCGCCGTCCAGTGCGGCCGGTTCCAGCAGGATTTCCAGATTGCCCGAGGCCAGTACGCCGACCAGCACTGCATCGCGCGGAAACTGCACCGCCGTGTGTCCTTCGAATCGATAGTCGAGGGTTTCCATGCTCAGCCCCTTACCAGTTGCGGAAGCGCTTGGGCGGGTCGTACAGGCCGCCGGACCAGCGCACCAGGTCCTTCACCGAACGCGCCGCAAGCAGGTCACGGCTGGCATCGCGCACGGAGATGCCGAGGTCATCGGGACGGCGGATCACGCCGCGGTCGCGCAGGTTCTCCACCATCGCGCGGTCGCGCCCCATGCCCACGGCGGTATAGCCGGACACGCCGCGGATCGCTTGTTCGCGTTCCTCAGGAGTGCGGCACAGCAGCAGGTTGGCGATGCCTTCCTCGGTCAGCACATGGCTGACGTCGTCGCCATAGATCATCACCGGTGGCAGCGGCATGTCCGCGCGCTCGGCCAGCTCCCAGGCGTCCAGCCGATCGACGAAGGCCGGTGCCATGTGTTCGCGGAAGGTTTCCACCATCTGCACCACCAGCTTGCGGCCACGCGGCATCTCACCGGGGCGTGCGGCCTGCTGGCCGGCCTTGATCCAGGCCTCGCTGGCATGGCGGCGGCCACGTGCATCGGAGCCCATGTTCGGTGCGCCACCGAAGCCGGCAATGCGGTCGCGGGTGGCAGTGGAGCTGTTGCCCTGCAGGTCGATCTGCAGGGTGGAACCGATGAACATGTCACACGCATACAGGCCCGCGGTCTGCGAGAACGCGCGGTTGGAGCGCATCGAGCCATCAGCGCCGGTGAAGAACACATCGCTGCGTGCGGCGATGTACTTCTCCATGCCCAGTTCGGAACCGAACGAATGCACCGATTTGACGAAGCCCGATTCGATCGCCGGAATCAGTGCGGGGTGTGGATTGAGCGCCCAGTGCTGGCAGATCTTTCCCTTCAGCCCGAGCGATTCGGCGTAGGTGGGGAGCAGCAGCTCGATGGCCGCGGTGTCGAAGCCGATGCCATGGTTGAGGCGGTTCACGCCGTACTCGGCGTAGATGCCCTTGATCGCCATCATCGCCATCAGCACCTGGATCTCGGAGATCTGCGCCGGGTCGCGGGTGAACAGCGGCTCGATGTGGTTCGGCTTCGGCGCCTGCACCACGAAGTTGACCCAGTCAGCAGGGATGTCGACGCGGGGGAGGGTGTCGACGATCTCGTTGACCTGGGCGATGACGATGCCGCCACCGAACGCGGTGGCCTCGACGATGACCGGGGTGTCTTCGGTGTTCGGGCCGGTGTAGAGGTTGCCGTGGCGGTCGGCGGCCTGCGCGGCGACCAGCGCTACGCGGGGCGTGAGGTCGATGAAGTAGCGGCCGAACAGTTCCAGGTAGGTGTGGATGGCACCGATCTGGATGCGCCCTTCGGCCACCAGGTTGGCCAGCCGCACCGATTGCGGGCCGGAGAACGAGAAGTCCAGTTTCGAGGCGATGCCGCGTTCGAATACATCCAGGTGCGAGGGCAGCGACAGCACCGACTGCACCATGTGCAGGTCATGCACCCGCGCGGGATCGAGGTCGGCCAGGCACTGGGCGAGGAAGTCGGCCTGCTTCTGGTTGTTGCCTTCCAGGCAGACCTTGTCGCCCGGCTCCAGCAGTGCGTGCAGCAGCTCGCCCACGTCGGTGGCGGCGACCTCACGTCCCCGGGCCCACGGCGCGGCACGTTCCAGGCGGGCCTGGCGGCTGCGTTCCAACGTATCCCAGCTCGGGTTCATCGACCGGCTTCCGATTGGTGTCGATGTAATTACGGCATAATTACAGTCGGGCATGCAACCCGCACTGCAGCAAAAAGCAGGGCCCGCGCGAAGGCGGGCCAATTCAGATTGAAATGGAGGATGACCCGCATCGATCGGGGTAGTGCCGGCCGCTGGCCGGCTCCGCGTCATCGATGCATCGCTTGGAGCCGGCCAGCGGCCGGCACTACCGTTTCTGGTGGCTCAGAACTTCCAGCGCAGGCTGGCCGACACGAAGCGCGGTTCGCCGTAGTTGTTGTAGTCCAGATTCGCCCAGTAGGTCTTGTCCAGTGCGTTGCGCACGCTCAGGGTTGCCGTCCAGTTGTCGCTGATGCGGTAGTTGGCGTTGAACTGCACCAGCATGTAGGCCGACTGGTTCACCGTCACCGTGCCGCCCAGCGGGTAGGCGATGTTGTAGCCCTGCACCTTGCTCTGCCACTGCACGCCACCGCCAACGCTCAGGCGTTCCAGCGCACCGCGCAGCTGCAGCTGGGTGTTGAGCTGCAACAGATCCTTCGGCGGGTTGGCGTACAGCAGATCGGTGGCGGCGCGGGTGACCTTGACGTGGGTGTAGCCGGCATTGACCATCCAGCCCGGCAGGATCTCGCCATTGACGTCCATCTCCCAACCGCGCGCCTTGGTGCCGTTGACGCCGACGTAGGCGGAGGTGCCATCGCTCAGCGAACCCTCCGGCACGCCCATGTCACGCACCGCGTAGTTGTCCTGCTTGGCTTCGAACACGGCGGCATTGGCGGTCAGGCGGCCATCGAACCACTGCGTCTTGATGCCCGCTTCCAGGTTCGAGCCCTGTACTGGCGCCAGCAGGTTCTCGTTGCGGTCCTTGAAGTTCTGCGGGTTGAAGATCTCGGTGTAGCTGGCGTACGCCGAGACGTTCGGCGTGATGTCGTAGACCAGGCCCACGTACGGGGTGACTTCATCACTCACCTTGTATGCACCGCTGGTGCCGGTGTAGGCGCCTGCGGCGTTGTAGGAGCGGCTGAGGGTTTCCCAGCGGCTCAGGCGTGCGCCGGCAATCAGCGACAGCGGATCGGCCAGGCGCAGGCGGGTGGCAAGATAGACGCCACTCTGCGTGGTCTTGGCCACGCGGCGCGCGCCGGTACGGCGGTAGGTGACCTCGGAGATATCGCCGTTCCAGCTGTACACGTTGGGGATGTAATAGCAGCGCTCGCTGCCGCAGCGCGCCCAGTCGGTCGGGAAGTTCAGTGCGAGCGTGTTGGTGGTGCCTTCAAGATCCGACCACTGCGCACCGAGGGTCACGTCGTGGTCGCGGCCGAACAGCGGGAAACTGCCGGTCAGGTAGGCATCGACATTGCGGCGGGTGTCCTTGGAATCACCGGCGGCCGCGCGCAGGAAGATGCCCGAGCCGGTCACCGGGTCCGGGTTGCCGGTGCCGTACAGGCGTACGTTCTGCACGTTGCCGCGGGTGTAGGCGGTGTTGATCTTCAGCAGCCAGTTGTCGCCGAAGCGCTGTTCCAGGTTGGCGAAGGCAGTGTTGCTCTCGCGCTTCCAGTAGCTCCACTTCGGCGACAGGTTGGTCGAGCGCGGCAGGTGCGCGAAATTGCCCTGGTTGTCGAAGAACGGCACGGTGCCCCAGGTCGAGCCGGTCGGATTGTTGTCCTGGCTCTGGTAACCGAGGGTGATCGTGGTGCTGTCGGTGACGTCGCCTTCCAGCACCGCCATGCCGGCCATCTTGTTCTCGTCGTAGCGGTCGTAATACAGGCCACGATCGGTATAGGCGGCGACCACGCGGCTGCGGAAACGGCCGTCATCGGTCAGCGGCGCGGTCACGTCCGCCTCCATGCGCCGATAGTCCCAGCTGCCGGCGCTGACCGCGAACGAGGCATCGAACTCCTTGCCCGGCCGCTTGCGCAGCAGATTCACCGTGGCCGACGGCACGCCGGCGCCGCTGAGCAGGCCGTTGGCACCGCGGATCACTTCGATGCGGTCGTAGAAGGCGGTGTCGTATTCCTGGTTGGTGGAACCGCTGTAGGTGGGAATGCCATCGACCTGGAAGTCGGTGATGGCGAAGCCGCGTGCGTAGTACAGCGGGCGCTGGGTGTCATAGAAGGACACGCTGACGCCGGTGACGTTGCGCATCACGTCGTTGATGCTGAACAGCGATTCGTCCTGCAGGCGCTTCAGGCTGATCGCAGTGGCCGACTGCGGGGTTTCCTGCAGTGTGATCGGCAGGCGGGTGGTGCTGGATGGCGGAGCGGACTGCTCGGCACGGACGCTGACCCGGTCCAGGGTCTTGGCGTCGGATGCATCGGCGGCGGCCTCGGCGAACGCCGGAGACGCGACCAGCGCGAGCGAAGAGAGCAGGGCAGCCGGCAGCAGCGCACGGCGGGGCAGGCGGTTACGGAACGTCAGGGACATGGTGGGTTCGAAGCTCGGAGACGGGAAGGGGGCGGCAACAGTCGTCCAGCACCCGGGGCGGCGGCTTCGGGCACATCAGGTCCATCTGGGAGGGGCGCGGTCACTGCGCAGGGCGCAAATGTAAATAATTCTTAACAACATTACAATTCGCGTCATTGTGCATAGGATTCCCGGCGCCGGGCATCGCTTTCTGCAGCAGGGAGCGGCCCAAACGCGAACGGCCACCCGAAGGTGGCCGTCCGTGTCTGCTACAGGGAATCTGCCAGGCTTACAGCGCCTGCAGTTCCTCATTGGCGTTGCGCTTTTCCTTGGCTGGTGCCGGAACCGCTGCCGGCACCACCGCAGGAGCGGGCGATGCCGCGTCCGCATCCACCGGCACCTCCAGGTACGGCAGGCGCAGGGTCTGGCTGGTCAGCGTGCGGATCTCGTTGACCAGCGCGGCGTTGTCGTTGAGCTTGCGCCCGTACGACGGCACGATCTCGCGCAGGCGGGTTTCCCAGCCGGCCTTCATCTGGTCCGGGAAGGCCTTGGCCATCAGGTCCAGCATGATCGGCGGCGAGGTCGATGCACCCGGCGAGGCACCGAGCAGGGCGGCGATGGTGTGATCCTTGTCGGTCACGATCTCGGTACCGAACTGCAGCACCGGGCCCTTCAGCGGATCACGCTTGATGATCTGCACGCGCTGGCCGGCGGTGACCAGCTTCCAGTCGCCCGGCTTGGCATTGGGGAAGTACTTGACCAGTTCGGCCTGGCGATCGGCATCGTTCAGGCGTGCCTGGGCCATCAGGTACTGCACCAGGTCCAGGTTGTCCTTGCCCACTTCCAGCATCGGGCCAACGTTGTTGTGGGTGACCGAGGAGTACAGGTCCCACCACGAGCCGTGCTTGAGGAACTTGGTGCTGTACAGCGCGAACGGCCCGAACAGGACCACCGGCTTGCCGTCCAGCTTGCGCGCATCCAGGTGCGGCACCGACATCGGCGGCGAACCGGTTTCGGCCATGCCGTAGGCCTTCACGCCATGGCGCGAGGTCACGTCCTGGCCCTGGAAGGCGAGGAACTGGCCACCGACAGGGAAGCCGGCGTAGTCCTTCGATTCCGGAATGCCGGACATCTGCAGCAGCTTCAGCGCGGCGCCACCGGCACCGATGAACACGAAGCGGGCGTGGGTGGTGGACTCGGTTCCGGCCTTGAGGTCCTTCACCGTCACGTTCCAGCTCTTGTCAGCGTTTTGCCGCAGTGCGCTCACTTCGTGGTTCAGGTGCAGGCTGAAGTTCGGGCTGCGCTGCAGGCCGGTGGTCAGCTGGCGGGTGATCACACCGAAGTTGACGTCGGTGCCCAGCGGCATCCAGGTCGCGGCGACCTTCTGCTTCGGGTCACGGCCTTCCATCAGCAGCGGTGCCCACTGCTTGATCTGTGCCGGATCCTCGGAGTACTGCATGCCGTAGAACAGCGGATTCTTCACCAGGGCCTGCTGGCGCTTGTGCAGGTAGGCGATGTTGTCATCACCCCAGACGAAGCTCATGTGCGGGGTCGGGTTGATGAAGTCGCTGGGCTGGCTCAGCCGGCCTTCCTTCACCTGGTGCGACCAGAACTGGCGCGAGACCTCGAACGATTCGGCGATGCCGACCGCGCGCTTGGTCTCGATGCTGCCGTCGGGCAGTTCCGGGGTGTAGTTCAGTTCGGCGAACGCCGAGTGGCCCGTGCCGGCGTTGTTCCAGCCGTCGGAGCTTTCACCGGCGACGCCGTCGAGGCGTTCGTAGACCTGGATGTTCCAGTCCGGCTGCAGTTCCTGCAGGTAGGTGGCCAGGGTGATGCTCATGATGCCGGCGCCGACCAGTACCACGTCGACGGGCTTGTCGTTGCTGGCGGCGGGCACCGAGCGCTGGGTCAGCGGCCAGTACAGGAACAGCGCGGCGGCCAGCAACAGCAGCACGAGCAGGGCGAGCAGGGCCTTGCCAAATTTCTTCATGGGGGCGGGATCGTTGGCGGAGGGGAAGGGGTCAGGATGCGCGTGGGGCAGGGAAAGGGCGTGAAGAAACAACGCCTTGCGCCATCCATCCGCGATTCTAACCGGATCCGGTCCGTTTTTGATGCAACGCAGCATCCGACGTTTCGCGGCCCCGTCACGTGAGCGGCGGGCCCAAGCCTGGCGATCGTAGCCCCAGTAGCGCCAGGCCATGCCTGGCGACGCCTTCAATCAGACCAGCTCCAGAATCTCGTCACCGGCCTCATCGATCTCGCCGGTCGGACGCCAGCCCAGGCGCCGGTAGAAGCCATGCGAGCGCGAACGCGGGTCGGCCGAGCAGGCCAGGAACAGCCGGGTATGGCCGGCATCGCGGGTCAGGCTCACCACCTCCTGCAGCAGCTGGCGGCCGATGCCACGGCCTTCGTAGTCCGGCAGCAGGGCCAGCACCAGCACCTCGCCACTGTCGCGGTCGGCGAAGCAGTAACCGGCCATGCGCTCCCCCTCCCAGGCGACGCGGCCGATCGAATCGCCCTGGGTGATGCCGGCCGCCCAGCTTTCCGGCGTGATGCCCAGCTCCGCCAACTGCGCGGCACTGAAGGCGTTCTCGCGGGTGCGCCCGCGCAGGTCGATGCAGGCGGCGGCATCTTCGGGGCGCGCATCGCGGACGAATACAGGCATGCAGGGCATCCTTGCAGTGATCGGCCGACCAGTATCCGCATCACGCATGGACCCGGTGTGGAGACTTCGTGGAGATTGGATGGAGCAAAAAGGGGACGGAGGGGATTAAGTCGTTTAAGGCCCATACGACATTCTGGGCAAAAACGACTTAATCCCCTCCGTCCCCTTTTTTGCGGGGCTGCCTCAGCGCTTGCGCCGCACCAGCGCTGAGGAGGCGTCCAGCACGGCGCGGGTCAGCAGGGCCATGGTCTGGACGTCACCCTTCCAGTGCTGCCAGTACAGCGGCACGTCTTCCCACGCGCGCTGGCGTACGTAGACCAGGCGGCCGGCGTCCAGGTGCCGCTTGACCAGCGGCAGCGGGTTCATGGTCCAGCCCATGCCGCCCAGGTTGGCCTGCACAAAGGCGCGGGTGGAGGGAATCCACCAGGTCGGTGCGGTGCTGGGCAGGTCATCCCCGGCCATGCGCCGGGCAAAGCGCGACTGCATTTCGTCCTTGCGGTTGAACACCAGCACCGGCGCCTGCGCCAGCGCCTGCGCGGTCACGCCCTTGGCAAAATGGCGTTCGCGGAATTCGGGGGTACAGGTGGCGGCGTAGCGGATGCTGCCCAGCGCGTGGATCTGGCAGCCCTGCACCGGCTCGTCCAGGGTGGTCACCGCGCCCAGCACGGTGCCCTGGCGCAGCAGTTCGACGGTGTGGTCCTGGTCCTCCACGCGCAGGTCCAGGGTGGTGCCGGTGCTCTGTGCGAACTGCGAGGCGGCCTGCGGGAACCAGGTTTCCAGGCTGTCGTGGTTCACCGCCACCGGAATGCTGGCCTGCGGCAGGTCCTCGTCGGCCAGGCCCATCCGGTGCAGGGCATCGTGCTCGAGCAGGGCGGTCTGCTCGGCCAGCTGCACCAGCACCTGGCCCTCGGCGGTGGCGGTGGCCGGGGTGCCGCGCTTGACCAACAGGCGACCGACCCGATCCTCCAGTGCCTTGACCCGCTGCGAGATGGCCGAGGGCGTGACATTCAGCGACTGCGCGGCGCGGTCGAAGCTGCCTTCGCGGATCACTGCGGCGAGGGCGCGCAGTTGGGCATGGTCGATACGCATCGAATTAAGTTCTGCTAATGTTGGTTTAGGAAGTTTAGCTCGTCTTTTTCATGTTGCGGCGCGACAATGGCGCCCGTTCCGGTGCTGTCCGCCTTCGCGAGGCACCGCCCCCCCAAGCAAGCAAAGGCAGTGAATCCCATGTTCTCGGTCATCTCCGCCAGCACCGGCCTCGGTGCCTGGTTCTCTGGTGCAGCTACCGGCATCGGCCTGTTCGCCGTGGTCGGGGCCCAGAGCGCCTTCATTCTGCGCCAGGGCATCCTGCGCAAGCACATCGTGCCGGTGGTTGCCACCTGTGCGGCCATCGATGCGATCTTCATCTTTGCCAGCGTGGCTGGCCTGCGCACGCTCACTTCGGCGCTGCCGTGGCTGACCACCGCCGTGCTGTGGACCGGTGTCGCGTTCCTGGCCTGGTACGCCATGAAGTCGGCACGCCGTGCGATTGCCGGTGGCGGCGGCATGGGCGAGGCTGACAGCGACGACGGCAGCCGCCGCGCGGTGCTGATGGCTGCGGTCGGCTTCTCGCTGATCAACCCGCACTTCTGGCTGGACATGATGGTGATCGGCTCGATCGCCGAGAACTTCGGCAACGCCCGCATGGCCTTCGCCGCCGGTGTGGTGACTGCCAGCTGCCTGTGGCTGACCGCGCAGGGCCTGGGCGCACGCCTGCTGGCGCCGCTGTTCACCAAGCCCAGTACCTGGCGCGTGCTCGACGGCACCATCGCCGTCATCCTCAGCATCCTGGCCCTTACGTTGGCGGTGCGCGGGGTCCACTGACCCGGCGCACGCCCCCCGAACCCACGTCCTGACTCTCTCTCCAAGGTAGTGGTAACGACGGCACCGGCAACGGTGCCGTCGTTTTTTCCGGCTCTGGCGGGAAACGCACGGCCCTGCCTAGAATCGGCACCAGGACAAGGTGTCCACAGGAGCAGGGGAAGGATGCACAAGACGATTCTGGCGGCCGCACTGGCCGTCATCGGGGGCGTTGCCGCAGGCAGCGTGGGAGCGGTGGACCTGACGCAGTACCTGCGTCGCGAGACCTTCACCGACATCAAGATTTCGCCGGGGGGCGAATACGTGGCGGCAACGGTTCCGATGGAGGACACCACCGCGATCGCTGTGCTGCGGTTGAAGGACAAGCAGATGGTCGGCGGTTTCCGGCCACCCAGCCGCAACCACGCGCAGGAATTCGAATGGGTCAGCAACGAGCGCCTGCTGATCGGCCTGGCCCAGAAATGGGGCTCGCTCGACCAGCCCAATCCCACGGGCGAGCTCTATGCCATCGATGCCAACGGCAATCGCGGCGAGTTGCTGGTGGGCTACCGCGTGGAGAGCAACGGCCCGGGAACCCGCATCCAGCCGAAAAAGGTCGAGGCGGTTGCTGCCTTCCTGGCCGACGATCTGCCGGGTGACGAGCGCAACGTGCTGGTCACTGTGTGGCCGCTGGCCGAGGATCCGTTCACCCGCGTCGATCGCATGGATGTGACCAGTGGTCGTCGCTCGCGCGTGGCGTCCTCGCCGGTACGGCGCGGCGAGTTCACCACCGACGGCGCGGGCGAGGTCCGCTTCGTGCACGGCTCGGGCAGCGACAACATCAACAAGCTGTACTTCCGCGAACGCAGCGGCGACAGCTGGAAGCCGATCAACGACGAGGCAGTCAGCAAGCGCATCGAAACCGCCCTCGGCTTCTCGGCCGATGACAATCTGGCCTATCTCAATGTCGAGCAGACGCAGGGCCCCGATGCGATCGTCAGCTGGAATCCGCAGACCGGCGAACGCGCCACGCTGCTGCGCGACGAGGTGGTCAATCCATACCGCATCATCCATCGGCCCGGCACCCATGTGCCGGTCGGCGCGCTGTATCTGGGCGATAAGCCACGGACCCGCTTCTTCGACGAGAAGTCGCCGGAGGCACGCCTGTATCGCAGTCTGGAAGCCGCCTTCGGCGGAGCGGTCTACATCACCTCCAGCACCCGCGATGGCCGTGTCGTGCTGGTGGAAACCTGGTCGGGCACCAATCCCGGCGATTTCTACGTGTACGACACCGTCGCGCGCAAGGCCGATCACCTGATCAGCCGCAGCGACTGGATCGACGTGGACCGCAGCGCCAGCGTGAAGCCGATTGCACTGAAGGCGCGCGACGGGCTGCCGCTGCATGGCTTCCTGACCCTGCCGGCCGGCAGCAGCGGGCGCAACCTGCCGATGGTGGTGATGCCGCATGGCGGCCCGTTCGACATCTTCGATTCCGGCCAGTACGACCGCGAAACGCAGATGCTGGCCGCCGCCGGTTATGCCGTGCTGCAGGTCAACTTCCGCGGGTCAGGCAACTACGGCCGGGCGCATACCCAGGCCGGTGCGCAGCAGTGGGGCGCGGCGATGCAGGACGACGTCACCGATGCCACCCGCTGGGCGATCAGCGAGGGCATCGCCGACGGCCGTCGCATCTGCATCTACGGCGCCAGCTACGGGGCCTACTCGGCGATGATGGGGGCCGCCCGCGAACCCGGGTTGTACCAGTGCGCGGCCGGTTATGTCGGCGTCTACGACCTGCCGATGATGTATACCCGTGGCGACATCCAGGACCGCGGTTCAGGCGTGACCTACCTGCGCGAATGGTTGGGGGATCCGGCCAAGCTGGGCGCGGTGTCGCCGGTGAACCTGGCCGAGCGGATCAAGGTGCCGGTGTTCCTCGCGGCCGGTGGCGAAGACAAGCGCGCGCCGATCCAGCACACCGAGCGCATGGAAGCCGCGCTCAAGCGCGCTGGTACCCCGGTGGAAAGCCTGTACTACAAGACCGAGGGCCACGGTTTCTACACCGAGGCCCATCGCAGCGAGTACTACGGCAAGCTGCTGGCCTTCCTGTCGCGCAGCCTGGGTGGCAAGACCGCGACCACCGCACCCGCGGCCGGCAAGGACAGGGCGCCCTGACGCAAAGGGCGGCGGATGCTCGATCCGCCGCCCTCGATTTCGAATGCGGGGAGGTTTACTTCACCCCGTGCATCATCCGCTTCAGCAGTGGCGCAGCAATGAAGGCCAGCACCGCGCAGCCCAGGCCGATCCACATCAGCAGCCAGAACAGGTGCGCATAGGCGCCGGCAGCGGCCACCATGTCCAGCGTTTCGCCTTCGGGCACTTCGATCGCAGCCAGCTTGCCGAACAGCGCGGCCAGCGTTTCCGAGAACGCGGTGGCCAGGAACCAGGTACCCATCATCAGGCTCATCACCCGCGGTACGGCCAGCTGGGTCACCGCCGACAGGCCCACCGGCGACAGGCACATCTCACCGCTGGCCAGCAGGAAGTAGGCCAGCACCAGCCACCACACGCTGGCCATCTCGCCGGTGGCGCCGACCTGCTGTGCGGCCAGCGCCAGTGGCACGAACGACAGCGCGCCGATCACCAGGCCCCACGCTGATTTCACCGGCTTGCCCGGTTCCCAGCCGCGGCGGTCCATCCAGGTCCACAACGCGGCGAAGGCCGGTGCCAGCAGCACCAGGAACAGGCCGCCCAGGTAGGTCAGCGAACCGGCGGTCTGCGGAATCACCAGGCAGTCGCGCACCAGCAGCACCAGCATCAGTGCCACGATGCCGATGAAGAACGCACGCGGCGCGGTCGAGCCGGGGCGGCGCTCGGACAGGCGTGCGCTGACCACGAAGCCCAGCGGCGCCAGCAGCAGCGAGATGATCGACCACGGCAGCGGCGTACCGCCGGTGATCACCAGCGAGGGCACGATGTCCTTTGTCAGCAGGCGGTCGGTGAAGGTCACCCACGAGCCGTAGGACTGCTCGTACATGGTGAAGAACACCAGTGCCATGAAGATCAACACCATCAGCGCGATCATCTGCTGGCGCTGTACCGGCGTGCACTTGCTGCCGGTGAACCAGGCGAACCAGACCAGCACGCCACCCAGCACCACCAGCATCAGCATCAGCGCCAGGCTGATTTCACCGCCCAGCGCGAACGCGCCGTTGCCGGCCGCCCACATCAGCCACGCGACCGGCAGCACACCGAGCACCGCGCACAGATAGATGAGCCATTCGCGCGGCAGGCCCAGCACCTTCTGCTTCAGCGCGGCCGGCTGCGGCGGTTCGGCATGGCCCTGCAGGTACTTCTGGCCCCACAGGAACATCGCCAGGCCGGCCAGCATGCCGATGCCGGCTGCACCGAAACCGTACTTCCAGCCGTAGGCCTCGCCGAGGAAGCCGCACACCAGCGACGAGAACAGCGCGCCGAGATTGATGCCGGCGTAGAACAGCGAGAAGCCCGAATCGCGGCGCGGGTCGTCCTTGGCGTACAGCTTGCCGACGATGGTGGAGATGTTCGGCTTGAGGAAGCCGACGCCCATGATGATCAGCGCCAGCGACAGGTAGGTCACCGCCAGTGCCGAGGTGTCGCGCACCACTTCGCCGTTCACCCGATACGCGGCGTGGCCTTCGAAGGCCATGCCGAGGTGGCCGAGCACCAGCAGGATGCCGCCGAACAGCACCGCCCGGCGCATGCCCAGCCAGCGGTCGGCCAGCATGCCGCCGAACACCGGGATGCAGTACACCAGGCCGCCATAGGCACCGAGCAGGTCCAGGCCGGCCTTGTCGCCGAACAGGTGGTACTTGGTCAGGTACAGCAGCAGCAGCGCCTTCATGCCATAGAAGGAGAAGCGCTCCCACATTTCGGTGAAGAAGCAGACGTAGACGCCCTTGGGATGGCCCAGGAAATCGTCGGAAGCAATAGCGGTGGAATTCATCGCGGAATTATAGGCCTGTGGCCCGATCCGCTTTCAGTAGATCCACGCCATGCGTGGATTGCCGGACTGGCCTGGGCGATCACAGGTACCGCAACCACGCCAGATCGCGCCTTCGTGCCTTGAACCGCGCGAACGCCCGCGTCGGCGGGTACAGCACCACCGCCAGCGCACAGGCCACCAGCAGCAGGCCGGCCACCGAATCCAGTGCGTACAGATCACCGTGTGTCGGCCCCCAGATCGCCAGCGCGGCCAGGTACAGCCCCTTCAGCACATACAGGTGCAGCAGGTAGAAGAACATCGGCGCGGCGCCGACATCGGCCAGCGGGCGCAGCGCGCGCGCCAGTGGCGGCCATTCGTACAGGCGCAGCAGCAACAGTCCCACGCCCAGCGTCAACAGCAGGAACTGCAGCGACGGCGGGTACTTGGTGATGTTGAATACGCTCATCCAGGTGCGCAGCGTGCTGGTCTGGTACTGCCACGGTGCATCCCCGTACTGGTTGGCGAACCGCAGCAGGGCGAACAGGGCCAGCGCGCCGACGCCTGCGCACAGCAGCCAGCGCTGGCGTTGCGCCGGGTCGCGGTCGCGGGCGAACCACGGCCCCATCAGGTAGCCCAGCGCGATCACCCCGATCCACGGCAGCACCGGGTAGGAAGTGCGCAGGCGCAGCGCGCCGGTCTCGATCCAGTCGCGCTGGTGCAGCACTTTCCACAGCATCGCCAGCAGACCGTGGCCTTCCACTCGCACGCCGTCCAACAGGTTGTGCCCGGCCACCACCGCGACTGCCAGCACCAGCAGGGCCGGGCGCGGCAGCCACAGAAGGCCGGCCAGCGCGATCATGCTCAGTCCGATGGCCCAGATCACCTGCAGGTACAGCGTTTCCGGCGGCAGCTGGAAGGTCCAGGCGAAGTTCACCAGGGTCAGTTCCAGCACCACCAGGAACAGCCCGCGCTTGAGCAGGAACGCGGCCATGGCCCGGCGTGGATCCGGCTGGCGCTGGCCGTACAGCCAGGCCGACAGACCAGTGAGCAGCACGAATACCGGGGCGCACAGATGCGCCAGCAGACGGCAGGCGAACAGCGCAGGGGAGACCGTCGATGCGTCCATCGGGTCGCTTACCTGATGCTGCAGGAAGAAGGTCTCGCGCACGTGGTCCAGCAACATCAACAGCATCACGGTGCCGCGCAGCTGGTCGATGGAGGCCAGGCGAGGGGAGGGGGAAGGGGGCATGCGATGCAGTAACAGCAAGGTAGCATTAAGATATAACATATCATTTGCTCTGCGCCCAGCCGGACTTTGCCGGGTCGGTCGATTGCCGGTCCACGTACTGGCCCATTGCGCTGCAGCACACGCCCCCATCCTTTGGCACGCTGGACTTGATCTGCCCTGAACGCTAGCGTGGCAGGGATTTTTTGCCAGCAGGGGCTTCCATGAACCACGACGCTGCGCCCAAGCAGCTCACCTTCCGCGCAGTGGCCCTGGCCATCGTGCTGGCGGTGGTGCTGTCCGCCGCAAACGCCTACCTCGGTCTGTTCGCAGGCCTGACCATCGCCACCGCCATTCCCGCCGCGGTGATTTCCATGGGCGTGCTGCGCCTGCTGGGCGGTGGCTCCATCCTTGAAAACAACATCGTGCAGACCGGCGCCTCGGCCGGTTCGTCGATCGCCGCCGGTGTGATCTTCACCATCCCGGCGCTGGTGATCATGGGCTACTGGCCGGACTTCAAGTACTGGTGGGTGCTGGGCATCGCCGGCCTCGGTGGCCTGCTGGGCGTGCTGTTCTCGGTGCCGCTGCGCCGTTCGATGATCGTTGAAGACCCGCTTCCGTTCCCGGAAGGCAAGGCTGCGGCCGAAGTGCTCAAGGCTGGTGAGAACCCGGGCCCGGGCCTGAAGATCCTCGGCCTGTCGGCAGTCATCGGTGCCTTCGTCAAGCTGGCCGCGGAAAGCGGCATGCGCCTGATTCCCGACGCCTGGGCCACCTCGGCCTACGTCGGCAGCTCCAAGGTCACCGCCTTCATCGGTACCAACCTGTCGCCGGCACTGCTGGGCGTGGGCTACATCGTCGGCCTCAACGTCGGCATCGTGGTCGTGTCCGGCTCGATCCTGACCTGGCACATCGCCATCCCGATCTACCAGGCGTTCTTCATGAACACCGATCCGGCACTGGCCGCGTCGGTCGCCACGGCATCCTCCACCGAAGCGGCGTTCGCCATCTGGGGCGCGAAGATGCGTTACCTGGGTGTCGGCGCAATGCTGATCGGCGGCATCTGGACCCTGATCTCGCTGCGCAAGTCGCTGCTCAATGGCGTCAAGAGCGGCTTTGCCGCCGCCCGCAAGAGCGGTGGCCCGGTGCTGGCGCACACCGAGCGCGACCTGCCGATGAAGTGGATGCTGGTGGCCCTGGTGGTCTTCGTGCTGCCGCTGCTGGCCCTGTACCAGGCCATCGTCGGCCAGTGGCACGTGTCGATCCCGATGACCATCATCATGATCGTTGCCGGCTTCCTGTTCGTGTCGGTCTCGGCCTACCTGGCCGGCTTGATCGGTTCGTCCAACAACCCGGTGTCGGGCATCACCATCTCCACCATCCTGTTCGCCTCGGCCGTGCTGGTGGTGCTGCTGGGCGCCGATGGCCTCAAGCCGGTCGGTGCCGGTGGTGCGCCGTTGGGCGCGGTGGCGGCGATCATGATCGGCGCGGTGGTGTGCTGCGCCGCAGCGGTTGGCGGTGACAACCTGCAGGACCTCAAGGCCGGCTATATCGTAGGTGCCACCCCGTGGAAGCAGCAGCTGATGCTGGGCATCGGTGCCTTCTCGTGCGCGCTGATCATGGCCCCGGTGCTGAACCTGCTAGCCACCGCCTACGGCATCGGCGTGAAGTCCGAGCTGCACCCGAACGCGCTGGCTGCGCCGCAGGCAAACCTGATGGCCTCGGTGGCCAAGGGCCTGTTCGGTGGCGAACTGCCGTGGACCTTCATCGGCATCGGTGCCGTGGTTGGTGCCGCCATCATCGCCTTCGACAGCTGGCTGAAGTCGCGCAACGCACGCTTCCGCGTGCCGGTGCTGGCCGCCGCCATCGGCATCTACCTGCCGCTGGAGCTGATGGTGCCGATCTTCCTCGGCGGCCTGATCGCCCACCTGGTCGAGCGCTTCCACAAGGTGCGAGCCGATGACGAAGAAGGCCGCGACCGCGTGCATAAGCCGGGTGTGCTGTTCGCTGCGGGCCTGATCACCGGTGAGGCACTGATGGGCATCGCCATCGCGATTCCGATCGTGGTCAGCAGCCGCGCCGACGTGCTGGCCGTGCCGTTCCACCTGCCGGGCGCGCAGTGGATCGGCCTGGCCGTGCTGTTCCTGGTGGGCTGGCTGATCTACCGCACCGGCAAGTACACCAAGGCGTAAGGGACAGGTAGTGCCGGCCGCTGGCCGGCAATCCCGGAATCCCGTGATACCCCTGGTTGCCGGCCAGCGGCCGGCACTACCGCAAACCGCGCTACGGCGCGGTTTGCTTTTTCTGGCGGCGGGGCCAACCCCGCGCGCAGCCATGACCGATGGCCTTGGCAGCCCCGGCCGCACGGGCCTACCATCGGTTTTTTGCCGTCCTGCGGAGACCCCGATGAAACTGCGTCATGCCCTGCTGCCACTGAGCCTGCTGGCTGCCCTGCCCAGCGTTGCCGCTGCCCGTGGCCTGGAAGTCCGCGACATGGTGGCCATGGACCGCGTCTCCGCGCCGGTACTGACCACGGACGGTGGCACTGTGGTGTTCGCCAAGCGCAGCGTGGACGCCAACCTGAAGGCCTCCACCGCGCTGTTCGCGCGCAACCTGCGCACCCGCGATGCGGCACCGCCCAAGCAGATCACCCCGGCCGGCTGGAACGTCAATTCCGCTTCGCTGTCGGCCGATGGCCAGACCGTCTACTTCCTCAGCGCCAAGAACGGCAGCCAGCAGCTGTACGCGCAGCCGATCAACGGCGGCACCCCGCGTCAGCTGACCGACTTCCCGGTGGACGTGGACAGCTACCACGTGTCACCGCAGGACGACCGCGTGCTGTTCAGTGCCGGCGTGTTCCAGGCCTGTGCCTCGGATCTGGCATGCACCGAGAAGAAGCTGAAGGAAAAGAAGGACGCCAAGGCCAGCGGCCAGGTGTGGGATTCGCTGTTCGTGCGCCACTGGGATACCTGGAACGACGGCCGCCGCAACACCCTGTTCGTGGCGCCGCTGCCGGCAGGCAAGGCCGGGGCGGTCAAGGGCGCCTCGGCGCTGAGCGCGACCATCGACGGCGATGCACCGTCCAAGCCGTTCGGTGGCAATGACGATTTCGCGTGGTCGCCGGATGGCGCCAGCGTGGTGGCCAGCATCCGCGTGGCCGGCAAGCAGGAGCCGTGGTCGACCAACTTCGACCTGTACCGCTTCGACGCTGCGGGCAAGCAGGCGCCGGTCAACCTGACCGCCTCCAATCCGGCCTGGGATGCCGGCCCGGTGTTCAGTGCCGACGGCAAGACCCTGTTCTACCGTGCGATGAAGCGCCCGGGCTTCGAGGCCGACCGTTTCGGCCTGATGGCGATGGACCTGGCGAGCGGCAAGAGCCGTGAGATCGCGCCGCAATGGGATCGTTCGGCGGGCGGCATCACCCTGTCCGCGGATGGCAGCAGCATCTACACCACTGCCGATGACCTCGGCGAGCACCCGCTGTTCCAGATCGACGTGGCCAGCGGCAAGGCCACCAAGCTGATCGGCGACGGCAGCGTGACCTCGGTGGACGTGGCCGGCACCAGCGTGGCGATCACCCGCAACAGCCTGAAGAGCAACGACCAGGTGCTGGTCGGCCTGCTGCCGGCCGCCGGCGAAGCCATCGGCGAGCTGCGCGCGCTGACCCCGGCCGCTGGCGACGTGCTCAAGGACGTCAGCTTCGGTGACTACGAACAGTTCGAGTTCAAGGGCTGGAACAACGACACCGTGCACGGCTATGTGGTCAAGCCGCACAACTACCAGGAAGGCAAGTCGTACCCGGTCGCGTTCCTGATCCACGGCGGCCCGCAGGGCAGCTTCGGCAATGGCTGGAGCTACCGCTGGAATCCGCAGACCTATGCGGGCCAGGGCTACGCCGTGGTGATGATCGACTTCCACGGCTCCACCGGCTATGGCCAGGCCTTCACCGATGCGATCAGCCAGCACTGGGGCGACCGCCCGCTGGAAGACCTGCAGAAGGGATGGGATGCGGCGCTGAAGAAGTATTCCTTCCTCAACGGTGACAAGGCCTGTGCGCTGGGCGCCAGCTACGGCGGCTTCATGGTCAACTGGATCGCCGGCAACTGGAACGGCCCGTTCAAGTGCCTGGTCAACCATGACGGCGTGTTCGACCAGCGCATGATGGGCTACGCCACCGAAGAACTGTGGTTCACCGAGTGGGAGCAGGGCGGTACGCCGTACCAGAAGGCGGCGAACTACGAGAAGTTCAACCCGGTCAACCACGTGGCGGACTGGAAGAAGCCGATCCTGGTCATCCACGGCCAGCAGGACTTCCGTATTCCGGTCGAGCAGGGCCTGGCCGCGTTCACTGCTGCCCAGCGCCAGGGCATCGAATCGAAGTTCCTGTACTTCCCGGATGAAAACCACTGGGTGCTGAAGCCGAACAACAGCATCCTGTGGCATGACACCGTCAATGCCTGGCTGAAGCAGCACATCGGCAACTGATGACGGCAGCGCCGCCCTTCGGGGCGGCGCTTTTGTTTCGCCATCTGCTGTACCGGTGGGTGCCGACCGTTGGTCGGCACACCTTCCTGATCTGCCGCCAACAGCAGCCGGCCAGCGGCCGGCTCTACCCAGAGCGCCTGCATGCCCTCGACCGCCCTGATCCAGAACGACATCGTCGTCTTCGGTTTGATCGCCGCCACCCTGGGCGCCGTGTTCTGGACCGCCTCGCGCGAGCAGGGCCTGTGGAAACGCTTCTACACCTTCGTGCCGGCACTGCTGCTGTGCTACCTGATTCCCGGCATCTACAACACCGTCGGCCTGATCGACGGTCAGAACACCAAGCTCTACAACCCGATCGCACGCGACATCCTGCTGCCGGCAGCGCTGATCCTGCTGACCCTGGCGGTGGACATCAAGGGCATCCTGCGGCTCGGGCCGAAGCTGGTGCTGATGTACCTGGGTGCGTCCGCCAGCATCATGCTGGGTGCGGTGGTGGCTTTCCTGGTGATGCGCGCGCTGCATCCGGAAACGGTGGCCGGTGACACCTGGGCCGGCATGGCCGCACTGGCCGGCAGCTGGATCGGCGGCGGTGCCAACATGCTGGCGATGCGCGAAGTGTTCGACGTCAACGCCACCACGTTCGGCCAGTTCGCGGTGGTCGATGTCGGTGTCGGTTACGTGTGGATGGCCGCGCTGATCTTCCTGGCCGGGCGCGCAGCGAAGATCGACGCGCGCAGCGGTGCCGACACGTCGGCCATCGATGAGCTGAAGGAGCGCATCGCGCGCTTCCAGGCCGAGCATGAGCGCGTTCCCAGCCTCACCGACCTGATGCTGATCGTGGCAGTGGCCTTCGGCGGCGTGGGTCTGTCACACGCGATCGGTGCGCCGCTGGCAGCATGGTTCAAGGCCAATGTCAGCTGGGCCTCGCAGTTCAGCCTGGATGCGCCGTTCGTGTGGGTGGTGGTGCTGTCGACCACGCTGGGCCTGAGCCTGAGCTTCACCCGTGCACGCACGCTGGAAGGTGCGGGCGCCTCGCGGCTGGGTTCGCTGCTGCTGTACTTCCTGATTGCCTGCATCGGCATGCAGATGGATCTGCTGGCGCTGCTGGACCGCCCATGGCTGTTCCTGCTCGGCCTGATCTGGATTGCCGTGCACATCGCGCTGCTGTGGTGCCTGGGCAAGCTGCTGAAGGTGCCGTTCTTCTATTTCGCGATCGGTTCGCAGTCGAACATCGGTGGCCCGGCTTCGGCGCCGGTGGTGGCTGCAGCGTTCCATCCGGCCCTGGCGCCGGTGGGCGTGTTGCTGGGCACGATGGGCTACGCCACCGGCACCTACCTGGCCTACATCGTCGGCATTACCCTGCGCGCGCTGGCAGGGCAGGGCTGATGGGGTAGTGCCGGCCGCTGGCCGGCAACCAGGTAATGCTGCACGGGTTCATGAGGTTGCCGGCCAACGGCCGGCACTACCGATGCGTTACGCCACCGGCAATCCGCGTTCGATCAACCACGCCTTCGCGTCTTCGGCGTCCTGCTCGAACCACGCCTGTGTCGACCCCAGCCGATACGTATACCCCCAGGCATCCATGTCGGCCATCAACCGCGCACTGCCAACGCCAGGCAGCTGCCCGGCCAGCACGATCTGCAGATAGCAGGTGGCATCTTCCTCGGCCACCGAGTCGGTGGCGTCGGTATGCACCTGCGCACGCCGCTCCGGCGGCAGCACGATCAGATGGCAGGCTTCGTGCAGCATCGAGTGCACGGGCGTGTCATCGCGCACGTACACGTTGCTGGCGATGATGCCGGCCTCGGGCTCGCCCCAGTAGCTGCCGGGAATCGGTTCACCGGCCGCGACGTGGTGCAGCTGCAGGCCATGCGCGGCGAGCAGGCACTGCGCATCAGCGAAGGCGATGTCGCCCACGCAGGTGATGTCCACGGCGGTTGTTGTATCGGTCATGCGGGTCAGGCAGCCCCGCCCGTGCAGGCACGGGCGGGGCAGAGCTTCAGGGTTTGTCCGGGCCTTCAGGCAGCGCCACGGAGATGTCCAGCACATCGTGCTGGCCATCCTTCACCAGGTCGACCTTCACTGCATCGACGTCGATGTTCACGTACTTCTTGATCACTTCCAGCAGCTCGCGCTGCAGCAGCGGCAGGTAATCGGGGCCGCCGCGGTTGCTGCGCTCCTGCGCGATGATGATCTGCAGGCGGTTCTTGGCGGTTTCGGCGGTGGTCTTCTTCGCTTTGAGGAAATCAAACAGGCCCATGCTTACCCTCCGAACAGCTTGCTGAAGAAGCCCTTCTTCTCGACGTTGGTGAAGCGCATCGGGCGTTCTTCGCCGAGGATGCGCGCGACGGCGTCGTCGTAGGCCTGGCCGGCTGCGGACTCGACATCCAGGATGACCGGCTCGCCCTTGTTGGAGGCGTTGAGCACGTCACCCGACTCGGGGATCACGCCGATCGCCTTCAGGCCGAGCACTTCCTCGACGTCGGCGATGCTGAGCATCTCGCCGCTTTCCACGCGCAGCGGGGTGTAGCGGGTCAGCAGCAGGAAGGCCGGCACGTCCTGGCCGGACTCGGCCTTGTGGGTCTTCGAGTCGAGCAGGCCGATGATGCGGTCCGAGTCGCGCACCGACGACACTTCCGGGTTCACCACCACCACCGCACGGTCGGCGAAGTACATCGCCAGGAAGGCGCCCTTCTCGATGCCGGCCGGGGAGTCGCAGATGATGTAATCGAAGCCGTCGGCGGCCAGGTCCTTCAGGACCTTGCCCACGCCTTCCTGGGTCAGTGCGTCCTTGTCGCGGGTCTGCGAGGCGGCCAGCACGTACAGGTTCTCGAAGCGCTTGTCCTTGATCAGGGCCTGCTTGAGGGTCGCTTCGCCGTGCACGACGTTGACGAAGTCGTACACCACGCGGCGTTCGCAGCCCATGATCAGGTCGAGGTTGCGCAGGCCGACGTCGAAGTCGATCACCGCCACCTTCTTGCCGCGCCGTGCCAGGCCGCAGGCCAAGCTCGCGCTGGAAGTGGTCTTGCCGACGCCGCCCTTGCCGGAGGTGACTACGATGATTTCAGCCAAAGGACTTCTCCTGATGATTCTGTTTGGGTGCTGCGTCAGTCCAGCGCAGCGATCTTGATCTGGTCCTGTTCCAGCCACACCTGCACGGCCTTGCCGCGCAGGGAGTCCGGGACATCGTCCAGTACCTTGTAGTGGCCTGCAATGGCGACCAGTTCCGCATGGAAATCACGGCAGAAGATGCGTGCCGCGGTGTTGCCCTGTGCCCCTGCCAGCGCGCGGCCGCGCAGGGTGCCGTAGATGTGGATGCTGCCATCGGCGATGACCTCGGCGCCGGCGCCGACGGTGGCCATCACGGTCAGGTCGCAGTTTTCAGCGTACAGCTGCTGGCCCGAACGCACGTTGCCCAGCTGCATGCGGCCCGGCTGCGGTGCGGCGGCGTCGGCAACCTTGGCCACCGGCGTGGCCGGTGCCGGCTTCGGTTCGGCACGGGCTGCGCGACGCGGTTCCGGCGCGGGCGGCGGCGGCGGGGCCGGCTCGGCCTCGGCACGCTCGTACTGGGCGCGGAACTTGGCCAGCAGTGGCAGCCCGAGCTGCTGCGAGAGCAGGTCGACCGCGCTGGTGCCATAGGCCAGCGCCACCGGCAGCACGCCGGCACTGCGCAGGCCATCGACCAGCGCCTGCGCGGTGGCCACGTCCGGCACCTGGCTCAGGCCGCCGAAGTCGAGGATCACCGCGGCGCGGCCGAACAGTTTCGGCGCACGGGTGACGCGTTCGCGCATTTCCTGCACGAGGCGTTCGACATCAAGGGTACGGATGCGCAGGTTGGCGATGCCCACCTGGCCGATCTTCAGTTCACCGGCCTGTTCGTAATCGAAATTCACCGCCACGCTCAGGTCCCCGTCGGCCGCTGTGCCTGCGCCGGCAGATGCCGGGCACGTGTCCATGCCACATCCGGCAGCTTGCCGCCGTAGGTCTCCTGGACCCACGGGTAGCTGCACAGTTCCTTGGCCAGCATGCTGGCGCGCACGTCGACCTGCGGCATGGTGTTCTGGCCCAGCTCGCGGAAGCCGAAGCTGCCGTGGAAGAGCAGGGCGGCATCGGCGCCATGGTCGAGGAAGACTTCGCAGGTCATCTGCGGGTAGCGCAGCTCGGCAAAGCTCTGCGCGTCGGCATAGAACGCACGGCCGACGCCACCGCCACGACGGCGGCTGGCGACCACGATGCGGTCGATATAGAAGAACGGGGTGTCCAGCTGCTGCTTGAACCAGGCGAAGTTGCTGCTGTCGTGCTGGCTGTCGCTGCCGAAGCCGATCAGGAAGCCGGCCAGGTTGCCGTCGCGCTCGGCGACGCGGAAATATTCAGCGGTTTCGTAGAACAGGCGCAGGCGGGCCGCATCCAGGGGAAGGATGGCCAGGCCAGCGTTGTTGTTCAAAGCCAGGACGGAATCGAGCTCGTGCTCGCGCACGTCGCGGATGACAATCGACATTGTGACTCCGTGGGGTAACGCGGTTGGTCCGTCAAATTGGACCCTGCGCACGATTATTGCATGCCCGGGGTGGGCTGCGGCATGAACAGGGGACCTCGGATGCATGACTTCCGTGGGAGTGCGCGACGCGGGCCGGGCCCGTAGAGTGCTGGCATGTTGGGAGTCCTCAGCCATACCCGCGTCCTCCGTCTGGCCGGCCTGTTTACCTGGGTCATGGTCGGCCTGCCACTGGCGTACTCGCAATTCGAGAACCTGCACAGCCGCAGCGATATGGGCAGCTGGGCGATCCTGTTGTTCGTCGCCTACCTGTCCTTCGGCGCCGCGTACTACTGGCTGACCCGCCTCCTGCGCAGTGACAGCGACAGTCACACCACCTGGCTGGACCGCGGCCTGCTGCTGCTGCTGACGGTTTCGGCGCTGGGCGTCAGTTTCCTCAGTGGTTCGGGCCTGGGCAGCATCCTGATGATGGTGGCTGCCGGCGTCATTCCGTGGATGCTGTCGGCGCGTCTGTGCGTGCTGTGGCTGCTGGTCAGCCAGCTGGCGGTGGCCCCGGTCTATTACATACTGCTGAACTTCCCGCTGTTCGAAGCCGTGATGCAATCGCTGCTGTATGGCGGCTTTTCCATGTTCATCTTCGTGACCAGCCTTGTCGCGAGACAGCAGACCCAGGCCCGCGACGAGCAGCGCAGGCTCAATTCGGAGCTGCGTGCCACTCGTGCCCTGCTGGCCGAAAGCGCTCGCGTCAACGAGCGAACCCGCATTTCGCGTGAGCTGCACGATCTTCTGGGGCATCAGCTGACCGCACTGACCCTGAACCTCGAAGTGGCCGGTCACCTGGCCGAGGGCCAGGCGCTGGACCATGTGAAGCGCTCGCATGCCTTGGCCAAGCTGCTGCTGGGCAATGTGCGTGAGGTGGTCAGCCAACTGCGCGAGACCGGCGCCATCGATCTGGCGGCGGCGCTGCGCCCGCTGACCGAGAACGTGCCCTCGCTGGACATCCAGCTGGAGATCGAGGATCCGCTGAACGTGGAGGACCCGCAGCGGGCCCACGTGCTGCTGCGCTGTACCCAGGAGATCATCACCAACGCGGTGCGCCATGCCGGCGCCCGCCACCTGTGGATCAAGGTGTACCGTGAAGCCCCCGACCGGGTGGTGGTGGAGGCCCGCGACGACGGCGTCGGCGCGGATATGGTCAATGTGGGCAATGGCTTGCGCGGCATGCGCGAGCGCCTGCAACAATGTGGTGGCCAGCTGCAGATCGAAACCCGTCCCGGTGAAGGCTTCCGGCTGCGGGCGACGGTGCCGGCAACGGTGCTGGTGGCCGCCCTTACCAAGGTTCCTGAAGGAGTGCGTTGATGATTCGCGTCTGCCTGGTCGACGACCAAACCCTGGTGCGGCAGGGAATCCGCTCCCTGCTGGCGCTCGACGACGGTATCGAGGTGGTGGCCGAGGCCGGCGATGGCCGGCAGGCGGTCGAGCTGATACCGCAGGTGCGCCCCGACGTGGTACTGATGGACATGCGCATGCCGGTGATGTCCGGGCTGGAGGCGCTGCAGGTGCTGTCGCGCCAGGAGCAGCTGCCACCGACCATCATCCTCACCACTTTCGACGACGACCAGCTGGTGCTGGCCGGGCTCAAGGCCGGAGCCAAGGGCTACCTGCTCAAGGACGTGACCCTGGCGCAGCTGGTCGGTGCCATCCGCACCGTGGCCGACGGCGGTTCGCTGGTGCAGCCGGCCGTGACCCAGCGCCTGCTGTCCGGCCTGGAGCACATGCGCAACGAGTTCGTCAGCCTGGACCGCCCGGACCCGTTGACCGACCGCGAGACCGAGATCCTGCGCCTGATGGCCAGTGGCTTCTCCAACAAGGAGATCGCCAACTCGCTGGGTGTGGCCGAAGGCACCATCAAGAACCATGTGTCCAACATCCTGTCCAAGCTGGGCGTGCGCGACCGTACGCGCGCCGTACTGAAGGCGTTCGAACTCCAGCTGGTCTGAGGAAAACCTTTTCAGGACAATGACTTGAGGTCCAGTTATGGCCCTCGGGTGGGGTTGCCCCCTACTTCACGGGTATCGGTATGCGGTACCCTTCGAATTCTTTGTCCATACAAATACGCAGCCGGCAGGGAAACCGGTGCGCCAATCCCGATAAACAATGCCCGCGAAGCCTGCTAGGATTGGCGCTTCGCTTCAATCAACCCGGCCGTGGGATCGGCCCCGGAGACTCTCTGAATGACCCGTATTATCGAGTTCCTGATCGCCTTGGGGATCGTGGCTGGCCTGTTCGTCATCATTGGCGTATGTCTGCCGGGCGAGCGTCACATCACCGAAAGCATCGAGACCAACCGCAAGATGACGATCGTGTACGACACGGTCAGCAGCCTGCGCCGCTTCAAGGACTGGAACCCGCTGGTACTGCGCGATCCCGCCGTTGAACTGAAGCTTTCCGGCCCGGCCTCCGGCGTCGGTGCCACCCTCGACTTCACCTCCAAGGACCTGGGCACCGGTTCCTGGAAGATCACCGAAGCCGAAGAGAACAAGCGTGTTGCGATCGCCATCGATGACGCCACCAAGGGTCACGACAAGATCACCACCTTCACGCTGGAGCCGACCGGCAAGGGTGGCCGCAACGTCAAGATCACCCAGGACTACTCGGTGAAGTACGGCTTCGACCTGTTCGGCCGTTATGCCGGCCTGTATGTCAGCCGCCAGATCGGCGACGACATCAAGATGGGTCTGTCGCGTATGGCCAACATGCTGGCCAGCGTCCCGAACGTGGACTACCGCACCCCGGAAGCCCCGCTGACCGATCTGGCCATCGTCAATGTGCCGGCTGAAGACCTGCTGGTCGTCAACGCCGGTAACGTGGACCGCGGTCAGGACACGATCACCAAGTCCATCAAGGACAACCAGGAGTGGATCAAGCGCGTGATGGAGGCCAACGGCCTTGAAGCCGCCGGTCCGTTCCGCATCATCACCACCGATTTCGGTCAGGAGAAGTACGCCTTCGACATCGCCCAGCCGGTGAAGAAGAAGGGTGCTGAAGGTGCCACCGCTGAAGAGCTGACCGTCAAGATCGACGGCGGCGCTCCGGTCAAGTACGTGCACGTGGCCCCGCACCGTTCGGCGCATGCCGCCTACACCGGCCACATGGCGGGTCTGGACGTGGCCCGCAACGGCCTGCGTGCCTGGGCTGTGACCAACGGTTCGGAAGTGGTCGATCGCCCGTACGAAACCTGGAAGGACGGTCTGGACAAGTCGTTCACCCCGGAAGCGACCTACGACATCTACTGGGCCGTCAAGTAAGCCTCGGCTGACCCATGTAGTGTTGGACACGAAAACGCGCCGCTCATTGCGGCGCGTTTTTTTTCATCTGCGCCCGGCAAGGGCGCTGCGCAAGGAGCCCACATGTTCAATCTCGAACGTCGCGCACGTAAGCCATCACTGCTGGCCTGCCTGGGGGCGCTGCTGGGCGCCGCTTCTATCGGCCTGTCGGCCTATGCCTCGCACGGTGTGGCCGACCCGCTGGCGCAGCAGCATCTGAACATGGCGGCGCTCTATGCGTTCGCGCATGGCGCGGTACTGGTGGCGCTCGGGCCGCGCGCGCAGGGCGCGATCGCGCACCTGGCGTTGTACGTGCTGCTGCTGGGCGTGCTGCTGTTTTCCGGCAGCCTGGTGGGCGGTGCGTTGTGGCAGTGGCCGACACGGATGGCACCGATCGGTGGCACCAGCATGATGGCTGGATGGGTGCTGCTGGCGATCAATGCGTTGAGGCGGTGACGGTCGCAGGGCTGTCGCTCCGATCCATGCCGATGCGATCGTGATGGTCCATGGGCGTTACTTTTCTTTTCGCGCGAAAAGAAAAGTAACCAAAAGAAACGCGCCGCCGGCCGCGAGCCGGTGCTGCGCACCGGTCCCCTGTGCTCCTCGGCCCGTCGAGGGACGGTGCGGGAACTCGCTGCGCTCAGACACCCGCACCTCTTCGCCCTCGCCGGACCTGCGGTGCTCGGCTCGCTTGAAGGCGGACCCAACAGCCGCGCGCTGATCCGTTGTAGAGGCTTCGAGCGAAGCGACCGGCTTCTGTCTTTGCCTTCTTGTTCCATCTCGTGGTGGGCGCGCGCGGAATCCGCCCGGACAGCTCCATGAAGTTCGCCGTGCAGCCGCCACGAGGGGCTCAGCCGTTGGCCGGTCTCCAGCACCAGTGCCAAGGTTCGTAGACGATCCCATGCGGGTTGTCGCGCGGGTAGCTCAGCTGGAAGCCATGCCCACCGGCATTCGCCTGCAGCCACGCAAACGCGTCGGTGGCTTCGAACGATTCTTCAGCCGGGGCGTCGCCCGGTGTACCGATGTCCAGCGCATGGCCGCTGTGGTGTTCACTGAAACCCGGTGCGGCATTCACCTTCAGGATCTCCGCCACGCTCAGGCCGCGCGCCAGCTTCCGTTCGAAGATGCCCAACTGGTAGGCATGGCTGCGGAAGCCGGAGATGGCGTCCAGCGCAATGCCATCCTGTGCCGCATGCAGTCGCATCCGTCGCCAGCCCTGCGCGGCGCCACGGCGCAGCCATAGCGGGCGGGCGAAGCGATCGCGGCCGGCAAAATGCAGCAGGCAGGGTTCGGGTTCCAGCGGCAGGCCGCTGTCGTCGGCGTAGCGCTGCGGGTCCAGGCCAAGCTGCTGAAGGCGCTGCTGTAGCCCCGCCAGCGGCAGCCACTGATCTTCCAGTCCGGCGCCGAAGGGCCGTGCAGCCGCGGTGTCCAGCAGCGCCAGTGCATCCTCGACCCCGGGCTCGCGCGGCAGGCGCGGCACCATCGAATGCACGCCGTGCGGCAGTACCGCCGCCAGATAGCGGCCATCACGCTTGCGCCGCAGCACCCACTGCGCCTGCGACAGCAGGCGTGCATCCAGGTTGCTGCGTGCGCGCAACAGGTGGGCGGGCCACAGCTCGATGGCCTCGGTATTGATCAGCAGGGGCGGGCGTCGTTGCATCGCCTCAGCTTACTGCCGTGGTGCCGACGCGGCCACCTTGCGCAGCGCATCGAGCAGCGCCTGCGGCCGGTCCACGCTGAGCAGCAGCGTGCTGCCATCACTGACCGGCAGGGCGAGGACACGCGCACGGTCGGTGACCAGCGCGAAGCCCTTGCCGCCACCCTGCAGGCGGAAGTGGCCCGAGTAGAAGCCCGGCATTGAATAGCCATTGGTTTTGACACGGATGCCATAGCGGCGGTCACGCTGCAGGTCGACCACCTCGGCCTGGTCCAGCCGCAGCTGCGCCACCGGCACCCGCCGCCGGTACATCGTCGAGCGCACGTCCAGCACGTTGCCGGCCAGCTCCACCCGGCGGCGGAAGAAGGCGGCCCCCAGCCCGACAGCGAGTACAGCGATGACGATCAGGCTCCATGCCGCACTGCCGCCCATCCGGAACCAGGGCGGCGACAGCGTTACTTCGATCCAGGGTGCGTTCGCCGGTGCCTTGTACAGCTGCGCATACAGGCAGGCCACGAAGGCAGCCAGCAGCGGCAGCACGATCCACAGCACGCGCAGCGGCGAACTCTCGGCCACGTCAAAGGGTTTCGGGTCACTGCCGCCCATGGTTCAGGCCTCCTTCTTGAACACCAGCATCGCCGGGCGCATCGGCGCCGGGATGATGATGTTGACCAGCTCCCAGCCCAGCTGGCCCTGCCGGCTCAGCTCGGCCTGGACATCCTCGGCCTTGAGTACGCCCATCATGGAGGTCTTGACCTCGATGGTCTGGTAGCTCCAGCGCTTGCTCATTCCTTGTCCTCCGACGATGGCGTGGGTTTGGGCAGGCGTCCTGCCTTGCGCAGGGCGTCGCGCAGCACGTACTCGATCTGCGCGTTGAGGCTGCGCAGCTCGTCATCAGCCCAGCGCTGCGCCGCAGCCAGGACGTCGGCGTTGATGCGCAGCGGGTAGGCTTTCTTCTCACTCATGGGGGCTCCTGGCGGGGCGGTGGGGCGCCCCGTTGCGAGTGTGGCTCAATACAGCGAGCCTGCATTGACGATCGGCTGGGTGCCGCGGTCCGAGCACAGCACGGTCAGCAGGTTGCTGACCATGTGCGCCTTGCGTTCCTCGTCCAGCTGCACCACGCCGTTCTTCTGCAGTTCGGCCAGGGCCATCTCGACCATGCCGACCGCACCGGCAACGATGCGCGTGCGTGCGGCGATCACCGCGTTGGCCTGCTGCCGCTGCAGCATCGCCTGGGCGATTTCGGCGGCGTAGGCGAGGTGGCTGATGCGTGCGTCGATGACCTGCACGCCGGCGTCGGCCAGGCGCTCGGCCAGTTCGTTCTTCAGGTGCTGGGAAATCTCGCTGGCATGACTGCGCAGGGCCAGCTGGCCATCCTCATGCTGGTCGTAGGGGTAGCTGGTGGCCATCGCGCGCAGCGCCGATTCGGACTGGATGTGCACGAAGCTCTCGTAGTCGTCCACGTTGTAGACCGCCTCGGAGGCATCGACCACCTGCCAGACGATGACCGCCGCGATCTCGATCGGGCTGCCGTCCAGCTCGTTGACCTTCAGCTTGCCGCTCTCGAAGTTGCGCACGCGCTGGCTGACCCGGCGCTTGGCATAGAAGGGGTTGTTCCAGCGCAGGCCGTTGTCCTTCACGGTGCCCACGTATTTGCCGAACAGGCTCAGCACCGCCGCCTGGTTGGGCTGGACCGTGTACAGGCCGGCCAGGGCGAAGATCGCCAGCGCCGCCACCAGGATGCCGGCCAGCATCAGCAGCAGGTTGGGCGAGCCGGTGCTGGCCTTGGCTGCTACCCCCAGTACGAACAGGGCGCCGCCGGCGAGGGCGACAAGCAGGGCGCCGGCCAGCGTGCCGAGGCCGTTGAGCGAAGACAGCGACTTCTCTTTCATGGCGGTACGTCCTTGAGGGTTCGGAATGAAGATATCAAAGTGATATCACTTGTCGGCTACCGTTCGTCGGATGCCGTGGCCGGGACGGTCGGCCAGCTAGAATGCCCACCCGCCTTCACATCGCTGCTGGAACCGCCATGGCCAAGCTTGGAACTCCGTTGTCCCCCTCCGCCACCCGCGTGCTGCTGCTGGGCTCGGGCGAACTCGGCAAGGAGGTGGCCATCGAGCTGCAGCGGCTGGGCGTGGAAGTGATCGCCGCCGACCGCTATGCCGATGCCCCGGCCATGCAGGTCGCGCACCGCTCGCATGTGATCGACATGCTCGATGCGATGGCCCTGCGCGCGCTGATCGCCCAGGAGCAGCCGCACCTGGTGGTGCCGGAGATCGAGGCCATCCACACCGAAACCCTGGTCCAGCTGGAACAGGAGCAGGGCCTGCGGGTGATCCCGACCGCGCGCGCCGCCCGCCTGACCATGGACCGCGAAGGCATCCGCCGCCTGGCCGCCGAAACCCTGGGCCTGCCGACCTCGCCCTACCGCTTCGTCGATACCGAAGCCGAGTACCGCGCCGCTGTGGCCGCCATCGGCCTGCCGTGCGTGGTCAAGCCGGTGATGTCGTCCTCGGGCAAAGGCCAGAGCACGCTGCGCAGCGAGGCGGACATCGCCCCGGCCTGGGACTACGCGCAGACCGGTGGCCGTGCCGGTGCCGGCCGCTGCATCGTCGAAGGTTTCATCGATTTCGACTACGAGATCACCCTGTTGACCGTGCGCCATGCCGGCGGCACCTCGTTCTGCGCGCCGATCGGGCATCTGCAGAAGGACGGTGATTACCGCGAAAGCTGGCAGCCGCAACCGATGTCGAGCGCGGCACTGGCGCGTGCCGAAGAGATTTCGCGCGTGATCACCGATGACCTCGGTGGCTGGGGCCTGTTCGGTGTCGAGCTGTTCGTGAAGGGCGACGAGGTGTGGTTCAGCGAAGTGTCGCCGCGCCCGCACGACACCGGCCTGGTGACGCTTGTTTCGCAGGAATTGAGCGAGTTCGCGCTGCACGCGCGCGCCATCCTCGGCCTGCCGATCCCGGTGATCCGCCAGAGCGGCCCGTCGGCCTCGTGCGCGCTGCTGGCGCATGGCGAGGGCGTGCCGTACTTCAACAACGTCGCCGCCGCACTGCAGGTGCCGGACACCGCCGTGCGCCTGTTCGGCAAGCCCAGCGTGCATGGCCATCGCCGCGTCGGCGTGACCCTGGCGCGCGCGGAAACCATCGACGAAGCGCGCACCATCGCGCGTGATGCCGCCGAAGCGATCGGCGTCGAACTGCGCCCCTGAAAAAGGAGCGACGACCAACGGTCGTCGCCTACCGAAACCTGGTGGGTACCGACCGTTGGTCGGTACGCTGCTCTACCGCACATCCACCCACACCAGGTGGTGGTCGCTGCCGTCGGCGATCTTCGCTTCCGGGCTTTCATTGGCCGGCCAGAACACGCCGCTGCCGATGTACTCGAAACCGGTCGAGGGCAGCACGTAGTCCAGGCGCATGGTGCCGGACTTCGGGCCGAAATCGCCGGTGGCATGGAACGGTGCGCCCTTGCGCTCGATGCCCTTGGCCGCATAGGCCAGGCTGGTCTGCTCGCCGCCGACGCTGCGCGGGGTGGGGTAGCGCAGCACGCGGGCGTTCTCGATCAGTTCGACGATCGCCTCATGGCGGCCATCGCCGTCGACCGGGTCGTTGTTGAGGTCGCCGAGGATCACGAAGCGCGCGTCCTGCGCCAGGCCGCCGCACTGGCCCTTGTCGTCGCACAGCCACGGCTTGTCACCCTTGGACAGGTATTCCTGCCACAGGCGCAGTTCGTCGTGGTTGCGCGCGGCGTTGCGCTTTTCCGGGCCGTCGAACACCGGCGGGGTCGGGTGCGAGACCAGCGCGTGCACCACGCCGGCCGGGGTCTTCACCGGCACGTCCCAGTGCGACTTCGACGACAGCCGCAGCTGCGACCACACGTGGTCGTTGTAGAAGCTCTTGCCGGTGCGCGGGTCGACCGGACGGATCGCGCCCGGCATCGCGCTCCACTTCAGCAGCTGGAAGCTGCGCACCTTGGCTTCATCGATCGGGTAGCGCGACAGCACCAGCATGCCGTACTGGCCCGGGTGCAGGCCGTAGCCCCAGGCATCGTTGCCGCGGCTGCGGCCTTCGCCGCCGACCACGCCGTTGTTGTCCAGGTCCAGGCCGCTGGGCACGCCGGTATTGACCGGCGCCAGGTAGCGGTAGGCGAAGTGCAGCGGCTTGCCGCCACCGGGCTGGGCCACTTCCAGGTAGCGTTTCTGGAACAGGTCGGCGGCGCGGTGGGCGTCGTCGAAATCGAATTCGTTCAGCAGCACCAGGTCCGGGCGCACCTGCTGCAGTACCGCAGCGATCTTGCGCGCGTGCTCGCTATCGCCTTCCAGCTCCTTGATCAGGCCGCCGGCGTCATCGGAGTACAGCGAGGTGTTGTAGGTGGCCAGGCGCAGTGCAGCGGACGGCTTTTCGGTCATCGCAGGGGACGTGGCGAAGGCAGGGGCGGTGGCGCCGCAGAGCAGGGCCAGGGCAAGGATCAGGGGTTTGGCGTTCATGGGCCGTATTGTGCACCCGGCCCGGTGTCAGCGGTTTGTCAGCGCCCGTCCAGATCCTTGTCGAAATCGTGCCAGCGGCGACCGTCGTAGGCCTCCAGCGGATGGAAGCGGCGCTTGTAGTCCATCTTCTGGTGGCCACGGATCCAGTAGCCCAGATAGACGTGCGGCAGGCCCTCGCGGCGCGCCCATTCGATCTGCTGCAGGATCGCGAAGGTGCCCAGCCCGCGTGCGGCGTGGTCCGGGTCGAAGAAGGTGTAGACCGCCGACAGGCCGTGCTCGGTGACGTCGGTCACCGCCACCCCCAGCAGCTGGCTGGGTTGGCCGTCGTGGCTGGGCAGGCGCATCTCCATGAAACGGGTATGCGACCAGCTGCCGATCAGGAACTGCTCGAACTCGTGCGGGCCATGGTCGTCCATGCCGCCGTTGGCGTGGCGGTGGGTGAGGTAGCGGTGGTACAGCGCGAACAGGTCGTCGCGGGCCGTGGCGGCGGTGATCCGCACCTCCAGGTCGTCATTGCGGGCGGCACAACGGCGCTGGCTGCGGTCCGGGGCGAAGCGGGCCACCGGAATACGCACCGCCACGCAGGCCTGGCAGTGTGCGCAGTGCGGGCGGTAGACCAGGTCGCCGCTGCGGCGGAAGCCCCAGCTCAATGCCAGCGGGTACAGGCCGCCGAGACGACGGTCGTGCGGATCCAGCACCAGGTCGCGTGCCACCCTGTCCGACCAGTACCCGCAGGGGTGCTCGCCGGTCTGGAAAAGTCGCAGTTCGTCGTCTCTGTCGCCGTGAATCGCCATGGGCACAGCATAGCCCCAGCCTGTCGCATTGGCGGCGACTGTCCGCCGGATGAATGGAACCGGCAGCGGCGTCAACCGATGTCGCACCCGGGCGTTGTTGTCTCCCGAGGGTGAAGTGATCACCCCGACGCAATCCCCATCCCCAGGAGTGACCTCATGATCCGTACCCCCCTGCTGCTGGCCCTGCTGCTCGGCACTTCCGCTACCGGTATCGCGCTGGCCGCCGATGCCCCGACCGCGCCGGCGCAGCGCCCGGCCAAGCTGGACACCAACGGCGACGGCGTCATCGACCGCAGCGAGGCCGCTGCCAACCCGCGCCTGGCCGCGAAGTTCGACGAGCTGGACAAGAACAAGGACGGCAAGCTCTCGCGCGATGAGCTGCCGCGCTGGCAGCATGGTCGCCGTGGTGGCCACGGCGGTGAGCGCTGGGCCAAGCTGGACGTCAACAAGGACGGCCGCATCAGCCGCGAGGAAGCCAAGGCCGATCCGCGCCTGGCCGCGCGCTTCGACCAGCTCGACCTCAACAAGGACGGTTACCTGGACAAGGCCGACCGCGAGCTGCGCATGAAGCAGCGTCGTGATGCCTGGTTCGCCGCCGCCGACACCAACAAGGATGGCCAGCTGAGCAAGGCCGAGTTCGACGCGGCCAAGGGCCCGATGCACGGTGGCCCGCGCCACGGAGGTCCGCGCGATGGCGCGGCGCCGAAGCCGCAGCGCTGAGGTTCAACGCAGTGAATGACGACAACGCCGGCGCACTGCCGGCGTTGTCCGTTACAGGCGGCCGCTGCGCATCAGTGAGTACACCACCAGCGCGATGACCATCAGGTTCATGGCGATGATGCCGGTGCGGCCGTACATCGATTCGAACTTCCAGTTGATGCCGGTGCGTCCGCGGCGGGCCGAATCGCGCGCGATCATCGGTGCCATCACCCGCTGCAGCGGCACCAGGCACTGGTAGTTGACCACGCCCAGGCCTACCGCCAGCACCGTCAGCTGCGCCCAGACCGGCGCCTGCAGCATCACAGCCAGCAGGATCGCCAGGCACCAGAACATGCCGGTGATGATGTTGAGGTAGAGGAAGCGGCGCACGTCGCGGCGCTCGGACGCCGTTTCGGTGTACGACATCAGGAAGCGGCCGCCGAGATAGCTGCCGATCGCACCACCGACCACGCCGCCGATCACCGCCCCCCAGCTTTCGGCCGGCAGCACGTGCAGCTGGCCCAGCGTGGCAGTCAGCGAGCCCATCGCGGTGCCGCCCGCAGCGCTGGCACCGCCGAGGCCAAGCTTGCTGCCGCCGATGCCGACACCGGTGCCGAGCAGCACCGCAGCACTGGCCGTGCCGGGCGCAGCCACCAGTACCATCGAAACCACCGCCGTAGCGAACGCGGCACTGGGTGCGCTGCTGCGCGCGAACTCGCCGAAGCGTTGCAGCAGGCCGTCGCGCACCAGAGCGCGGGCACGCGACAGGCGCTTGCGCACGGCGGCGTCACTGAGCCCAAGCAGGTCGGCCACCTGCTGCGAGCGCTGGCCTTCGCGGTAGTACAGCAGCAGCACTTCGCGGCTGTCGGCGGGAAGGGCGGAGATGATGTCCTCGGCGGCGATCTCTTCTTCCACCCGTTGCAGGCGGTCGGCCGCGCCCGGGGCCGGGTCGGCGGCCATGCCCATCGCCACCTCGGCGGCCTCGCCGGTCAGCGGCCGGCCGCGCTGCGCGCGCAGCCAGTCGCGGGCCAGGTTGCGGGTGATCTGCCGCAGCCACGGCAGGAAGCTGGTCGAACTGCGCAGCTGGTGCAGCTGCTGCCAGCCCTTCACGAAGGCCTCCTGGGCGATGTCCTCACTGGCCTGACGATCGCGGGTGATGGCCAGCGCGATGGCGGTAACCGTGTTCTGGCAGGCCAGCACGATGCGGCCATAGGCGTGCTGGCAACCGCTGGCGGCGGCAGGCAGTTCGCGCTCCAGTGTCTGGTCGATCGATGCGGCGAACGTCGTCATGGCGGCGGCTCTCCTGCTGGGATTGTGTCCCAAGACGGAGCCGCGCGCCGAATGTGACCGGCCTTCTGCACGGTAGTGCCTGTCTCTTATACACATCT
>NZ_JCAFWP010000022.1:0-75180 GCF_059295135.1 Stenotrophomonas sp. INTA L402-1
GCACCGCCGTCTTCAACATCCTGGCCAGAAAGCTGGCCAGGATCGCCTGGGGTGTCTTCAAAAGCGGCCGGGACTTCGATCCGGCCATGCTGAAGGTGGGTCAAGCCTGCTTCCAGCAGGCTTGACCGCGAACATAGGATCTCGACTCTACAAATGCAAAGTCGAGCAAGCTCGACTCTACCGGAGCAGCGGTTACCATCTGGATTCCACGAGCAGGAATCTCATCCATGCCCCCCGTCCTTGCCCGCACGACCGTGTGCGTTGCACTGCTGGCCACCCCGATGCTGGCGCTGACGCAGGGCTCGATCCTGCCGCAGCAGCGTGACGCTGCGGGCAACGTGATGGAGCCGTTGGGGCAGGTGCTGATCGCCAGTGAGACGGGGCCGGTGGGGCTCTACGAGTGCACGCGGGACGGCAACTGGTGCGTGCGCGTGCAGCCGGTTGCCAAAGATGGTGACCGGCCGACCGTGCTGGAAGTACTTGAGAAGGAACCGGGCCAGGGCACGCCACACACCTACCACGTCAGCATCGACGTGCCGCAGGAAAGCGAGCTGTCGCTGTGGCCGTGGATCGTGCGGCTGGCACCTGGCGTGGGCAGCGATGAACCGGTGACCGACCCGCAGCAGCGCGCCCGCCAGAATGTGCTGGTGGGTGGCATCGTCACGTTCAGCGCCATGTACTCCGGTGGAGGTGCCGACGCGTCCACGCTGCAACTGGCACGCGTGCGCCACCTGCAGGACGACATCCAGGTGGACGACGACGTGTTGACCGTGCCATGGCTGGGCAATGCGATGATCCGCGCCTGTTTCAGCGAACAGGACATCAAGCAGCGCGCAGGTGCCTGCCATGACGAATACGGCTTCTCGGCGAAGCTGGCGCTGGATACAGTCGCCGAGGGCATGCCGGTGCTGCGCTACCAGACCGTGGCGACCCGGTTCCCGGCCGGTGTTTCGCGCTTCGAGGATTCGCTGGCCAAGGGGCCGTTGAAGAAGCAGGATCTGCGCACCGAGCAGGACCCGGCGTGCACCTACACGCGGCTGTTCCGCTTCAGCGATGGGGTATTCCACCCCGACCAGGCGCTGCCGGATTGCGCGGGGTATACCGAACCCTGAAATGTAGAGTCGAGCGATGCTCGACTGGTTTTCCGCGCGACCCATCCGAAAACCAGTCGAGCATGGCTCGACTCTACAAAAGTCCGCTGCCGCGCTTACTCGCAGCGGGTGGACGTGATGATGTTGTCCTTGTCCACGAACACGCGCAGGCGGTCCGGGCGGATGTCCTTGGTGGTGATGGTGCTGGGGCCGATCGGGTTGACCAGGCCGGCACCGCTCTCGCGGGACAGGCGACGGATGTTGGGCTCGTTGGCCGGCTGGCCGATCGCCCAGCCCAGCTGGCTGGCGTCGCAGCGGCCACTGCCTTTGACTTCCGGGCCAGGGGTGCTGACGCAGGCCGACAGCAGCAGGGCGGAGGCCGGCAGCAACAGGGACAGACGGAATGCAGACATGTGAGCGCTCCTGCGCAGGGGACGATGGCGGGAACGATAGCACCGAGCGTGCGAAAGGCGTCAGCGCCCCGGTCATTGCCGGCACAGCGTGGTCATTGCATAGTGGGAGGAATAGCTGGCAGTACGCCAGCGGGCAGGCCGGGCCTTTCCGGCGCAGGTGTTGGATACGGTATGACGGCAGGCAGTTTCCGCGGCAAGGACAAGACAATGACGGCCCTGATGTTGTCGTTGCTGGGCGTGGCGTTTGCCGCCTCCGCTGCCGATCCGGAACCCGAGCAGGTCCAATCCCCGGTATTCGGCGCTTGGCGCAACCTGCAGACCGAATCCGGCTACGCGCCGGCGCAGCGTAACCTGGCCTTCGCCATGCTGCCGCAGGCGGCCACCCGCGGCGACCGTTTCGCCATCCTCGACCGCGAGGGCAAGCGGGCGGTGTGCTGCCTGCAGGTGGCCAGCCCCTCGCTGGGCGTAGCTGCGCTGCGCGGGGAGTACCACCTGCCGCAGGCCTGGGTGACGGACCTGAGCAATGGCCGTAGCCCTGCACGACCCTATGTGCCGCACGTCTATGCGATGCAGCGGGTGGACGAGCTGGCCGACTACAGCTTCGCCGATGTACCTGGCGCCTACAGCGACCTGGGCGGTCTGCTGATTCCGGAAGGTGCCGCGCTGGAGGCCGACGGCAGTGCCGTGCGCCTGGGGGACAGCCGCTATCCGCTGCATTTCCAGCGCCAGCCACACGCCGATGACGATGGCGCGCTGGACCGCTACAGCCTGCAGGCCGGCGAGCGTGCCGCCCCGATCGTGGTTGAAGTGCCGTTCGGCACCTACTGATTGCAGCGTTGCACTGGCTAGAATGCAGCGCGGCGCTGTCTGCCGTGCCTGCTCCGTGAGTCGTGCCGTGTCCTTGCGCCCCTTCCTGCTGTCGTCCCTGCTGCTGTTGTCTGCCTGTGCCAGCGCGCCTCCGCCGCCGGCCCATTCCGATGCATTGTGGCGATTGATTGAACGTGACTGCCAGGGCGCCGAAGGCCCGCGTGGCGATTGCCTGCGGGTGGAGACGGCAGCAGACCGCCGCGATGTGCTGGTCAAGGACGCGCACGGCGACTACCAGTTCCTGCTGATGCCGCTGGACAAGGTCAGCGGCATCGAGAGCCGCAGCCTGTACCAGCGTGGTGCACCCAACTACTTCGGCGCGGCCTGGCTGGCCCGCACCCACACCGAACGGGCGCTGGGCCAACCGCTGCCGCGCAACGTCGCCAGCCTGGCGCTGAATTCACCGCATGGCCGCTCGCAGCACCAGCTGCATATTCACGTGGATTGCCTGCGTGCCGACGTGCTGCAGGCGCTGGACACGCATGCTGCCGCTCTGGGCAGCCAGTGGACACCGCTGCCGGTGCTGCTGCGCGGCCATCAGTACCAGGCACGCCTGCTGCCGGGCGCAGAACTGACCGCCAATCCGCTCAATCTGCTGGCCTACGACCTCGCAGGCGTGGACGACGTCGGCCAGTGGAGCCTGGTTGTGGCGGGCCGGGACGCCGTGCAGGGCGTCCCGGGCTTCATCCTGCTGGCCACCCGTGTGGACGCGGGCACCGGCAACGAGGCCAGCGCCGAAGAGCTGCAGGACCACGCCTGCTCGGTGCTGACCGGTGCCGGCAACGCGCTGGAGCGGGTGCGCTAGTCCAGCACGCTGTGCTTGCTCCGCCACATGGGGGCGGTCAGCGCCAGCAGCTGGCGATCCTGCCAGCCATCCAGATCCAGATGATGGTCGCGCAGCAGGCCTTCCTGCTCGAAGCCGAAGGCCCGCAGCGCGGTGGCGAACGGATCACTGCAGTCCGGTGGCAGCATCACGAACAGGCGATGCAGGCCGACGTCCTCGAACAGGAACGGGCACAGCGCCTGCAGCGCCGCGTCGGCATGCGGGTGCCAATGCTGCAGCGACAGCAGTTCGGCGCTGCGCGCGTGTAGTGATTGCAGCCGTACGTGCAGCTGGTCCAGTACGTTGCCGTGCTCGTCATCGAACACCCCCAGCAGCAGCTGGTCGTTGTCCTGTTCCAGGCGTGAGCGATGCATGTGGGCGAGGAAGCGCGCTTCCTCATCGATGACGGACGGATCGCGGCGGCCGCGCCGGCGGCGGTCATCGAACAGGCGCCAGCGCGGCAGGTCGGCACGCTGGAAAGGGCGCAGGGTGACCGGTGCGGCCTGCAGCTGCAGCAGGTGACGGCGCAGCACCGGGCGCAATGGGGGAAGGAGGGAAGTGGGGTACGGGGTCATCATCCCCGGCACGATGGCTGTGCCTGCAGCCCTGCACCATTCAAAACATTGCAAAAGTGTGGTGGATGGCACTGCGGGTCTGATTCGGTTCAGGCATAAGGCCATCAGGCCTGGTCATTTCCGTTGCCCCCCCCCATTCAGGACACTTTCGTTACGGGATCGTTATGCGCCGTACAGGCCGCTGCCCCCGTACCACCACCCGCCCAACTCCCCAGGAAGCCCATGTCCGCCTCCCACAAGGCGCTGCGCCCGCGTCCGCTGGTGCTCGCACTGTCGTCCCTGATGCTGGTCTCGCTGCCGGCTTTCGCGCAGGAAAGCGCACCCACCACATTGCAGGAAGTGAAGGTCACCGGCTCGCGCATTCCACGCGCCAGTGTCGAGGGCCCGTCGCCGGTGACGGTGATCAGCCGCGAACAGATCGATGCGCAGGGCTACCGCAATGCCTTCGACGCACTGAGCGCGCTGACCGAGAACACCGGCAACGTACAGGGCGAGGACTTCGGCAACACCTTCACCCCGGCCGCCAACACCATCAACCTGCGCGGGCTGGGCCCGAACCGCACGCTGGTGCTGGTCAACGGCCGCCGCCAGGCCGACTACCCGCTGGCCTACGAAGGGTCGGTGAACGTGGTCAACCTGGCCAACATCCCCAGTGCGCTGATCGAGCGCATCGAGGTCCTGGCGGCAGGTGCGTCGGCGGTATACGGCTCCGATGCGATCGCCGGCGTGGTCAACATCATCCTCAAGGACCGCTTTGAGGGCGTGGATGTGAACGTGCGCGCCGGTGGCACCCAGCAGGGCGGCGGCGACAACCAGCGCGCGCAGGTGGTCGGTGGTAGTTCCGGCGAGCGTTGGGATGCGCTGTTCGGCTTCGAGTTCGATGTGCGCAAGGCGATCCACGCGCGCCAGCGCGATTTCATGGATTCGCTGGACGATGATCCGGCCGGCAAGGCACCGCAGGCGACCGCGATCGCCTATCGCCGCAATGCCGCCACCGGCCGCAACATCGATCCGGGCGTCACTGGCTGCGACGGGGCGTCTGACATCTATGGCGGCAGCGTGTTCCGCGCCTTCAACCCTCGCCAGGGCTGGTACTGCGGCAGCAACGAGGCCGCCGCCAGCTACTGGACCGTGCAGACCCAGAAGCGCAACCTCAATGGCTATGGCCTGCTGACCTTCCACGTCAACGAGACCACTGACCTGTTTGCCGATGTCGCCGTGGGCAGCGCGCGGATCTACAACAACACGCGTGCGCCGACCTGGACCTCGGCCCGCAACTACTTCTACAACCAGACCACCGGCAACCTGGAAAGCTGGTACCGCCGCTTCGCGCCGGAGGAAATCGGCGGGCTGCCGCGCAATGCCAACCGCTTCCTGGAAAACTCGTGGTCGTTCAACGTCGGTGCACGTGGCCAGATCGGCGACAGCGGCTGGGACTATGAGGCGGTCTACAGCCGCTCGCGATACGAGAACCGCACCCGCCGGCCGGTGCTGCTGGCCGGCATCAACGAATACCTGCTCGGCCCGAAGCTGGGTGTGCGCAACGGCGTTGAGGTCTATGCGCCGGATCCGGCGCGCCTGTTCCAGCCGTTGACCCCGAACGAATACGAGGGGCTGTCCGACTACCAGGAAAGCCGTAACGCGGCATGGCTGCAGACCTTCAGCGCCAGCGTCAACGGCCGCCTGTTCGCGCTGCCTGGGGGCGATGCGGCGTTGGCAGCGGTGGTCGAGGCCGGCAGCCAGGGCTATCGCAACCGACCGGACCCGCGCCTGGGCAGCGGCGAGTTCTGGAACACCAGTGCAGGCGTCGGCGCCGGTGGCGAGCGTGACCGCTACGCTGCAGGTGTGGAGCTGCAATTGCCGCTGCTGCAGTCGCTGACCACCACCCTGGCCGGTCGTTATGACCAGTACCGTGCCGGTGGCGAGCACATCGGCAAGGCCACCTGGAGTTTCGGCGTCGAGTTCCGTCCGATCGAGAGCCTGCTGATCCGTGGTACGGCGGCGACCAGCTTCCGTGCGCCGGACATGAACTACGTGTTTGCCACCGAAACCCGCGGCTACAACCCGGGCATGACCGATTACTGGCGCTGCCGCACGGCGGGCCAGTCGTACGACAACTGCGACTACAACGGCCTGTCGATTGATTACAGCAACCGCGCCAATGCGCAGCTGCAGCCGGAATCGGCCAAGTCGTATGGTTTCGGCGTGGTCTGGTCGCCGCTGTCCGGCCTGGATTTCAGCGCTGACTACTACGACATCCGCATCGACAACGAAGTGACCAGCCTCGATACCAGCCGCATCCTGCGTGATGAGGCCGATTGCCGCCTGGGCCGGACGCTGGGCGGCGAAGCGCGCGATATCGGTTCGCCGCTGTGCCAGGACGCGCTGTCGCGGGTGATCCGCAATCCGTCCAATGCCAGCGTGCAGCCGGACCAGGTGACCCGCGTGCTGATCAATCCGATCAACGCGGCCTCTGAATCGGTTCGCGGCCTGGACCTGAAGGGCAACTGGCGTTTCGATGCCGGCCGCTATGGCCGCTTCACCACGCGCCTGGCCTACACCGTGGTGCTGGAGCACAAATACCGACAGTTCTCCGATGATCCGGAGCGTGACATCCGCAATTCGCTGGATGACTACCAGTGGCGCAGCAAGGCCAACGGCAGCATCACCTGGAACCAGGGTGACTGGACCACCACGCTGTACGGCAACCGCTTCGGCTCGCTGCCGAAGACCGATGGCAGTGGCCGCATCGCGCCGTACATGACTTACAACGCCAGCGTGTTCCGCCAGTTCGGCGAGAACCTGTCGGTGGGTGTGATCGTCAACAACCTGCGTGACAGCCGCCCGCCGGCGGACAAGAACGGAGGCGGCTGGCCGTTCTATCCGGTTGGCAACTACGACCCATATGGCCGCCAGTACTGGGTGCAACTGGACTACCGGTTCCGCTGATTCCGCAGGCGAACGAAAGGCCCAGCATTGCTGGGCTTTTCTTTGTGCAGTGCACCCGTGTTGCCGCTGCGCGCGTGGCATGCTGTGGCGCTACCCGGAGGAGGATGCGCATGGATGTCAGGGTGTGGAGTGTGATTGCAGTGGTGGCCATTGCAGGTTGCAGTGGCAGGCAGGCGGCCAGCGTGGAGGATGCCGCGGAGGTGGCCAATGCCGCGCCTGCGCAGTCTCACGCGCAGCCAGCGAAGCACGCTGGGCCATCGCGCGCGGCAACGGCATCGAGTGCCACGACGGCTGCCGCTGGGCTCGCGCAACCGGAGGGGCACTTCCTCGAGGGCGAGCGCATGCTGCTGAGCGAGGGTGCGGTGTCCGTGCAGAAGAGTGAGGCGCTGCTGGGTTCCGACAAGGCTTTCGCGCAGGCGATCAGCCAGTTCGAGCGCGATGCGGCTGGCCACCCGGAAGTGCAGGACCTGACCCGGCTCTACAGGACGGCCGCGACGCGGCTCATCGGCAGCGACGGCACGCTGGTGTCTTTCGCCTGTGGCTACAGCCTGTGTGTTGGCGAGATCCGAAGCCGTACCGATGAGGATTTCAGTGCCTGGTCCGAGGCGATCGGCACGGACAAGGCGGCCCCGGTCTACAGTCTGACCACGGCGCCGATGACATGGGGCAGGGACCAGCGTGGTGGGCGCTTCGTGTTCTCGGTGGATCCTGCAGCCAACGCCATCACGGGCCCGTAGCCGGCGGATGCCCGGCGCCGCGGCGCGTTACGGAAGCGTCTGCTGCAGGTACGACTCGATGACGTAGCTGAAAGGCTGCTGCTGGCGGTCGCGCAGCAGGGCACGCACTTCCAGGATCACGCCGTGATCGCCTTCGCCCCGCGGCGGCCAGAACGTCTGGTCAGCCAGGGTCTGGCGCTGGAAGCCGAGCGGGCCGACCACGCGACCGAACGGTTCGTCGGTGCTGTCCAGCACCTGGTTCATGGCCGGGCTGAGGTGACCAGGCAGGTACCAGTTGTCGGCCTCGGACAGCACGCGGCTGCCGCAGACCAGCTGCACGCGGCGATAGCGCAGGTCGGTACCCGGCTTCACGCCCAGCGCCTGCAGCACGTCGGCGGGGGGAGGCTTGTCCTGGCCGTGTATGCGCACGGCGCGCACCCGCGCCTGTTCGGCCAGGCCGTGCTCGGCGCACCAGTGTTCCAGCGTGGCGGTGGCGCTCTGCCCGGACAGCACGCGCTGGTGCAGGCGCTCGACCAGCGCAGCCGGGGCGATCCGCTGCTGGCCCGGCGGCGACTGCAGCGGCGCAGCGGCCGCAGCATCAGTGGCGGACAGGCTGGCGATCGGAGCGGCGGCAAGCAGGGACGCGGCCTGCCAGCGGCGGAGACGATCGTGGCGGTCGGACGGGCCCATGCGGCATCACAGCGGAAACAGGCGCCCATGTTACCCGTTCAGGGGTGTGCACGGCGTGGCTGCGACCGGTTGTCGCAGGGGGAATCATCGTTCTGGTGAATGCGTGCCATCCAGATATTTCGTTGGCCGATGGCGCTATCGAGGCGCAGGATGGCGCCAGTCTTGGCTTTCCGGGAATTCCCGATGACCCTGCAGTTCATCCACGGTGGTGTCGACCGTGACGGCGCGCCACTGCATTTCCATATCCGTGATGGCCGCATCAGCGGGCTCAATGACGAGGCCGCGCCGGCGGAAGGGGCGGAATGCGTCGACCTGCAGGGCTTCGCGGTGCTGCCCGGTCTGGTCGACGGCCACATTCACCTCGACAAGAGCTTCGTCGGCGACCGTTGGCATCCGCATCAGCCGGTGAACAGCCTGCGTGAGCGGTTGGCGGTGGAAAAGGCGGCAGTGGCGGCTGCGGCGCCGATGGTCGATCGCGCCGAGGCGCTGATCCGCCAATGCAGCGGCTTCGGCACAGTGGCAATGCGCTGCCATGTCGATATCGATGGCAGCACCGGCCTGCGTCACCTGGAAGCGGTACGCGAGGCCGCATTGCGCTGTGCCGACATCATGCGCATCCAGCTGGTGGCGTTCCCACAGGCCGGGGTGATGTCCTGCGCTGGTACCGCAGCGGTGCTTGAGCAGGCCCTTGCTGCGGGCGTGGAGGTGCTCGGCGGCATCGACCCGACCACGCTCGACGGTGATGCCGAAGGCCAGCTGGCGCTGCTGTTCGGCTTGGCCGAGCGTTACGGCGTTCAGCTGGACATCCATCTGCATGAGCCCGGCGAAACCGGCCTGGCGCAGCTGCTGCGCATCGCCGCGCGCACCCGGGCCGCTGGCCTGCAGGGGCGGGTGGCGGTCAGCCATGCCTATTCGCTGGGCGACGTGCCGCTGGCGCGCGCGCTGCAGGTGGGCGAGGCGCTGGCCACGGCCGGCGTAGCGATCATGAGCAACGCGCCGGGCGATCATCCGTTCCCGCCGCTGCGCGCGTTGCATGACGCTGGTGTGCGCGTGTTCGCCGGCAACGACAACATTCGTGACTGCTGGTGGCCGTATGGCAACGGCGACCTGCTGCAGCGGGCGATGCTGCTGGGCTACCGCTCCGGCTTCCATACCGATGCCGACCTGATGCTGGCGCTGGACATGGTGACCACCCATGCCGCGCAGGTGATCGGGCTGCCGCAGTACGGTCTTGTGGAAGGGCATCCGGCCACTTTCGTGGCGGTGCGTGCCGACCACGGCCCGGCCGCTGTGGCCGCAGTGCCGGTGGAGCGACGCGTGGTAGTTGATGGCCGTTGGCTGTAGATCCACGCCGGGCCAACCCGTGTAGCGCCGAGCCACGCTCGGCGGCTTTTCATACGTAATCGTCGGCGCGGGTAGCGACGAACTCTTCCAGCCACGCAAGCAGATGGGCGATGTCGATGAGCTCGCCCTGCTCGATGCGCTTGAGCAGCAGCGTGCTGGCGCCGATCTGCAGGCTGCTGTCGGCATAGCGCAGCACCGCGTCGATGCCCCAGGCATCGGTCACCTGCATCCAGGCCAGGCCCGGCACGCGCTGGGCCAGGGTGTCACCGAACGCCACGCCCAGCGCTTCCCAGCCATCGCCGTCATCACGGTCGATCAGCTCGGCATCGACCACGCGCTGCAGCGTGGTGGCCGCCAGCGGCCACTGCACCGGCAGGGTGGGAAAGCCGGCGGCCACGCGCGCAGCGATCAGCGAGCGCTGGTGCTGCAGATGCGTCTGCAGCGCAGCGGGCAGGGGATCGAAGCGGGTGGGGATTTCATCGGACATGGCAGAGCGCCGTGGGACACGGAAACAACGGGGACTGTAGCCGGCGATGTAGTGCCCTGGTGCGGCAGGTCTGATCAGATATCGATGATCAATGCGCTAGATCCATGCCCGCGCCTGGACAATGTGGCTGTCGAGGTTGCCGGCCAGCGGCCGGCACTACCTCATGTGCGGTGCTCAGTCCGGTTCGCGCTGCACCTGCCGCCACAGTTCGCTGGCCAGCGCTCGCACGGCATCATCGGCATCGGAGCGATGCAGCAGGCCGATCTCGTAGTTGTCGATCACCGGCAGCTCGCGCTCGCCATCGATGATGCGGTGTTCGCGGGTGACCGCGCGGCGCGGCAGCAGGCTGATGCCGATGCCATCGGCCACCGCACCCTGGATGCCACTCAGCGACGAACTGGTGAAGGCGATGCGCCAGCGCAGGCCCAGCGCTTCCACGGCGTGGATCATCTCGTCGCGGTACAGCCCGCGTGGCGGGAAGGTGACCAGCGGCAGCGGGTCCAGCTGCAGGCAGCTGCTGCGCAGGCTGTCGATCCAGTGCATCGGCTCGCGCCGGCAATGCACCGCCTGGCGGCTGTTGCGGCGTTGCTTGACCAGCACCAGGTCCAGCTCGCCGTGGTCGAAGCCCTGCGCGAGGTCACGGCTGAGGCCGCTGCTGATCTCCAGCTTCACCTGCGGGTGGCGGCGGCTGAAAGCGGCCAGCATGCGTGTGGTCTGCGCGTTGACGAAGTCCTCGGGGACACCGATGCGCACCGCGGTTTCCACGGTGGCGCCGGCCAGCGCCTGTGCCATTTCCTCGTTCAGGTCGAGCATGCGCCGCGCGTAGCCGAGCAGGGTGTGGCCGGCGTCGGTGGGGTGTACGTCGCGGTGGCCGCGTTCGAGCAGGCGATGCCCGGCCAGTTCCTCCAGCCGGCGCACCTTCTGGCTGACGGTGGACTGGGTCGAATGCAGGCGCGTGGCCGCAGTGGTGAAGCTGCCGCAGTCGGCCACCATCACCAGCGCCCGCAGCAGGTCCAGTTCGAACAGGGTTCTATTCGATTTGGCACTGTCTTGCATTTGAACATTTCACTTCTGGATGCGCGTGACGACTTCTACCATGCAGGTGAGGGGGCAGCAAGCACCGCGCCCCGGTTGTACCGGCATCGCCCGCAGTGCTCGCCGCACAGGAGAACCGAAGATGCGAATCCATCGTTGCCGTCGCTGGCCCGCCCCGATGGGTCGCCTGTTGCTGCTGTGCCTGCTGGCGATGGTCATTCCAGCCTGCTCGGCCACCGCGGGTTCGGCCGATGCCCGCCTGCGCGATGCCGCCACCCGCGGCGATGCCGAGGCAGTGCGTGGGGCGCTGGAAGACGGCGCCGATCTGGAGGCGCGTGATGGCCAGGGCCGCACCGCGCTGCTGCTGGCCACGCATGGCAACAATGTAGACGCCGCGCGTGAACTGATCGAAGCCGGCGCCGACGTCAACGCCAAGGATGCGTTGCAGGACAGCGCCTACCTGTACGCCGGCGCGCGTGGTCTGGACGAGATCCTGGCGATGACGCTAGCGCATGGCGCTGACCTGCGCAGCACCAACCGCTACGGCGGCACCGCCTTGATTCCCGCCGCCGAGCGCGGCCACGTCGCCACCGTGCGCACGCTGCTGCGTGCCGGCGTCGCTGTGGACCATGTCAACCGCCTGCACTGGACCGCGCTGCTGGAGGCCATCCTGCTTGGCGATGGCGGCGCGCGCCACGTGCAGATCGTGCAGCTGCTGCTGGAGGCCGGCGCCGACCCCGAGCTGGCCGACGGCGACGGTGTGACGCCGCTGGCGCACGCGCGCCAGCGCGGCTATACCGGAATTGAAACCCTGCTGCGCCAGCACGGCGCGGTGCGCTGAAGACTGTTCCCTTCCACCCGCACGCTGGGCGTGCCAATCAGGATGCTGTCCATGTTCCGTTCCCGTCCGTTGTCCCTTGCCATCCTCCTTGCGGTGGCACCGCTGTCGGCGTCTGCCGCTGAGCGCGCCGACCTGCTGATCCGCAATGCCACCGTGGTCGATGTCGAGCACGCCAGCACCCTGGCCGGGCAGAGCGTGGTGATCCGTGGCGAGGACATCGTCGCCGTCGGCCCGGATGCACAGCTGCGCAGCCAATGGAGCGCGGCCCGCCAGATCGATGCCAAGGGCAAGTACCTGATCCCGGGCCTGTGGGACATGCACGTGCACTTTGGTGGTGGCCCGGCGCTGATCGAAGAGAACAAGGCGCTGTTGCCGCTGTACATCGCGCATGGCATCACCACGGTGCGTGACTGCTCCGGCGACCTGCCCGAACAGGTACTGCAGTGGCGTGGCGAGATTGCCAAGGGCACGCTGTTCGGCCCGCGCCTGCTCAGTTCCGGCGCGAAGATCGAAGGCATCAAGCCGGTCTGGAAGGGCACGATCGAGGTGGGTAGCGAGGCTGACGCCGACAAGGCGATCACCCGCCTGCAGCACGACAAGGTTGATTTCGTGAAGATCACCGACAGCACGCTGAAGCCGGAACTGTTCCTGTACTCGGCCAGTGCTGCGCGCAAGGCCGGCTTCAAGGCCTCGGGGCATATTCCAATGGCACTGACCGTGGAGCAGGCGGTCGATGCGGGCCTGGCCTCGATCGAGCATCTGGATTATGCATTCAAGGCCGGCAGCAAGGACGAAGCGCAGATCGCCGCCGACTTCGGTGCCGGTCGCATCGACCGCGCCGAAGCCAACCGCCGCCTCGACGCCAGCTTCGATCGTGACACGGCGATGCACGCCTATCGCGATTTCGCCAAGCGCGGCGTGTTCGTGACCCCGACCCTCAACGGTGGCCGCATCCTCGATTTCCTTGACCAGGATGACCACGCCAACGATCCGTACCTGGCCTACATCGGCCCGGGCCTGCGCGCGACCTACCAGTGGCGCGTGGACCGCGCGGCGAAGGCCACGCCGGCACAGATCGAAGCGCGCCACGCGCAGTACCACCAGGTGGCCGCGGTGCTGCCGATGCTGCAGGAGGCCGGTGTGACGATCATTGCGGCACCGATGCGGGCTTCCTCAACTCGTTCAACTTCCCGGGCATCGCCCTGCACCAGGAATTGCAGCTGTTCGTGAAGGAAGGCCTGAGCGCACCGCAGGCGCTGTCGGCCGCAACCCGTTCCGGCCCGGCCTGGTTCGGCCAGATGGACCGCTACGGTGGTGTTGCGCAGGGCAAGGCTGCCGATCTGGTGCTGCTGACCGCCAATCCGCTGCAGAACATTGCGGCGACCGAGAAAATCGACAGCGTGATCCTGCGTGGCAACGTGTATGACCGCGCCGCACTGGACAGGATGCTGGCCGACACCAAGGCCAAGGTCGCAGCGTGGAATGCCGAGGCGGCGAAGGCGCAATGATCGGCGGGGTCGGATCCCTTCCGACCGGGAAGGGCTCTGACCCCAGCGTCGAACGGAATCCAGGCACGATGCGGATCCGTGGCAGTGGACAGCCCCTTGCTTCCGGCACGGGAATGATTCGGTGCGGGCATCTAGCATGGTGCCCGTTTCCCGTTCGAATCCGTGCATGCCTGTTTCGCCTGCCTTGCTGCTGCCAGCCCATGAGGCGCCGCTTCCGCTGCCACGCCCACACTGGGTGATGCTGGCCCTGTGGGGGGTGTTGATCGCCACCGCCGTGCCGGCGGTGCACCTGAGCCAACAGCCTGGCGGTCTGATTCCGGCAGCGTTGTTCATCCTTGGCGCCGAGCTGCCCTGGATGCTGGCGACGCCATTGTTGTGGGATGCGTGCCGGCGCTGGCCACTGTCTGGACGCCGGCATCTGGCCGGATGGTTGGCGCTGTGCCTGCTGCTGACTCCGCTGTTGACGGCATTGGGATGGACCCTGGGCCATGTGCTGCTGCAGCTGTGGCAGGGGCAACCCTGGCCAGCACCGCAGCAGGTGTTGCGCGCGATTGGTATTACCGCGCTGTTTGCGTTGCCGACCTTCATTGCGGTGGCGGGCGTGGGCCATGGCCTGGCCGGACTGCAGCGGTTGAGGGCGCAGTCAGAGGTGCTGCAGCAGGCTCGTGAAACAGCCCTGCGCCAGCATCTCCAGCACCACTTCCTGTTCAATGCGCTCAACGCCATCGGTGGCTTGGCGCTGCAACGTCCACGCGCGGCGGATGCCGCACTGGCACAGCTGTCGTCGCTGCTGCGCGATACCCTGCAATGCCCGCCGCAGCGCTGCTTCGCCGATGAACTGGGCGCAGCACAGGACTATGTCGCGCTGCAGTCGCTGCTGCACGATCAGGAAGTGCATCTGCATCTGCAGGCCAGCGCTGACGCATTGGCCTGGACAGTTCCTGGCCTGTTGCTGCAGCCATTGATCGAGAATGCGGTATTGCACAGTGGCTGGCAGCCGGGGGACGGGCCGTTGCGGATCGAGCTATGGGCCGGTGTGGAAGACGGCCTGCTTGATGTGGTGCTGTTCAACCCCTGCCTGCGTCCCGGCACGAACGATGGACTGGGCACTGGCCAGGCTGCACTGCAGCGGCGCCTGGCGATGATGGGAGGCCGGTTGCAGACCGCCAGCGAGGGCGGCGGCTATCGTGCTCGCGTGACCTTGCCGGAGTGCATCGCGTGACGCGTCCGCTGAGCGTGCTGCTGGTGGATGACGTGGCGCTGGCACGTGACCGCCTGCGCCAGTTGCTGGCGGGCACTCCGCAGGTCAGGGTCGATGCCGAAGCCGCCACCCTCGCGCAGGCACGCGAGCAGCTTCAGGGGCGCCGTTTCGATCTGCTGCTGCTGGATCTGGTCCTGCCCGACGGTCGTGGCTGGGAGTTGCCCCAGCAGCAGCCGGCGCTGGCCGCGCACACCATCTTCGTGACCGCGCTGCCGCAGCATGCGCTGCGCGCGTTCGAACTGGGCGTCGCAGACTATCTGCTCAAGCCGGTGGCAGCGCAGCGGTTGCGTGAAGCGATCGAGCGCGTGCGCCGCCTGGCAGGCCTGGCACCGCGTACGGAGGACTGTGAGCAGACCCTGGCGGTGCCTGGTAGTGGTGGTGTCCAGTATGTACCGCTGGCGGAGATCGACTACATCGACATGGCCGGTCATTACGCATGCGTGCACGTGGGGCAGCGACTGCACCTGCTGCGTGAGCCGCTGGCGCAGCTGGCCGAACGGCTGGCGGATGGAGGACTGTTGCGCGTGCACCGCTCGGCGCTGGTCAACCCGCTGCGGGTGCGATCACTGATCGAGCGCCATAACGGTGATGCGCTGCTTGAACTGGCCGATGGCGTGCAGCTGCCGGTGAGCCGCAGCTACCGGCCGGTGCTGGAGGCGGCCTTGGCGGCACGCGCCTGACACACGGCTGGTGCCTGCAGCGGCACGGTTGGTGCCATCGTCGCCGAAGTACGCAATCCGGTCGTTGCGGCCAGTGCACCCTGCGCCTTTCCAGATCAGGGTGGAGCATGCGGATGCGATGGTGCTTGGGTGTGTTGCTGGGCGTGCTGGCGCTGCCTGCGTTGGCCGATGTGCGGGTCATTGTCGATGACCATCAGGGGCGCGCTGATCGTATTCCAGCCATTAGGGTTGAGGGACTGGCGGCGGCCGAGGTGGTGCAACTACGGTTGTCGATGCGGGACAGCCGGGGCCAGCGCTGGCAGTCACAGGCTGCACTGCGCGCGGACCCGCAGGGGACGGTCGACACCGCACGCAGCGGCTCGGAACAGGGCAGCTATCGAGGCGTCGATGCGAGCGCGCTGATCTGGTCGATGCAGCCGCAGGAAGGAAGGGCCAACGCACTTCCCCTGCAGTGGCAGCGCTGCGATGACGGCTTGGGATTCCAGTCGCAGGCCTTCGAACTGGAGGTGGAGCGTGCAGGATCGGTGGTCGCACGGCGGACCCTGCAGCGCCATCTGATGCTGCCGGGCGTGGAGGTGCAACGGGTCGAAATCGGTGGCCGCGAAGCACATCTGTACCTGCCATCGGGCCAGCAGGCTGATGCACGGGCGCCAGCATTGGTGGCGCTGGGCGGTGCCGAAGGCGGATTCGACGGTGGCGACCTCTATGCCGCCTGGCTAGCCAGCAATGGCTACGTCGCCTTGTCGGTGGCGTGGTATCGCGGGCCGGGCGTGCCCAAGGACCTGATCGAGGTTCCGTTGGAAACCGTACGCGACGCAGTGCACTGGCTGCAGCGCCATCCCCGGGTGGATCCACAGCGGGTAGGGCTGATGGGAGGCTCCTGGGGCGGCATCGTGACCATGGCCACGGCGGTGCATCTGCCTGAGCTCCGCGTCGCTGTGTCCTGGGTAGGCAGTCCAGCCCCGTTTCGTGGCATCGCCCGTGACGTGGCCCCGGCCGATTTCCGAGCGGTGGACCGTTCCCCCTTGAGCTGGCAGGGCGAACCCCTGCCGTGGCTGCCGTATCGCGAGGAGGTTGACTGGGGCAGACCGGGGCCGCAGTGGGAACCGGCATTGCGTACCGCGATGCTGCCCATCGAGGACATTGCTGCACGCACGTTGTGGATCGGAGGTGGTGACGATCGGCTGGGTGACTCAGGCACGATGCTGGCTGTTGCGCAGCGTCGGCTTGCGGCGGCGGGTCGTGGTGACCGCGACCGTTTCCTGTACTACTCAGATGCAGGGCATCTGATCACACCGCTCCTGCAGCCGACTACCCACCGCAATGATGTTGGCCCGTACATTGAAGTGGGGGGCACGGCCGAAGGTCATGCCCGCGCGGACCGAGAGGTAGGGCCAGCGGTGCTAGAGTTCCTTGCCGAGGCGCTGTAGCCGAAAGTGCTGACCCCTGTTCTTCCTTCCAGATGTTCGATTCCGATCCGATTGAGCTTCATCCACGCATGGCCTGGATCTACCGTGTCGACCAAGGTCGACACCTACCAACACCGCCCCGCCATCCCACGGAAAGCCCGCTGTTGCTGTAGAGGTTGCCGGCCAGCGACCGGCACTACCGCAGGTGCAGGGCTGCAAGCCCTGCCGAACAACTCCCTAATCGTGACCGCTGTCGTCCAGGCTGATGATCCCGCGCCGCAGCGCCTGGGTCACCGCATGCGTGCGATCACCCACGCCCAGCTTGTCCATCAGGCTCTTCATGTGCGCCTTCACTGTCTGCTCGGAAATCTGCATGCGCTCGCCGATGCGCTTGTTCGACAGGCCGCCGGCCACATGCCTCAGTACCTCGGTTTCGCGCGGCGACAACCGGTCTTCCACCACATGCGCGGCGATGCTGGCCGCCACCGCCGGGGGAATCGGTGCGCGGCGGCCGCCAGCGACCATGCGGATCGTATCGACCAGCTCATGGCGCAGCATGTCCTTCAGCAGATAGGCGCTGGCGCCGGCCTGCAGCGCGCGGACCGCGCGTACGTCACCGCGGTAGGTGGTCAGCACGATGATGCGCGCGCGCGGATCCATCGCGCGGATCCGCACGATCGCTTCCACACCATCCAGCCGTGGCATCTGCAGGTCCATCAGCACCACGTCGGGCTGCAGCCGCTGGTAGCAGGCGATGGCTTCCTCGCCATCGGCGGCTTCGCCGAGCAGGCGCAGATCGGGTTGTGCGCCCAGCAGCGCCGCCAGGCCGTCACGCAGCAGCGGGTGGTCGTCGACCACCAGCACGCCGATCAGGGCAGGGGACTCAGTCATGGTTTGCTTTACTCCAGGGCCAGCGCCAGCGCGATGGGCGGCGGTGATACAGGCGCCGGGCGGGAACCGCCAGCGCGACTTCGGTTCCCAGTCCGGCGCGGGTCCACAGCTGTAGTTCCGCACCGAGGCGCTGCGCGCGCTCACGCATGCCCTGCAGGCCCCAATGACCATGGCCGGCATTGTCGTCGGCGATGCCGACGCCATCGTCGCGCACGTGCAGCAGGAAGCACCGCGTGCCGTAGGACAGCTCCACTTCGATGGCGCTGGCGTTGGCGTGACGCAACGCATTGCGGATCGCCTCACGCCCGATCAGGAACACTTCTTCGGCCGCGTCGGCCTGCAGCGGTGGCGTTGCACCTTCCACGGTCAGGCGCAGTGGGTTGGTGCCATGCCCGGCGTACTCGGCGTGCACATCGGCCAGTGCCGAAGCGAGGTCGCGGCCAGCGAACGGTCCCTCACGCAGGGCATTGACCCGCTCGCGGCCCTCGGCCAGGTTGCGCTCGGCCAGTTGCATCGCCGATTCCAGCTGGCCGCGTACCTGCTCCGGGGTCTGCGGCGACTGGCTGATCGCGTGCAGGCGCAGGATCAGGCCCTGGCTGCCCTGCAGCAGGGTGTCGTGCAGGTCGCGTGCGATGCGTTCGCGTTCGCCATTGCGTTCCTGCAGGCGCGCGCGGAACAGCGCGGCCAGCTGCCCGCTGCGAATGCGCACCGCCATCACCAGCAGTGCGAGGATCGCGGCCGCACACAGCAGCTTGAACCACACCGTCTGCATGAAGGTGGGGGCGATGCGGAAGCCGCGACTGGCCGGTGCAGTGCTCCAGATGCCGTCCTCGTTGGCGGCTTCCACGTCGAACCGGTAGTTGCCCGGAGCGAGGTTGGTGTAATACGCGCGGGTGCTGCTGCCGGCATCCTGCCAGCCGTCGTCGACGCCGGACAGGCGATAGCGGTAGCGGTTGCGCTCCGGGCGCGCCAGCGACAGCGCCACGTAATCGATCTGCAATTGGCTGGTGCCGGCCGGAAGGCGCAGGCCATCGCGCAGTGGCTCGTGCTCACTGCCATACAGCACTTCGCCGATGCGCACGCTGGGCGCCATGGTGTTGACGTGCGAGCGGGTGGTGTCCAGCCAGGCCAGGCCCTGGTTGGTGGCCAGCCACAGCAGTCCGTCATCGGCCAGCGTGGCGGTGGCGATCGGTCCGCTCTGCAGGGCGATGCCCGGCATGCCATCCACCGCATCGAACAGGCGTGGCGTCACCGGCAGCCCGGTCCGCAGCGTCCGTCGCAGCTCATCGCTCCCCAGCCGGACCAGGCCACGGCTGCCATTGAACCAGAGGTGTCCGTTCGGATCGGCCACCATGCCGGTGATGCCTTCCAGTACACCGGCCATGTCGGTTCGCACCGGAACGAAACGACCGTTGCCAACGCGCGCAGCCAGACCGGCTTCGCCGGCGACCAGCAGCAGGTCCTGGTGATGCAGCATTGCGGTGATCGGCCCCACCGACAGGCCCTGGCTGGCATCGAAGCTCTCGATGTGGCCCGCGCTCATCCGGCGCAGGCGGCCGTCGGCATAGCCGAGCAGAAGCTGACCATGGGCATCCAGTGCCAGCGATGAGCAGGCCTGCTCGGGCAGGCGGACCTCGCGCTGCCATTGGCCATGCAGGTAGTGCAGGACGCCGCGTTCACCCGTGCATACCCAGGCCTGCGCGTCGTCGGGGAACAGCAGGGCGTGCAGCGGTTGCCCGGTGAACGGGGCCGGCAGCGGGATCAACGAGGTGTGGCCGGCGACCGTGCGCGCAAGATTGACCCAGTCGAACTGCCAGATCGGCGTGGGTGCCTGGCGCGCGGCGGCCTGCAGCTGCGGGGCACTGCCATCCAGCAGAGTGCGCCGCAGATCGTAGGGTTTGAGGTCTTCGCCATAGCCATACACGCGGCCATCGCTGGCCCGCACCAGCGAGCGGTAGGGATCACTCGGGCCGACTGCCAGGGTGTGCACGCTGCGTGCGCGGAAGCGGTTGAGGCCGAGGTTGGTGCCGACCCAGAGATTGCCTTCGCGATCGACGATGATCGGCACCGCGGAGGTGGCGGTCAGCCCGTGCGGCGAATCGAAACGCTCCATGCGCACGGCGCGGCTGCCGTCGAAGGTGATGCGGGCGACGCCGCCGTGCGGGCTCATCGTGGCCCACAGCGCGCCATCGGCAGTGAACTGCAGGCGTGCAGCAACCAGTTCCGGAAGACGCCGCGCTTCACGTTCGCTGGCCGCCAACAGGCCCTGCGCGTTGGCCAGGGGTGAGGTGCCGCGCACCCGGTCGGCCAACCACACTTCACCCTGCGGGCTTTCGGCCAGCGTTGCCATCTGCGAGACCGCGATGCCGGTGTCCTCGAACGTGGTCTGGCCGGCCGCACGCATCCAGATCTTCAGGTCGGCCAGCACCCAGAACCTGCCCCGGCTGTCGTGCAGCACCCACTGCACACGGCGTTCGGGCAGGCCGGCTGCGGCCGGCAATGGCTGCCAGCGCTGTCCATCAAAGCGGCGCAGCCCGCCATTGATCGCCGCCCACAGCTGGCCCTGGCGATCCTGGCTGAAGCGTGGGACCACGCCGACCGGTACCCCCTGCTCGCGGCCGTAGTTGTGCAGCCTCCCCTGCGCGAACCGGCTGATGCCGGCCTGGAAGTAGCCGATCCACAGGGCACGGTCGGCGGCATGCGCCAGCGTGACCATGTTGGTGGACGGGAACTGGCTGCCGACGGGCGCTGCCTGCCGTTCGAAGCGACGGCCATCGAAGCGGTACAGGCCCGAGCCGGTGGCCAGCCACAGCAGGCCGTCGCGGTCCTGGGTGATGTCCCAGATATCGCCGGGTGCACCCTGGCCGACCCGCCACGCGGTGTGCTCGTAACCGGGCAGCCCGCCGCTCACCGGCGGGCGCTGCACGGCAAAAGCGGGCAGGGCGGTCCACAGCAGCAGGCACGTCAGCAGCGTCGGCAGGCGACGCAGGAACGGGAAGGGGCGGCCACGCATGGCGCGCATTCTGGCAGGTGCGGGGCAGTCCGGGGTGACCCGAACGGGGTAGGCGGTCGCCGCCGCGGTCGGTTATCACGCCGGAATGCCCTGTGGAGCCCGGCCATGCAGCGCCTGTTCGTGATGTTCCCCGACCGCGGGCCGGGCATCGGCCTGCTGTGGCTGCGGCTGTGCCTGTCCGCGGCACTGTGCACGCCCGGCACGCATGCGGGCGGGTGGTCGGCGCTGTGCCTGCTGGCAGTGCCGATGCTCACGCTGGGTGTGTTGACGCCACTGGCCGTGCTGATGGCGGCCGTGGGCCTGTTCGCGCAGCAGGCGCCGTGGTCACAGGTGGTGCTGCCCTTGGCGCTGTTGATGTTGGGCCCTGGCGCCTATTCACTGGATGCGCGGTTGTTCGGTCGTCGCCTGCTCGGGCGTCGGCCTCCCCCATTCGGGTAGGTGCTGGCCTCGACCGACGGGGGTAGGGCATCGTGCGGCAGCCACGCACCATGGGGCACCCCCTCGCGGCGTCCCGCATGGCCACCGTCTTTTCGCCCGATCCGCCCGCCGTGGCGCTGGCACCGCAGCAGGCCGCCGCATTGCAGCGCGCCCTGCGCTATGTCGATGAGCACCTGTCGCAGCCGCTGCGGGTGACCGAGCTGGCCGCAGCCGCCTGCGTCAGCCGCTTCCATCTGGTGCGCCTGTTCCGGACCGGTACCGGCGCCAGCCCGCTGCGCTACGTGCGCCGTCGCCGCATCGAACGTGCGCGCCAGTTGTTGCCGGTCGCGCAGCTGCCGATGTCCTGCCTGGCGCAGCAGCTGGGCTTCTTCGACCAGAGCCATTTCGTCCGCAGCTTCCGCGCCGAGACCGGCTGCAGCCCCGGCCAGTACCTGGCCGGCGATGCGGCCCTGTTGCTTCCCCCTGATCGTGTTTCCAACGGAGTCCAACCATGAGCCTTGCCACCGCCACGCCCGCCCCGGCCCTGTTGTCGCCCACCGACCATGCCCTGGTGCTGATCGACTTCCAGTCGCAGATGGCATTCGCCACCCACACCATCGATATCTCCGCGCTGCGCAACAACGTGTCGTTGATCAGCAAGGCCGCCAAGGGCTTCAACGTGCCGGTGCTGCTGACCACCGTCGCCGAAGCGTCGTTCTCCGGCCCGATGTTCCCGGAACTGCCGGAGATCTTCCCGGGCCAGACGGTGTTCGACCGCACCTCGATGAACACCTGGGAAGACCAGCCGGTGATCGACGAGATCAACCGCATCGGCAAGCGTCGCCTGGTTGTTGCCGGCCTGTGGACCAGCGTCTGCATCGTGGGACCGGCGCTGTCGGCGCTGGCACAGGGCTTCGAGGTGTATGTGATCACCGATGCCTGCGGCGATGTCAGCGAAGAAGCCCACGAGCGTGCGATCACCCGCATGGTGCAGGCCGGTGCAGTGCCGATGACCAGCGTGCAGTACCTGCTGGAGCTGCAGCGTGACTGGGCGCGTGGCGAGACCTACGAGCTGACCACCGGCATTGCCCGCGACCATGCCGGCGGCTATGGCATCGGCATCCAGTACGCCAAGCGCATGTTCGGCGCGCAGGAAGGCGGGCACTGAGCATGCTGGCTGGCCATGGCCTCGACCTGGCCCTGCTGATGCTGCGCGCGGCAGCCGGGGGATTCCTGCTGCCACACGCGCTCGGCAAGCTGTTCGGTTGGTTCGGCGGTCCTGGGCTGGCCGGCTTCGCCACCGAACTGCGCGGCTTCGGCCTGCCAGCGGTGGCACCGCTGCCGCTGCTGCTGGCCCTGCTGCAGGTGCTGTCAGGGCTGGCCGTGCTGCTGGGCTGGCAGACCCGCGTCGCCGCGCTTGCAGCGGCGGCCTTCATCGGCTTCACCGTTCTGTTGGCCCTGCCCAAGGGCTGGTTCTGGATGCGCGGCGGCAGTGAGTACCCGTTGATGTGGACCACGGTACTGCTGGCCCTCGCGCTGACCGGGCCCGGCGCCTGGGCACTGGACGGCCAACGCCTTCCGGGAGATCTCGCATGAGTCACGATCCACTCGATCACGGCCGCCGCAACGTGGTGCTGGCCGGCAGCGCCGCGGTGGCGCTGGGCCTGGCCGGCCGTGCCGGTGCCGCACTCGATTCCACTTCCAAGGAGCGTCGCATGAGCACGCTGGTCATCCGCAATGCCCGCATCACCACCCTTGACCCACAGCAACCGCATGCACAGGCACTGGCCGTGCAGGAAGGGCGCATCGTCGCCGTCGGCAGCGACGAGGAGATCATGCGTGGCTGGGGCAATGAAGCGACCCTGATCGACGCCCAGGGCCGGCGCCTGCTGCCCGGCCTCAACGACAGCCATACCCACCTGATACGTGGTGGCCTGAACTACAACCTGGAACTGCGCTGGGACGGCCTGCGTTCGCTGGGCGATGCCTTGGACATGCTGAAGGCGCAGGTCGACCGCACGCCTGCACCGCAGTGGGTGCGCGTGGTCGGTGGTTTCACCGCCACCCAGTTCAACGAGAAGCGCCTGCCCACGCTGCAGGAGCTCAACGACATCGCGCCGGACACGCCGGTGTTCCTGCTGCACCTGTACGACCGTGCGCTGCTCAACCGCGCCGCACTGCGTGCCTGTGGCTATACCAAGGACACCCCGGATCCGCCGGGCGGGCAGATCGTGCGTGATTCGCTCGGCAACCCGACCGGGCTGCTGCTGGCCAAGCCCAACGCGCTGATCCTGTACGCGACCCTGGCCAAGGGTCCGAAGCTGCCGATCGAGTACCAGGCCAATTCCACCCGTCATTTCATGCGTGAGTTGAACCGTCTCGGCATCACCTCGGTGATCGACGCCGGCGGTGGTTTCCAGAACTACCCCGAGGACTACCAGGTCATCGAGCAGCTGCACCGCGATGACCAGCTGACCGTGCGCATCGCCTACAACCTGTTCACCCAGAACAAGGGCAAGGAAGTGGATGACTTCCGCGGATGGAGCGAGATGCTGCAGCCGCGGCAGGGTGATGACCTGCTGCGCCACAACGGTGCCGGCGAGATGCTGGTGTTCTCCGCGGCCGACTTCGAGTTGTTTAACGAGCCGCGCCCGGAACTGCCGCCGGAGCTGGAGCCGGAACTGCACGATGTGGTGAAGCTGCTGGTCGAGAAGCGTTGGCCGTTCCGCATCCATGCGACGTACGACGAGAGCATCACCCGCATCCTCGATGTGTACGAACAGGTCAACCGCGAGGTGCCGTTCGATGGCCTGCACTGGTTCATCGATCACGCCGAAACCATCACCCCGCGCAACATCGAGCGCATCCGTGCGCTGGGTGGCGGCATCGCAGTGCAGCATCGCATGGCCTATCAGGGCGAAGCCTTCGTCGAGCGCTACGGCGTGCAGGCCGCGCGGCATACGCCGCCGGTCAAGCGCATGCTGGCCGAAGGCGTGCCGGTCGGTGCTGGAACCGATGCCACCCGTGTGGCCAGCTACAACCCGTGGGTGGCGTTGTCCTGGCTGGTGACCGGGCGCACCGTCGGCGGGCTGGCCCTGTATGGCGATGAGAACCTGCTCGAACGCGAGCAGGCGCTGCGCCTGTGGACCCAGGGCAGTGCCTGGTTCTCCGGCGACGAAGCAGTGAAGGGTACGTTGAAGGTCGGCCAGTTGGCCGATTTCATCCTGCTCTCGGCCGATTTCTTCCGCGTGGATGATGCGCAGATCGCCGACATCACCAGCGTGTTGACCGTGGTCGGTGGCCGCATCGTGCATGCCGACGCCGACTATGCAGGGCTTGCGCCGCAGCTGCCGCCGGCGATGCCCAACTGGTCGCCGGTCAACCGGTTCGGCGGCTACCACGTCGGCGGTACCGCCACCGGGTTGGCCGCCGCCCATCGTCACCATCACGGCGTAGCCTGCAGCACTCACGGTGCTCATGGTCATGCGGCCCGGCACGCGGCGCCCACCGATGACCTGACCGCGTTCTGGGGCGCGATGGGATGCTCGTGCTTCGCGTTCTGAGCCTGGCATTGCTGGCCGCACCGTCGCTGGTGCAGGCCTGCGACGGCGGTCATTGCAGCGACGCCGGTGACGGCCAACTGCAATGGGATGCGTCGCTGCGTGTGCGTGGGCTGTACTACGACCCGACCCGGTTCGGCATTGGCGGCAGCGAGGATGGCTATGGCCTGCTGCGTGCCTTGGCATCGGCCACCTATGTGGAAGACACCTGGCAGGCGAAACTGCAGCTGGGTGTGCATGGTGAGAGTGGCAAGGCCGGCGGCCCGGGTCGCACCGACCGCAGCGCGCTGGATGTGCAGCAGGCGTACTGGCGCTGGCAGCGCGATGGCTTCCATCTGCAACTCGGCCGGCAGGAAGCCGGCTATGGCAGTTCACGGCTGCTGTCGGTGCGCGACGGGCCGAACATCCGCCTGGCGTTCGACGGTGCGCGTGTGGGTTGGAAAGGCCGCCTGGGTACGCTTGATCTGATGGCATTGCGGCCAGTGGAAAACCGACCGGGTGCCTTTGATGATCGCGGCGAGCACGGTGCCCACCTGTGGGGTGCCTATGCCACCACGGTGCGGGGACAGGGCGCGGGACAGTGGGATCTGTATCTGCTGGACTACCACCGCGAAGGCGCGCGCTTCGCCGCAGGCAGCGGTACCGAACGTCGGCAGACCCTGGGCGCGCGCTGGTTCGGCCATGCCGGTGCACTGGACTGGAACAGCGAGCTGGTGGCGCAGGGCGGTGAGCTTCGGACGACCGCCGGCACCCTCGATATCCGCGCCTGGACGCTGGCGACCGATACGGGGTGGCGCTGGACGAACCTGCCGCTGCAGCCGCGGCTGGGGTTGAAGGCAGACATCGCCAGTGGCGATGGCAACCTGCATGACGGCCGCCTGGGAACCTTCAACGCCTTGTTCCCGAAATCGGCCTACTTCAGCGAGGCCAGCCTGCTGGCTCCAGCCAATCTGATGGACGTCCAGCCTACGCTGTCCCTGCGGCTGCGTGACACGCTGACGACGGAGCTGGGCGTACAGATGGCCTGGAAGCATCGGCGCGCCGATGCGGTCTACACCACGCCGGCGCCGCTGGTGGCACTGCCGGGCAGCGCCGGTGGCGCGCGCCGCATTGGCAATCAATACAAATCCGAAACACGCTGGCAGGCCAGCGAACACTGGCAATGGCAGCTGCAGCTGGCCTGGGTCGATGCCGGTCCTGCACTGAAGCAGGCCGGAGGCCAGGACACGCTGTTCGCCTCGATCGTTGGAGCATGGCAATGGTGAACGCAACCGCGTCGCAACCCCCCGCACAGGCCGCAGGTGCCTGGTCCCCGCTGAAGATCCGGATGTTCCGCTCGATCTGGCTGGCGATCCTGGCCAGCAACATCGGCACCTGGGTCAACGATGTGGCCGCCGCCTGGGTAATGGCCGAGCGCACCGGCTCACCACTGATGGTGGCGCTGGTGCAGTCGGCCACCACGGTGCCGATCGTGCTGCTGGCGCTGGCCGCCGGCACCCTGGCCGACATCGTCGATCGCCGCAGGTATCTGCTGGCCACCCAGGGCTGGATGCTGCTGGTCGCCGCGGTGATGGCGGCGCTGACCGCGATGGACATGCTGACGCCGCAGCTGCTGGTGCTGCTGACCTTCTGCATGGGCTGCGGTGCGGCGATGGCGATGCCGGCACAGGCCGCGATCGTATCCGAACTGGTGCCGCAGCCGATGCTGGCCTCGGCGGTGGCGCTGAACTCGATCGGCATCAACATCGCACGCTCGATCGGCCCGGCCATCGGTGGCGTAATCGTGGCCCAGCTTGGTGCGGTCTGGGCGTTCGGTTTCAACGCCATCACCTTCGCCGCGATGCTGTTCGTGGTGTGGGGCTGGAAGCGCGACCCGAAACAGTCCAGCCTGCCGCCGGAAGGCTTCGGTGCCGGCCTGAAGGCGGGCCTGCGCTATGCCAGCCGCGCCGGGCGCCTGCAGGCGGTGTTGATCAAGTCGGTCGGCTTCTTCTTCTTTGCTGCAGCAATGAATGCACTGCTGCCGGTGGTGGTACGCGGCCAGATGCAGGGTGGGGCGGGGCAGTACGGCATGCTGCTCGGCTGCATCGGGATCGGTGCCGTGGGTGGTGCGTTGTTGCTGCCGAAGCTGCGCGCGCAGATGGATCGCGACCTGCTGGTGCTGCTGGCCACGCTGTCGCTGGCGCTCAGCCTGGTCGGGCTGGCGCTGACCCGCAGCTGGTACGTGCTGCCATTGGTGATGCTGATCAATGGCTTTGCCTGGATCACCGTGCTGTCGTCGCTGCAGATTGCCGCGCAGACCGCAGTGCCAGCGTGGGTACGGGCGCGTGCACTGGCGCTGTACATCATGGTGTTTTCCGCTGGCATGGCGGCTGGTGGCCTGAGCTGGGGTGCACTGGCGCAGCGCACCTCGCCGGAGCTGGCCTTGCTGGTGGCTGCCGCGGGTGCGGTGATCGGCGGATTGCTGGTGTGGCGCGTGCGCATTGCCGGTACTGAAGACCTGAACCTGAGCCCGGCCGGGCACTGGCCGGCCCCTGAACTGTCGGTACCGGTATCCAACGATCGCGGCCCGGTGCTGGTGACCATCGAATACCGCATCGAGGATGCTGATCGCGCCGCGTTCCAGGCGCAGATGCGCGCGCTGGGCACGATCCGCCGCCGCGATGGCGCCGTGGTCTGGGGCGTGGTCGAGGATGTGGCCAGCCCGGGCATCCACCTTGAGTATTTCGTGACCCCGTCGTGGCTGGAGCATCTGCGCCAGCACGAACGCATCACCGCCGATGACAAGGCGATCCAGGAAGTGCTGCGCGGGCTGCATCGCGGTGAGCGTGCACCGGTGGTACGCCACTTCGTCGGCGGCCATGACCCGCTGCCGAAGAACGGGGTCCCGCACCACCACAGCGACATCTGACCCAAAAAGGGGACGGAGGGGATTAAGTCGTTTGTGCACAAACGACTTAATCCCCTCCGTCCCCTTTTTGCGCGATCAATCCATCCCGATCCTGCGCAGCCGGCCAGCGGTCGGCTCTACCACAGGGGCGGCGGCGCTGGGTGGCGCCGCCGCAGTGCCTCACCCGCGTGCGAACGCCAGCAGGTCGGCGTTGAACCGGTCGGCGTGGGTGACGGTCAGGCCGTGCGGCGCACCGGCGTACACCTTCAACTCGGCTCCCTTGATGATCTGCGAGGACAGCTTGGCCGAGGCATCGAATGGCACGATCTGGTCGTCATCGCCATGCACCACCAGCGCTGGCACATCGATCTTCTTCAGGTCTTCGGTGTAATCCACTTCCGAGAATTCGTGCACGCAGTCGTACTGGCCCTTGACGCCACCGAGCATGCCCTGCAGCCAGAACGAGTCACGCATGCCCTGGGTGACCGTGTTGCCGTCGCGGTTGGCGCCGAAGAACGGGGTGGTCAGGTCCTTGAAGAACTGCGAGCGGTCGCCGCCGGTACCCTTGCGGATACCGTCGAAGACCTCCAGCGGGGTACCGGCCGGGTTGCCGGCGGTCTTCAGCATCAGCGGCGGTACAGCACCGACCAGCACCACCTTGGCCACGCGCTTGCTGCCATGGCGACCCACGTAGTGGGCCACTTCGCCGCCACCGGTGGAATGGCCGACCAGGATCGCGTCCTTCAGGTCCAGCGCCTCGATCACCGCCGCCAGATCGTCGGCGTAGGTGTCCATGTTGTTGCCATCCCAGGTCTGGCTGGAGCGACCGTGGCTGCGACGATCGTGGGCGATCACGCGGAAGCCGTTCTGGCCCATGAACAGCATCTGCGGGTCCCAGGCATCGGAGGACAGCGGCCAGCCGTGGGCGAACACGATCGGCTGGCCGGTACCCCAATCCTTGTAGAAGATGCGGGCGCCGTCGGCGACGGTGACGAAGTTGCTCATTGTGGTTTCCTTGACGGAAGGGAGGGAAGGCGCTGGCGTGGATGCCGGTGCCTTCGGCAGTACAGCGCAGCGCCAGACCGACGACTTGCACGGCTGTGCTGGATTACGCCGGATGTGACGTGTATCGCTCTGGCACGAAGCCGTGCCGGCATCGAGGATGGCGGCAGCCCTGACGAGGAGCCTGCAATGTCGAACGCGTGTTGGAGCCCGCTGTTGTACCTGCTGCTGGCCACGGGGGCGCATGCTCAGACCAACGTCTACAAATGTGTGGACGGGCCGCATCCGGTCTACCAGCAGACGCCGTGCCAGGGGCGCGCGGAATGGCGCTGGGAGGTGCCGGCGGAGCCGCCCTCGACAGGTGCGAGCGCGGCCAAGGCAGCGAGCCCAGCTTCAATGCGTCCGCGTGTGGTGCAGCAGCGGCGTGCGCGGGCTGCACTGATACCGATCAGCGCGGATCCCGCCGCCTGTGAGCGCGCGCGGCAGCATCGTGGGAAGGTGCTGGCCAATGGCAAGCGCATGGACTTCGTGCAGCGCCGGCAACTGGACGATGCCGTGCATGAGGCGTGCCGTTGAAATGGAATGGTGCCGGAAACGACAACGGCGCCCGTAGGCGCCGTTGGACGGCATGCCAGGCGCTGGACCTCAGCGACCGTCGCTGGCGGCCGCCGGTGACGGCGAGGGCACGCTGTCCGGCTTGGGCAGACTCAGCTCCGGGTTGCCCTGTTCGGCCTGCAGGATCTGGATGCGGCGCTGCAGGGAATCCAGCTGGCTGTTGGTGCTCTGCACATCGCTGCTCAGGCTGACCGCCTGCTGCTGGGCCTGCTGCAGGGCAGCGCTGACCTGGGCCGACTGTGCCTGCTGCTGTTCCATTTCCTGCTGCAGCGTGCGCAGGCGCTCCTCGTTGTAGGCCACCAGGCGCTCGGTATAGCGCTTGCCGGCTTCCAGTCGGGTGGTGTCGATGTAGACCTGGGCCAGCTGCTCTGACTGCTGCGCGAAGGTGCGGTAGACACGCTCGGCGTTGTCGACGGCATCGGTCTTGATCACCCGCCAGAAGTTCTTCTCCTGGAACAGGGCGACGTAGTAGGTCAGGGTGTTGGCATTGAACAGCAGGCTGGCGCCGTAGTTGCCGTTGTAGGTGGTGCGCAGCTCGGTCAGCTGGCGGGCATCCATCAGCTGCTTGAGCTCGTCAACAGTGTTGCGCACCACCGGTGCGGTACGTGCGGCCGGCTCTGCGGCTGCTTCGCGGTCGCCACGGGCAGCCATCGCCGCCGGTGCCACCAGCATCATGGCCACGGCCAGCAGTGCCGCGCCGCGCGCGTGCCGGGCGAAGACCGCGCCCCCTGAAGTTTCTCGCATGTCTAGACCATCCACGGATGAGTGTGGGTTGAGATGAAGGTGGTTCCCCGCCGGGAGTCTAGCATGTGCGCGGGCGCCGCCAAGGGCGCCCGTCACGGGTCAGTAGACCAGCTGTGCGGGCGTGCACTGGATGGACTGGACATGCACATCCGTACGGCCCAGTTCCAGGCCCAGCACCTGCGCCAGCAGCGAGCGCAGCAGGGAGCCGACGCTGTTGAGCAGCGGCTTCAGGACGTCCAGGGCGGGCTTCAGCAGCAAGCACAGCAGGCCCGAACAACTGACCGGGCCATTGCCGGGGGCGGTGACGCCGTCGCCGGCGAACTGGTCCAGGAAGCCGGCATCGGCGGTCTGCAGGTAGGAAGTCAGGTTGTACTTCATGCAGTTGTTGTAGGTGGTGTCATCCAGCGCGCCAATCAGGCTGTTGCACTGCTTGACCAGCAGCCCACCCACAAGCGCTCCCAGTACGCCATCGAGGAGCCCCGAGCCAACCCCGGTCACTGCGTTGCGGAATCCTTGCCAGACCTTGCCGTCGACCATGCAGGTCACCAGCACACAGCTGGTAGGTACCCCCTTGGTGATGTCCCAGTTTCCAAGTGGTTTCAATCCCTGCGTGCTGTCTCCGAATTCCAGCAGCTTGATGGTTGCGTCAACATCGTATCGCTTGCGACCAACGTTGGCTGCTTTCAGGTAGCGATCGGCCAACTGCGCTGCGGTCGAGCCCTGGCTCATGCCATCGTCGCGCGGATCGAGCATGCCGGACAGTACGCGCAGCAGTTCGCTGACCAGCTCGGACACGGCGGTGCCCACCTCCAGGGAGTTGACCTGGGTTGAACCGGTCGCGCCGGCGGGGAGGGTGAGGCTTTGCGTGTCGGTCAGCGTATTGACCTTGATGCTGTCATTGATCAACGGGGCGCCGAGCAGTGTGAGCATCTGTTCCTTCTGCAGGGTGTCGCCACAGACATTCTGCTTGGAGAACCGCTCGCTGTCGGCCACCTTGCCGACGCAGGCGCGCAGCACGGAAGACTCGACCTTGATCGTCGCCGTGGGAGGCGTGCTGCCACATTGCAGGCTGGTCAGGGTCGCCATTGCATTGGTCACGTCCGCATGGACCGGCAGCTTCAGGCGGATGCCCAGCAGTGAAAGCACGCCGCCTGCAACGGGAATGTTGTTGGTGTCGATGTCGAGGAAGACACGGATCTGCGCGTTGTAAGCGCGCGAGCCAACGCCACCGATGGCGATGGACGGCGGTTCCACCACGGCGGCTTTGGCATTGACCAGGCCCAGCAGGTTGAGTTCATCGACCGAGACCGCACGGCCGCCATTGGCGATGCTGATGCTGGTGCCGATCAGGTCCAGCACATTGACATCGGCCTGCAGAGCGCTGGAAATCGTTCCATCCGGCGCGACCACGCGTGCGAACAGGCCGCCACCGCTGTCATCGGTGCCGAGTTTCACCTCCAGCTGCTTGAGGTCGATGCCCTTCACGACCAGGGCATTCTCCAGTGCACTCAGGTCCACGTGGGCAACGCCCTGCTGGGTGAGCAGGTCAACGGTCGCCTGAAGGATCTTGCCCAGCTTGACCTTGCGGCCGGCCAGCAGATTGTTGAACTCCGCCACGCCCATGTTGACGTCGATCGGAATGCCCAGCGCCTGCAGCAGTCCGTTCGGGGTGATATGCGCCTGTGCAAGGCCGTCGTAGCCGAGCAGGGTGGTCTTGTCGAGGTCGGCACCCACCAGTTTCAGGACATTTCCCAATGGCGTGTTGCCATTGATGCGCAGCAGTTGCGAGCCGACACTGAAAACCGCCGTCGGTTCTGCACGGCGCGCCACCGCCTGTGCGGTCACGGTCGGCAGGCTGCTGTTCTGCCCGAAGAAGGGAAGCACCGCGCGGCGGGTGATGACACGGACAGCGTTGCGTTGATTCGCTGCATCGACGACCGGGCTGAAGTGCCCTTCGGTGGCGCGGGTCACGTTCCAGTTTCCGCAGCGGATTTCCAGGCTTCCTGCGAAGGTGTTCTGGGTGAGTGCGCTCTGCCGCGCAGCACTGTTGTCGCTGTTGTCCGAGGTGCACAGTTCCAGTCGCTGCGCTCCGGCCAGTGCGGCCAGATCAGCGACTTTCTGTGCATCGCGCTTGGCCCAGAACAGGTAACCGATCTCGATCAGGCCCAGCATCGCCAGCAGTGCCAGCATGACCAGCATCATGGTGATCGACATGCCGCCCCGTGGGCGGCTGAAACTGAACTGGCGTGGGCGTTTCATGGCCTACCTCAGCGTCCGGATGAGGATGATCCCTTGGACTTGGCGACATCGGCTTCAAAGAAGTCCGGGATCTCGTGTTCGAAACTCTTCATGTAGCGGGCGTAGCTCAGCGTCGCCTGGTCGCCGAGGATCGGCAGATGCTGTCCGGCCTGTTGCCCCGATGCCTGCAGGCGGAACAGGTTGCGCGTGGTATCGCCGATCTGGCTGCGGCCGGGCCGCGGGGCTGCAGTACTGCCGTCGGTGTTGGCCACTGCTGCAGGCGCCGCCTGCGGCACCGGTGCTGGCGGGGCCGCCAGGTCCACGGTGGGCAGTGACTCGGACTGCAGCGGCTGCGAAGCCGACGCAGCCGGCGTGCTGCCGCCAAGCATCTGCCCGGTCAGCGGCTGTTGCTGCGCCTGCACGGCGGCGGCCGGCAGCAGGCAGATCAGAACGGGCAGCAGGCGTCGGGTCAGGGGCGTCGCGGTCATGGTGTGTTCCCGTTCGGGTGGTCGGAGGCGCTGAAGCGTTCCAGCATCGAGGGCGGCAGGCGCTGCGGATCGCGTTCATCGCGGTTGTCGCGGCGCGGTTCCGCCGCCAGTCGCGTGGCGCCGGGCGGGTTGCCGGCGGCATCGCTGGCGAGAGCACGGGCAGTGGCCGGCACGACTGCGGCGGCTGCCGCTGCGGCCTGGCGCTGCTGCAGGCGGGCACGGATCTGCGCCGCCTGCTGCTGGATGCTGAGCCGGGTCTCTTCATTGAGGTTCGCTTGCTGGGCGAGGCGTTCGGCAGTGGCGGTGTCGCCCCGCAGCACCGCCCAGAGGGCGAGGTTGGCGGTGGCCTTGGCATTGCCCGGCGACAGCTCCAGCGCCTTGGCCAGGGGTTCGCGCGCGCGCTCGAACTGCCCGGCGCGCAGCCGCGCATAGCCCAGGTCGCCGAGATAACTTGTATTCAATGGCTGCAGTTCGGTCGCCCGCGCCAACGCCTGCTCACTGCCGGCGTCGTCGTCGCGGCGCGCGGCAATCAGGCCCAGGCCATGGGCGGCCGCGGCGGCCTGGGGGCCACTGGAAAGATCGCGGTACAGGGTGACCGCGGCATCGGCCTGGCCGGTCTCGCGCAGCGCGTCGGCCTGCAGCAGGCGCAACGCCGGCGGATCGCCGTAGCGCTGGCGGAAGGCGTCGACGTGGGCGAGCGAGGCATACCATGCGCCTTGTTGCTGCATGCGCTCGATCAGCTCCAGGTAGGCATTGCGGCTGTCCTGCGGCGCCGGTTCGGGCGCGGCCAGGCTGGGCGCGCGCAGGTACTTGGGCGTGGTCGATGCACAGCCGCTGGCGCCGGCAACGGCAGCCAGGGCAACAATGAGGCAGGAAGTGCGCAGGGCAGGCATCAGGGGGACCCCATCTTGGACATGGTGGTAGCCAGCGCGACCAGCGCCGGACCGGCAAGGACCAGCATCAACGCTGGCAGCAGGGTCAGCATCATCACCACGGTCATCTTCACCGAGAGCTTGCCGACCTTTTCCTTCAGCGTGTTGCGACGCTGTTCGCGCAGGCGGATGCTGAACTGCCGCAGGGGCTCCTGCACCGCGCCGCCATGGGCGTGCACCTGCAGGATCAGCTGCATCAGGCTGGTCAGGTCATCGTCGGCATAGACCTCGCTCAGCCGGCGCAGGGATTGTGCGCGCGTGCGGCCGTGGGTATAGGCGATGTTGGCCTCCTGCAGCTCGCCGCCGAGGACCGGCAATGCATCGCGCAGCTTGTCGCCGAGCGTCTGCAGGCTCTGGTCCATGCTGAAGCCCACGCCTTGCAGCAGACGCAGCAGGTCGATCAGCAGCGGCAGCTCGTTGTCGACCGCTCGTCGGCGCCGTTTCACCCAGGAGGAGAGAACGAACTTGGGCAGCAGCAGGCCGGCGGCGAGGGCGCCGATGATCACCATGATCCTGGCCAGCCCGGTGACGCTGCTGAATGTCAGCACCAGTACCAGCACCAGCACGGCCAGCAGCAGGCGCAGGCCGAGGTAGATGGCCGTACCGCGGCGGGTGTTCCACCCGGCCAGATCCAACAGCAGCCGGTCTTCATTGGCCAGCAATGCCGTTTCCAGCCGGCCGCCGCTGAGGGCACGGCCGAAGCGTTCCAGCCAGCCCAGCGAATCGTGCCGCGCAGGCTCGGTGTCACGGGACGCCTCGCGCGGCTGCAGGGCGGTCTTCAAGGTGGCCGTTGTACGTTGCTCACGATGGCTGCGTACCCAGCCGCCGATACCGAGCAGGGCGATACCGGCGGCCAGCACGAGCAGGGAGAGGGCGAACCAGGCGCTGGCGCTCATCGGTTGTCTCCGGCGGGGCGAAGGGGGTTCATAGCGACTTGGCCAGGCGATACAGCAGGAAGCCACCGACAAGTTCCATGCCCAGTGCAAGCAGCAGGATCTTGTGGCCGAGCGGATCGTGCAGCACCGGCTGGAAGAAGTCCGGGCTGGTGATCGCCATCAATACCGCGCAGGCCGGTGGCAACAGGCCCAGCACCCACGCTGACATCCGCGTCTCCGAGGTGGTCGCTGCAAGCTCCTGCTGGGCCTGTTCCAGATCGCGCATGAAATCGCCCATACGCTGCAGGATCTGGTCGGAGCGCCCGCCGATGCGCACGCTGACACCGATCACCACCGACAACACCTTCAGCACATCCATGCGATAGGGATGCGAGGCCTGTGCGAGTGCACGGTCCAGCTCCATGCCGCTGCGTGCAAAGCGCACCGTGGTGTCCAGCAGCCCGCGCAACGGCGCGCTCGTCTGCATCGACGCAACCTGGAACGCGGCCTGCAGGCTGTTGCCCAGTGCGGTCAGCCGCACCAGGTTGTCGAGGAAGTCCGGCAGCTGATGCAGCAGTTGCGCACGCAGCTTCGTGGTCCGCCGCATCACCCACAGCCAGCAGCCAAGCAGGTACAGCAGCAGGGTCAGCGGAAACATCCATGCGGTGCCCAGCCGCAGCATCGCCACCACCGACAGTACCAGCCCCGGTACCAGCAGCATGATGGGAATTTTCCAGCCGGTCGGCAGCCCTGCGCGCTGCAGCAGGCCATCCAGCGGCAGCACGCGGCGCCCGGCGCTGGCGGGCCGCGCCGGGTCGTTGGCAGCGGTGACGGACGGCCCGGCGGGTGCTCCGCCCGTGGCGCTTCCGCGCGAAAGCTGCTGCTCGGCGTGCCGCATTGAAACCTGGCGCTGCTCACGGCTGCTGGCCGTGCCCCACAGCCAGGCTGCCAGCGCCAGCAGCACCGCGATGATGCTCAGCATGCCCAGCAGCGCGCCGGTTCTCATGCTCAGAAGTCTCCGTAGAGCGATTCGCGCAGCTGCTGGCGGAACGGCTCCAGCTTGTGCGAGTGCGGATGGAAGCCCAGCCCGACCCAGCGATCGATCTCTTTGCCGTTGCCGTCGATCTGCAGCTCGTGGCGGAACATTTCCTGGGTGGTGATCAGGTTGTCGCTGACCCCGGTGATCTCGGTGATCGAGACCAGCACGCGGCGCCCGCTGCCCAGGCGCGAGATCTGCACGATGAAGTCGATGGCACTGGCAATCTGCCGGCGCAGGCTGTCCTCGCTGCCCTGGAAGCCGGCAAAGCCGGCCAGCATCTCGATCCGGTACAGGCAGTCGCGGGGCGAATTGGCGTGGATGGTGGCCATCGAGCCGTCGTGGCCGGTGTTCATCGCCTGCAGCATTTCCAGCACCTCGGCACCGCGTACCTCGCCGACGACGATGCGGTCGGGGCGCATGCGCAGGCTGTTGCGGACCAGATCGCGGATGCTGACCGCACCGTGGCCTTCGGCGCCGCCGATACGGCTTTCCAGGCGAACTACATGCGGGTGGTTGAGCGAGAGCTCGGCGGTGTCTTCGACGGTGATCACGCGCTCGTTCGCGGGGACGTAGCTGGCCAGGGCGTTCAGCAGCGAGGTCTTGCCCGAGCTGGTTCCGCCGGACACCAGGATGTTGCAGCGCCCCAGTACCATCGCCTTCAGCAAGGCCTGCATCGGCGCATCGAAGGTGCCCTTGGCCAGCAGTTCATCGGGGGTGAACGGATCCTTGCGGAACTTGCGGATGGACACCATCGGTCCATCCACCGCCAGCGGCGAGATGATCGCGTTGAGACGGCCGCCGTTGGGCAGGCGCGCATCGACCATCGGATTGGAGTCATCCAGGCGGCGCCCAAGCGGGGCGAGGATGCGGCGCAGGATGCGCAGCAGATGCGTATCGTCGGTGAAGCGCTGGGTGGCCCGCTTGAGCTGGCCGCCCTGGGACACGTGCACATCCTTGAAACCGTTGATCAGGATGTCTTCGATGGACGGGTCGTGCAGCAGGTCGTCCAGCGGGCCGAAGCCGGTCAGCTCCTTGACCAGGCCGTCGGCGACCACCTGCATCTCCTCTTCGTTGATCGGGATGCGCCACTCCTGGATGAAGCCCACCGTCTGCACCTGCACCCAGCGGGCGATGGTGTCGGGGGCCCAGGAATCGATGTCGATGCGCTCGTCCTCGATGCTGTTGAGCAGGTGCTCATGCGCGGCCGACAGCACCTTCTGGTACTGCTCGGTCTGCGCGAACGGCTGATGGCCCGGCGAGCTTTCGGGCAGCACCGGCCGGGCAACGGCATGCGGGAACGGGGTTACCTTGTCTTCCATTGCGATCCACCCAGGGCAAGGGAGAGTCTTTCCCGCAGGCCCTGCGCCTGGACCGGGCAGGCAGCCGGATCCAGGCGCGAAACCAGCGGGGCGAGGGCACGCAGGTAGGGGTCGCGCGGCGCATCCTGCAGCAGCAGGTGGCCCTGGCTGGCAGCCAGGCGCACGCGCGGTCGTTCGGGAAGCGTGGCCAGCAGCGGCACCTCGAAGCGGCGCGCGATCTGCTCCGGGCTCATGCCGCTGCTGTCATCGTGGCGGTTGATCACCAGCTGCAGGCGCTTCTCGCGTTCGCGCTGGCCGGCAAGATGCTTCAGTGCCTGGTCGAGCGACACCAGCGTGGCAATGGAGGCATCGGTGACCAGCCAGATCTCGTCGGCCTGGTCCAGCAGCAGCGGCGGCAGCTGACGTAACGGGCAGCCACCGGCATCACACAGCACGCTGGCGAACACGGTCCGCAGGCGCTGCAGCAGCGCACCCGGATCGGACGGCGGTACCGCATCGCTGCCGCTGGCGCGGTCCAGCAGCACCAGTCCGGAATCGTGACGGGCCATGGCCGTACGGGCGAGGGTGGCGTCGATGCGACTGGCGTTGCGCAGCGCGTCTTCGTAGTGGAAGCGGCTGTCCAGGTTGAGGTACAGGGCGAGGTCGCCCGAAGGCTGGGCCAGCTCCATCAGCAGGCCATCCTGCTGCAGTGCCTCGCCCTGTGCCAGTGCACGGGTCTGCTGTGCCAGCACCGAAAGATGCGCGGCCAGCGTACTGGTGCCGACCCCGGCGCGCACGCCGAGCAGGACGATCAGGCGGGCCTTGTGCGCCTGCTGCGCGGCGGCAGCCGGTCGTGGTGACAGGGCGCGACGCAGCGCGGCCTCGATGCCGACGTTGTCGCTGTCCAGGTCCAGCACATCACGCAGGCCCGCCCGCAATGCGATGACAACGCCTTCCACCTGGCCGGCACTGGTGGCACCGACTGCAACCAATGCCAGATCCGGCTCGGTCTGCTGCAGTTGCTGCGCCAGCACGCTGGAGGCGGCCGCATGTTCCGGGCGGAAGTCGAGCAGCACAAGGCTCTGCGGCCCGCGTTGCAGGTCCTGGGCGGAGGTCGGCGTGCTGCTGTCCTGCCAGTGCAGGGTGGTGGTCGGCGGCAGTTTGGCCGCCAGCCGGGGCAGCAGTTCGCGATCCATTCCGTACAGGACCAGGTTCATCGGCGGTCCTTGCGGATGCAGCGGCTGGGCAGTGGCGTAGGGCATGGGCGTGGTATCGCAGGCATCATGGAATCAGCGTGAGAAGCCGGGCACCGGGTCCTGGCTGATCGGACCCAGCAGCCAGGCGCCCCATTCGGGCATGTGCGGCTTGGCTTCGCGGTCGCCGGGCAGCGGCAGCTCGGTGTTGCGTGCCAGCGGCTTCACCAGGCGTGGCGTGACGATGATCACCAGTTCCTTGTCCTGGCGCTTGTAGTCGAAGTTGCGGAAGAACGAGCCGATGATCGGCAGGTCACCCAGCAGCGGGATCTTGCCGACGCTGGAAACCACGTTGGAACTGACCAGGCCACCGATCACGAAGCTCTCGCCATCGCCCAGTTCGACCGTGGTGTCGGCGCGGCGGGTGGTGATCGAGGGAATCTGCACGCCGTTGAGCGCGATGGCGTTGCTGTAGTCCAGGTCGCTGGCTTCCGGTGCGACTTTCAGGGCGATGCGGTTCGGCGCCAGTACCGTCGGTGTCACGGTCAGGCCGATGCCGAAGGGCTTGTAGGTGATGGTGGTGGTGCCCAGCCCCTGCGGTTCCAGGATCGGCAGCTCGCCGCCGGCCAGGAAACTGGCGCTCTGCCCGGACAGCGCGACCAGTGTCGGCTCGGCCAGCACACGCGCCATGCCATTGCTCTGCAGCAGGTCGACGTCGGCATTCCACAGGCCCTTGGTCGAGCCGAACACCAGGCGGAAGGCCGAAGAAATGGGCGATTCGGCTTCGTTTCCGGAGTTGCCTTCCTTCATGCCGGGCAGGATGCCGGTATTGCCCGGCAGCTGGCCGCCCGGGCGGGCGAAGCCGTAGGCGAAGTTGCCATTGCGGTTCTGGAAGCTGATGCCGATCTGCTTCAGTGCAGTCTTGTTGAACTCGACCACCTTGACTTCGACCTGGACCACGCCGCCGCTGCTCACTGTGGATGCGTCGGCAAGCAGGCCATCCTTGCCCAGGGCCATGGCAGCAGTCTTCTGCTCCTGCATGTGCGACAGCACGCTCTCGGTGCTTCCCTGCAGCAGGCCCTGATTGTCCTGCTGGGTGAATACCAGCCCGTTCGCGCCGGCGTCGGCCGCACCCTGCACCGCACTTTGTACCCGCACCTGCAGGCGCTGTGGTTCGGTCTGCTTGCGGTGCCAGAGCAGGAGCGTGGTGGTGCCCGGCGCCTTGCCGACCAGCAGGGCCTGGCGCTGGCCGCGCAGCATCACGATATCGGCCACGCCCGGATCGGCAATGGCGACCCGCTCCAGATCACCCGGCAGGGTCCAGGGGCGCTGCTCACGCGCCTGCAGCACCAGGTCGTCGGCGGCCACGCTTGTCGCCGGTGCCAGCAGCACCAGCAGCAGGGCCAGCCAGCGCTGGCGGGGGGAAGGGCGTGGACTGCGGCGACGTTCGGTCATGGATGCGCTCGATGCAGGTCAAAGGGAACCACGGGGGGCGGAGCTGTCACCTCGGATGATTTCGATGCCCGATGCGCGTGGGGCGCTGCGCCGTGGTGCGGGTGCGCGTGCCGGGGCATCCTGGGTGCTGCGCGCGGGCGCGTTGCTGCGGCCGGCCAATGCATCGCCGTCGATGCCGGCGAAGGCGTGATTCTCTGGCCGCTGCAGCGCAAGCTGCTGTTCCGCATCCAGGCCACGCAGGGGATCAATCACCCCGCGTGCCTGCGGGAACAGCGCCAGATCGGGCTGGCCGGAATCGGCAGGGTTGCGCAGGGCGAGGAACAGCTTGCCCTGCTGCGCACCCAGCAGCAGCCGGTTGGCATCGGCCACCGGCACCGCCAGTACCGCGCTGCGTGCCGGCTGGGCGGTCCCGCTGCCCGTGCTCTGGGTGCTGCTGCTTCCGGTGATGTCGGCGGCGCGTGGATCGTTGCGGCCATCGGCCTCGTTGCTGGCAACAGCGTCATGGTTGGCCGGGGCGATGTCCTGCTGGCCATAGCTGAGCACGCGCAGGCGCGACAGCAGCAGGCGCGTCTGTGCTGCGTCGGCCGGGCCGCTGGGGTTGGATTGGGCAGTGCGCAGGTTGAGGAACACGTCGACGAAATCACCGGGCAGGATGCGGTTGCCGGCCCCCACCAGCTCGTCGACCGGGACCGCCAGTGCGCGTTCCCCGGGGCGCAGCTGCAGCGAGAATCCCTGCGCGAGTGCGTTGCTGCTGATCGCCGTGCCTTCGGCGATGTCCTGCACCGGCACCTTTCCGACCACGGCGGAAATGCTGGTGGCGGCACCGGCAACCGGGGCGCTGCGCTGTGCGAGACGCAGTCCGTTGGCAGAGATCGGTTCGCCGGCCGGCAGTCGCGCCACCGCTTCCACCACGGTGATCGCCTGGGCTTCGCTCTGCGTCATCGGGGCAACCGTTGCCGGTGCGGCCTGCTTGCGCCCGATCATCAAGGCGATCACCGCCAGCAGCACGGCCAGCCCGATCAGGGCGACGGCAGCAATGCGGGTCAACTTGAGCATGGAACCGTCTCCTGTACCGAACGTCAGTTGCCGCTGCCGAGGTCGAGCTGAGCGACCGCGACGCTGCGGATGGGAGCCCGCATCACCCACTTGTAAAGCGTGGCGGTGCCGGGCAGGAAGGGATGGCTTGCGTAGTCGTAGCTGACCGTCACGGTCATGCACTGGACGCTGGCCAGTCCGGCGCAGGGGGCCTGCGCGGAGACCAGAATGGCGTTGTTTCCGCCATTGCTGCAGTCGACCGGCTGACCCGAGAAGTTCAGCAGCCACTGCATCGAACTACGCGCTGCAACGCAGGCGGCAGTACGGCGTTCGTTGGCGCTGCCATAGCGCAGCGATGCGCGTGCACCCTCGGCCGAGGCGGTTGCCAACGTCTGCTGGGCCGCCATGATCATCACGCCGGAGAACGTGAACAGCAGCAGCGGCAGCAGGCCCAGCATCACCATCAGCGCGAACTCGATGCTGGCCGCGCCACATTGCCGGCGTCGGTTGTGGATGTTCATGCCACACCTCCGTACGTGTTGATGAGGACCCAGGCGATGGCGGATACCGCCAGGTAGGCGGCGTAGGGAATGCCTTGGCGTCCCTGGCGGGCGCTCTGCATCCCGCGCAGCGCCGGGTGCGAATGCCATTGCGAACTTGCCCGATGCATATGGGCTTGAAGGCCGATGGGCAGTACTGGGCCCAACCGGCGCGATACCAGCACCAGTGCGGCATGTGCGCCCGCTGCCAGGCTGGCCGCGATCCAGATCGGCAGCAGTGCCTGCCAGCCCAGCATCAATCCCAGTACCGAAAAGAATTTGACATCGCCGGCGCCCATCCAGCGCACTGCGTGGAAAGGCAGCAATGCGACCAGGCCGAGCGCCGCGCCGGCAACGTGGGAAGCCCACGGCAGGCGCGGCGCGTTGAACTGTCCGGCGATGAGCACGACAACGGTGATCGCGCATGCGGACAGCAGCCAGGCGTTGGGCACCCGACGGGCGTACAGATCGCTGATCGCGATCCGCAGGCACACACCGATGGCCAGCAATCCCAGCAGTGTCATCGCACCCTCCATTGTCCGTCAGTGGACGGTCAGCCGCCGCCTTCTGCAATGAGCCGCAAGCGCAGCCGACGGCTGCGCGCGGTCCCGGTCAGCCCCCGCCGCCGGCAGGCGGTGCTGCACTACCGGAGGCCTTGGTGGCCAATGCGGAGAGATTGGTGAACAGGGTCTCGAAGAAGGACTTGATCTGCGCATTGCCGACCGCGATCAGGATGCCGGCAATCACAGCCGCCAGCAGGCCGTACTCGAGTGCGGTAACGCCATCTTCTTCCTTCAGGAACTTGCGGATCGATGCGTTCATGACGTTTGTCTCCCTCTACCTGTCTGCTACAGGACACCTGTTGGGCGGTGGCCCGGCTCCGCCGGGATCGTCCGTGGACCTCCGCACGTCCTGGCGGAGGAGGCACGGCGGGATGGACCCGCTGTGCTCAAGCGGGGTGATCGTTTCCAGGCGGGACGCCGTTCGCGCAACCGCGACCGCGCGGCGCGGGGCCGGTGGTCGACGTGTCGAGCGATACGTGCATGGTCATGCTGTCCCCCTGGGTGCGGTCATTATCAAAGACCGGATCACCGTGTTATCGACTTTGCCTGAATGGCGGCCGGCTGCAACCGGAACCTATATGCAAATTCGGCAGAATCCCATTGGTTCTTAATTTTCAGGCCGGGTTCTGTGACGGAAATCCGTTCGCCCGCACAACGATTCATCGACGTGCAGATAATGTGAGGCAGGCTTCAGGCCGCATGCGAAAACTGTGCCAAACGCGACAATCTGATTTTCACCTCTGTATCCATCTTATTCAGCGCGGTGCAGATGTTTACCCCGCTGAATTATCGGGCATACTCGCATTCAAGTACTCGCGTTTCTTTTGGGGTGCGCACCTTGGCGGCGCGCATTCCGGTGATGGAAGAGATTCCATGAGAGGTGCGCGCCCTGTCAGGCAGTGGGGGCCGTACCGCACGGCGGATAATCGGGGGGACGACACTGTCATGGTCGATGGTGGGGTAGGAGACAGCGACGACAGCGGCCTGCGGTCGATCGACCTGGCGACGCTGAGCGGCGTGCTTCGTGTATGTGATGTCGAACTGCTTCTGCTCGATGGCAATGGGCCGCGGGCGGCCTTCGCGTCACGCGTGCACGAGGAGGCGTTGTTCTGCAGCATCAGCTGTGGATTCCATTGCCGTGGACGTTTCATGCTGCCCCCGGACTGGGCGATGCTGGGGTATCTGCATGCGACCGATGAAACCCTGAGCTGGTGCCATGGCGTACCGCTTGCCCCTGGGATGGCGCTGACCGTGATGCCCGAGGGCATCAGCGAGTTCACCCTGAGCCCGGGCACGCACATGACCCTGATGCTGGTGCCGGTGGCACGGGTGCAACGCAAGCTGACCGAACTGAGCCTGCGCAGCACGCCGCCGGCCGGACAGGCGCTTTCACTGTTCAATCTCGCCAGCGAGGCCGCCCCGCTGGCACAGCATTACCAGCAGCTGCACCTGCAGCTGGGCCAGGGCACGGGCCTGCAGCCGGAAGAAACCGAGCGGCTGCTGCACGAACACGTGCAGGCACTGCTGGGTGCGGGTTCCGCCGAACGCCCGGGTTGCAGCCGTGCGCGGCGCACCCATTATCTGATCGCACAGCGGGCGGAAAACTTCATGCGCCTCAACCTGCGCCGCAATATCTACATGAATGAGATCTGCGACGCTGCCGGTGTCAGTGAGCGTGGGCTGCGTTACGCGTTCGAGGACCTGTTCGGTACGTCGCCCAATCGTTACCTGTCGATGCTGCGCCTGTGCGCAGCCTGCCGCAGCCTGTCGATGGCCGATTCCAGCCGCCGTTCGGTCAAGGCCATCGCCCTCAGTTGTGGCCTGTGGGACCTTTCGCGTTTCGCCGACAACTACCGCAAGGTCTTCGGTGAACTGCCGCGTGACACGCTGATGCGCGCACCCGCGCAGATCGGCCAGCCCGCCTGATCCAGGCCCCATAAGGGTTTCCCGGCGGTTCCTGCCGGAATTGCATATCCGCTTGCCGATATGGTTGCCGCTTCTGCATAACCGGCTGCCGATTCCGACCGTGGATTTGCCGGAATGCGCGATTGCCGTGCCGGAATGAAGTGCGCAGCCGCCGTTGCAAACGCTGAAATGTCAGTCACCTGCCTAACGGCAAGTCCACTGACATTCCAGTTGTTCGCCTACGGGGGAAATGCTCATGAACCGCATCTACCGGCGTGTATGGAACCGCCAGCTCAATGCTTTGGTTGTGGCCTCGGAACTGGCCACCGGCGATAGCGGCGGCAGCGCCGCCCGCGATCCGCGCAGTGTCCTGCTGATGCCGACCGCACTGGCGCTGGCCCTGCTGTGTGCGCTGGCCAGCGGGCATGCAGGAGCATCCGAATCCAATCAGTCGCTGCGTGATCTGCAGGCATTGGCCGCGAAATACGCGCAGCCGATGCCGGTCAAGGTCGACGCAGAAGTCGCGCTGGCCGCGGCATCGCGCCAGGCGCAAAGCAGTCCGGCGATCAGCGCAGACGCGCGTGTGGGCCTGCAGCTGAGTACGACCTCGCTGCCGATCGTGCGCGACGTGCTGCCGGCTACCGTACAGGTGAAGCTGGCGGCGAACGCCGCGCCGAAGCAGGTCGCGGTTCCTGCACTGGCCGCCGATGTTCGCGCCAATGTCGGGCTGGGGCACGCAGCGTCCAATGTGGCGAAGATTGATGCCTCACTGGCGGCCAACGTTGCGCCGTCCGCGCATGCGCCGCTCGGTGTGGCTGCGGATGCGCAGGCGAAGGCCAGGGTTGGCATCGCCGGTGCCCAGGCGGCCTCGATCGATACCGGTGCCAAGGCGGCCGCCGCTGTTGCTGGCGCATCCGCTGGCTCGCTGTCCGGCCTCAAGGCGTCCGTTGACGGCAAGGTGGATTCGCAGCTGAAGCTGGCGGGCCACCAGATCGACGGTCAGGGGCAGGTCAAGGCGACGGCGGCGGTCACGTTGCCGGCAAAGGAGGAGCTGCCGGGCGAGACCCATGATCGTGCGATCACCGCAGCTTTCGATACCGGTGTTGCCGGCAAAGTGCGCGTGCAGGCGCCCGATGGCCAGGAAGTCGTGGCCGACCGCAATCTGAAGCTGGCCGGCCAAGCGACTGTGGCAGCGCAGAACAGCGCACTGGGCGTGGGTGGCCTGGTGGGCGGCGTTGTCGGCGCGGCAGGTGGCGCCGTGGGTGGCGTGCTTGATGGCACCGTCGGCAACACGGTTGGTGCGGTCGGCGGCGCCTTGCACGGCACGGTTGGAACGGTAGGCGGCGCACTGGGCAGCACGCTCAATGGCGCCGTTGGTACGGTTGGTGCAGTCGGTGGCACCGTCGGTGGTGCGCTCAACGGCACGGTCGGTTCGGTCGGCAGCACCGTCGGCGGCGCACTCAACGGTGCGGTTGGCACGGTTGGTGCAGTCGGCGGCACTGTGGGTGGTGCACTCAACGGCACGGTCGGCTCGGTCGGCAGCACCGTCGGCGGGGCACTCAACGGTGCAGTTGGCACGGTTGGTGCGGTTGGCGGCACCGTCGGTGGTGCGCTCAACGGCACGGTCGGTTCGGTCGGCAGCACCGTCGGCGGTGCACTCAACGGTGCAGTTGGCACGGTGGGTGCAGTGGGCGGCACCGTGGGCGGCACGCTTAACAATACAGTGGGTGCAGTGGGCAGCACCGTCGGCGGTGTACTCAATGGCGCTACAGGTGGCAGCACCGGCGGCCTGGGGGGCCTGCTGGGCGATACGCTCGGCAATGTCGGCGGCGCCGTCGGCAACCTGCTCAATGGCAACCTCAACGGCACCATCGGCAATCTCGGCAGTGCCGTAGGCGGCCTGGTCGGCGGCACCCTCGGCGGTCTCGGCCTGACCAAGCCCTCGGCGATCCCGCCGACCAGCCCGAAGGCGCCGGCTCCGGCCGATCCGAACGCGGGCCTGATCATCGGCACCGGTGGCCTGGTCGGCAATGTCGGGCAGCTGATCGGCCCGACCACCACCAGCCTGTTCGGCGGCAACGGCTACCTGAGCAACGGCAACCTCAAGCTCAGCAACGCCAACGTGATGCAGACCTACTCGACGGTCAATGTGCTGGGCCTGCCCGTGGTCAACCTGTCGCCGGTCGGCAGCACCCTCAATGGCCTGGGTGGCGCCGTCACCGGCGGCAGCTCGCACCTGACCCTGATCGGTGGTGTCACCTCCGACAGCTACATCTACAACATCAACAACGGCAATCCGGGCGGCCTGCTCGGGCTGCTGCTGCCGAAGGATTCGCCGGCATGGGCGGCCAAGTGCCTGGATATTGTCCTCGCCGACATCTCCTGCTGGGCCGTCAACGCCGCGCAGGACTACCAGGTGCTGATGGGTGACGGCGCCTTTGCCAACGGTTCGAAGGAAGTGGTGATCGGTGCCAATGCCCGCCACGAGCTGCCGAAGGTCGATGCCAACGTCGCCTTCCCGGGTGCAGGCACCAATGACCCGAGCAACCCGACCGGCGTGCCGACCGCGGACTACGCCGCACGCATGGGCCATTCGGTGATCGTCGGCGACAGCGCGGTGGGCACGGCCAACGGGCAGACCCTGCTCGGTGCCGAGGCGACCTCTAACCAGGCCAATTCGGTCGCACTGGGCTACCGTTCGGCCGCGCTGCGCGGTGCCCAGGCCAGCTACAGCGCCTATGGCCTCACTGCGCCGCAGGTCTCGGCCGGTGAAGTGTCGGTGGGTACCGCCGGTGGCGGCGAGCGCCAGATCACCAACGTGGCCGCCGGTAGTGTCAATACCGATGCGGTCAACGTGGCCCAGCTGAAGGGTGCCATCAGCCTGATCGATGATGTGGCGGCCGCTGCGGTGACCTACGATCTGGACGGTGCCGGCAATCCGAACTATCGCCGCGTCACGCTCGGTGCGGGCACCGGCACTACCACCATCGGCAACCTGGCCGGCGGTGCGGTCACCGCCGGCAGCCTGGAAGCGGTCAATGGCGGCCAGTTGGCGGCGACCAATGCGGCCATCGCCAGCTTCTTCGGCGGTCGCGCAGCCTTCGATCCGGCCAGCGGTGCCTTCACCGCACCACTGTTCGAGATCAGCACCATCTCCACCGGCGGTGCGATCGCCAAGGGTCTGTATGAGAACGCCACCGATGCCTTCGCCGCGGTCGATGGTTCGCTGGTCAACCTCAACACGCAGATCACCGACATCCGCAACGGTGGCACCAAGTATCTGCGGGTGAACTCGACCGGTACCGAGGCACTGGCCAGCGGCGCCGACTCGATCGCGGTCGGTACCAACGCCCGCGCCACCGCCGCCAACAGCATCGCGGTGGGTGCCGGCAGCCTGGCTGACCGTGCCAACAGCGTGTCCATCGGTGCCGCCGGTGCCGAGCGTCAGGTCACCAACCTGGCTGCGGGTACCGCCGCCACCGATGCGGTCAATGTCGGCCAGCTGCAGGCGTCGGAACAGGGGGCACTGCGCTATGACCTCAATGGCGATGGCAGCGTCAACTACGCCAGTGCCACGCTCGGCCAGACCGGCACGGCCACCACGCTGCGTAATCTCGGCCCGGGCCAGGTCAGTGCCACCAGCAGCGAGGCCATCAACGGTGCCCAGCTGTTTGCGGCCAACCAGGCCGTGGCCACCCACCTCGGTGGTGGCGCGGCGGTCAACGCCAGCGGCGTGCTGACCGCACCGACCTACTCGATCAACAACGTCGCCGCCAACGGCACCGTGACCAGGGGCAGCTACAACGACGTCGGTACCGCCTTCGATGCGGTCAGCAACTCGCTGGCCAACGTTGCCGACCAGACCGATGAGATCGACAAGCTGGCCGTGAAGTACGACGTCGATGGCAGTGGCAACGTGCTCAACAGCGTGACGCTGACGGGTACCGGCACCGGCGCGGTGAAGATCACCAACGTCGCCGCCGGCAGCATCCTGGCCGGCAGCAGTGATGCCATCACCGGCGACCAGCTGTTCAGCACGAACAGCACCATCGCCAACTACTTCGGTGGCACCACCGCGTACAACGGCACCACCAACGTGTGGACCGCGCCGAAGTTCAGCATCTCCAGCATCGCCACCGACGGCACCTTCACCAGCGGCGACTACAACAATGTCACCGCCGCCTTCACTGCGGTGGACGGCTCGCTGAAGGTCCTCAACCAACGCATCACCAACAACAGCGGTGGCAGTGCCTACCTGGCAGTGAACTCGACCGCAGCGCCTGCAACGGCTGCCGGTGCGGAAGCGGTGGCGGTCGGCCCGCAGGCCAGTGCGGCCGGTGCCAACAGCGTGGCGGTCGGCAACGGCGCCAGCGCCAATGCCGGCAACAGCGTCGCCCTGGGTGCCGGGTCGGTGGCCAGCGTCGGTGCGCAGAGCGGCTACACCGGCGCCTATGGCCAGACCGGCGCCAGCAACTCGGCCGGTGAGGTTTCGGTCGGCAGCACCGGCAGCGAGCGCAAGATCACCCATGTCGCCGACGGTTCCGATACGTACGACGCAACCAACGTCGGCCAGCTGAAGAACGGCGTGAACTACGCCATCGACGAATCGAAGAAGTACACCGACCAGAAGATCCAGAACATCACCAACGTGGCCGGCAGCTTCCGCGCCAACAACACCAACAACCTGGCCGATCCGTCCGCCAGCGGTGCCAACTCGGCCGCAGGTGGCGCAGGTTCCACCGCCGCCGGTGCCAACTCCACCGCGCTGGGCAATGGCTCGCAGGCGCAGGCCGACAACTCGGTGGCGCTGGGTGCGGGTTCGGTGGCGAACCGGGCCAACACGGTCTCAGTGGGTGCCGCCGGTGCCGAACGCCAGGTGGTCAACGTGGCCGACGGTTCGCAGGCGACCGACGCGGTCAACGTACGCCAGCTGCAGGCCTCGCAGCAGGGTACGATCCGTTACGACACCACGGTGAACGGCGCGACCAACTACAACAGTGTCACGCTGGGCAGCACCAACAGCGGCCCGACCACGGTGCGTAACGTCGCCGCCGGCACCGCCGGTACCGACGCAGTCAACGTCGACCAGCTGAAGTCGGGCATGGCGCAGACCCTGGACTGGTCGAAGGCCTACACCGACGAGCGCATGGGTGGCTTCGAGCGCGACCTGCGCAAGACCGACAACCGCGCCTCGGCCGGTATCGCCTCGGCAATGGCCACCGCAGCACTGCCGCAGCCCAGCGAAGCGGGCCGCAGCATGGCCTCGGTCGCCGCCGGCAGCTACAACGGCGAGTCGGGCGTGGCGGTTGGTATCTCCGGTGTCTCCGAAGGAGGGCGCTGGATCTACAAGTTCAGCGGCTCCACCAACAGCCGTGGCGAGGCCGGTGTGGCCGTCGGTGCCGGCATCCAGTGGTGATCCCCGCCGCCGGGCCGCACGCGCGGCCCGGCATCGCGGAAACGTCCAAAGGGGGAATGACATGAAACAGCATCGCATCGCCCGCACCGGCCAGATGGCCGCAGTGCTGGGCCTGGTCCTGGGAATGGGCCTGCTGGCCGCCTGCCGCAGCCATGCGCCGGTCGCCGAAGGTCCTGCCGAAACCACCGCCGTGCAGTTCCCGGAGGCCTCGAAGGCCTCGTTGAAGGAAGGCATCTATCCCGACGTCGCCGACCTGCGCCGCTTCGCGCCGGGCATGAGCAAGCGCCAGCTGTACACGCTGCTGGGCACGCCGCATTTCAACGAGGGCATGTGGGGCGTGCGCGAGTGGAACTACCTGTTCAACTTCCGCACTGCGCAGGGCGCGGAGTACTTCACCTGCCAGTTCCAGGTGCGATTCGACAGCAAGGGCATCGCCCAGGGTGGCTACTGGAAGCCTGAATCATGTGCGGCGGTGCTGGACCCGCCGCGGCCGCCGGCCCCGCCTGCACCGGCGCCGTTGCCGGAGCAGCCGTTGCGCCTGTCCGCCGATGCGCTGTTCGGTTTCGACAGCGCGGTGCTCAGTGCCGAAGGCCAGCAGGCCGTGCAGGGCGTGCTGGCGCAGGTGCGCGAGGCCAGTCAGGTGCAGTCAATCCGGGTGACCGGGTATACCGACCGTATCGGTAGTGCCAGCTACAACCAGGCACTGTCGCAGCGACGTGCCGAGGCCGTGCGCAGCGCGCTGGTGCAGGGCGGCGTGCCTGCAGCCAGCATCAGTGCCGAAGGGCGCGGCGCGGCCGAGCCGATCGTGCAGTGCGAGCAGCGCAACCGTCGCGAGCTGATCGCCTGCCTGGCGCCGAACCGGCGCGTGCAGATCGCCGGAATGGCCCAGCCGCGCTGAGAGTCCCGCACCGGGGCCACGCCCCGGTATCTCGAGTCCCCCCTGACCGCCGGCAGGACGTGGCCACGTCTCCCCCGTTGTCCACGCCTGCCGGCGGCTCAGGTTTTCCATGGTGCACGCGATGAACGCCCAATTCCTGCCTCTTTCCATGAAGACGGAAACCACACTGAGTGTGTACGGCCAGCTCGGCAATCATGCGGTGGTGCGCATTCCCGGGCGGCGACTGCCGGGATTGATCCTGCAGGCAGACACCGTGGCCGGCTTCCTGGCCCAGCTGCAGGAAGCGCAGGCCTGCCTGCGCAGTGGGCGCGCGCAGCGCACCGACGCCGAGCTGGACATGCTGATCGACGTGCTGCAGCAGTGGTATGCGCTGATTGAATCGCGCCTGGCGGACGCCGGCGAGGCGCTGTAGTAGAAAAAGGGGACGGAGGGGATTAAGTCGTTCTTGCCCCGGCTGTGCCGGAAACGACTTAATCCCCTCCGTCCCCTTTTTTGTATCAGGCGCGGGCGCGGACCAGCCAACAGGCGGCATCGACGCGCACACGGTCGCCTTCGATGAAGGGCGCGAACGCGGCCAGCGCCTTGTTTCGAAGTGCGTCGGCGCGGTCTTCGGGCAGGTTCCGCAGCGCCAAGCCCAACGGGCCCAGCTGGCCGACATAGGTCGGCAGTTCATCGCGGGCGATCGAGCACGGCAGGTCTACCGCGACCAACTCCACATCCTTCCAGCCGGCGGCCTGCAACAGACGCTGCACGCGCTGGCCATCGGCAAAGGCAAATTGGCCGGGTGCTCCTGGTGCGCGTGGGGGTAGATCGAGTTCATCGCCAATGGCACGCTCGGCCGTCGTCATGAATGGGTTCTCCTCTGTGCTGCGCCAGGCGATGAAACGCAGGCCGGCACCCGGTCGCGCGGCGCGGTGCAGGTTGGCGAAGGCCGCGCCGGTATCCTCGAAGAACATCACACCCAGCCGCGACTGGATCCAGTCGAAGTGCGCGGAGGGCAGCGGATGCTGCTGCGCATCGGCCACGATGAAGTCCGCGTCCAGTCCTGCCGCCTCGGCGCGCTGGCGGGCCAGTGCCAGCATCGGCGCGGAGATGTCCAGGCCGGTGCTGTGTGTCGCCGGGCGAGCGGCGGCTGATGCCAGCAGGCTGGCGCCGGTGCCACAGCCGATATCGAGCAGTTGCGTGACGGTTTGCGGAAGCTCGGCCACCAGCAGGTCGGCCATGGGCTGGAACAGGCCGTCGAGGATGGCCTGCTGGGCGACCCAGATCTGGCCGCCAGGGCCATTCCAGAGCGCATTCTGATCAACGGGGGATGTACTGGCCATGGCCTTGTCCTGCCGGGAAGTTGCCCATAGGTTGATGCTTGAAGGCGACTTGAGGTCAAGCCCATGCGTGAACTGGATATCGGCGAGGTGGTGAAGCGCAGCGGCGTGCCGGCCTCGACCCTGCGTTACTACGAGCAGCTCGGGTTGTTGCAGTCGCTGGGCCGTCGCGGCCTGCGCCGGCAGTACGACGAGCAGGTGCTGGAGCGCCTGGCGTTGATCGGCCTTGGCCAGTCGGCCGGGTTGTCGCTGCAGCAGATCGGGTTGTCGCTGCCGCCTCAGCGCGGATGCATTACGCTGGATCGCGAAGCCCTGCTGGCACAGGCCGATGTGCTGCAGCAGCAGATCACCCAGCTGCAGCGGGTACGCCGCCATCTACAACGCGCGGCGGCCTGCCCGGAAGCGCAGGATGCGCGCCAGTGCGGTTCGTTCCGTAAGTTGCTGCGGGCCCAGCAGCGCCTGGCGGGTGGATGAATCAATCGCGGGTACTGACTTCCCAGGTGGCGTGCAGCACGCCCGGCACATGCTCCATCCGTGCCAGCACCACGTCCAGCTCGTCGGCACTGACGGCGGTACTGACCAGCACCGCGATCACATCGGTGGGCGCGTCGGCATGCTCGACCACCTGCACATCACCGACCGGATACTGCGCCGCTTCCAGCGCATCGACCAGGCGCTCGCGGACGCGCGGCACGGCTTCGGCATCCACGCTCAGGCGCACTTCGTAGGTGGCCTCGGTGGCCGTCTCGTTGATCGGGATGCGGTTGATCGCATTCACCAGCGGCCGCAGCAGGGTGTTGCCAGCGATGATCAAGACTGTCAGCAGCACGCCTTCGGCCAGCATGTCCGCGCCGGTACAGCTGCCGACCGCCGCCGAGCACCACAGGGTGGCGGCGGTGTTGAGGCCGCGCACGTTCATGCCTTCCTTCATGATCACGCCGGCGCCGAGGAAGCCGACGCCGGAGACCACGTAGGAGATCACCCGCACCGCCTCGGCGCTGCCGGCGATGCGCATGCCCAGGTCGACGAAGGCAGCGGCGCCGACGGCGACCAGTACGTTGGTGCGCAGGCCGGCGGTGCGTTGCCGGTACTGGCGCTCGGCGCCGATCAGCGTGCCCAGCACGAAGGCGGCCAGCAGGCTGACCACGGTGTCGGCGAAGGGACCGGCCTGGAAGGTTTCAATGAAACGCATGGCCGGAGTCTACCGCGCCGACGTGACAGTAGATCCACGCCATGCGTGGATTTCGAGGGGGCCAGGAACGACTTAATCCCCTCCGTCCCCTTTTTGCGGGGTCAGTCGGTGTCCTCGACCCGCTCGCCCATCAGTTCGCGCTGGCGCTTGTCCAGTTCCTCGGCGTAGCGCTTGCGTACGAAGGCTTCGGAGACCACGCCCAGCACCTGGCCGTCGGCAGCGACCACGGCCAGTTCGTCGGCCTGGGTGTGGTCGAAGCGCTGCATCACGGTGACCACGTCCGCGCTTGGCAGCAGTGACACGTCGCGGTTTTCCGCCAGTTCGCCGATCGTGGTTTCGGGCTTCACGCCGTCGCCGTACACGCGCGGAATCTGCACGATCCCGGCGTAATGGCCTTCGCTGTCGATCAGGATCACGCGGCTGCCCGAGCCCAGCGGGAAGCGCTGGCGGAAGGCGGCGGCATCGAGGTCGGCCGGGGCGGTGGCCACGCCCTTGCGCATCAACCGGCCGGCGTTGAGGTTCTGCACCCAGCCCACGTCGCGGGCGCTCTTGATGGTCTCGCCGCGCAGGTGCATGCGCCAGGTCGAGAACGAATAGCCGAACCACTGCCGCACGAGCGTGCTGGAGACCAGCACCGCGCTCATCACCACGCTGGTCAGCAGGAAGTCGTGGGTGCCTTCCAGCACCAGCATGGCCATGGTCATCGGTGCGCCGACCACCGCAGCGGCCAGTGCGGCCATGCCGGCCAGCGCGGCGGAGGTGGCGTCGATCACCGGCACGCCGGTGGCCATGGCGAGCAGGCCGGCGAACAGGGCACCGACCAGGGTGCCCATGAACAACGAGGCGAAGAACAGGCCACCGCGGAAGCCGAAGCCCAGCGAGATGCCCGAGGCCAGGCACTTCAGGGTCAGCAGGCCGCCGATCCAGATCAGTGGCAGATGCGTGGTCAGGTCCAGGTGCAGCGCGCCATGGCCGGACGACAGCACCTGTGGGCTGGCCAGTGCCAGCGGAATCAGCAGCAGGCCGCCCACCACCGGCCGGCCCCACAGTGGCAACGGGCTGCGCTTGACCGTGCCTTCGATCGAGGCGATCAACCGCATCACCGCGATGCCGACCATCGCGCAGCAGCACCCCAGCAGACCGTAGATGGCGTAGTCGGCGGCGCGGACATCAATCGTCGAGGCCGCCGGCAGCAGGTAGGCCTCGATGCCGGCCTGGTCGGCCACGAACGCGCCGGCCAGTGCGGCGACCGCGACCGGGGCGAGTGCGGCCGGGGTATAGGCGCCGATGACGATCTCGAAGGCGTAGAACGCACCGGCCAAGGGTGCACCGAAGGCGGCGGCGATGGCACCGGCGGCACCGGCGCCGACCAGAATGCGCACATCGTTGCGACGCAGGCGCATCACCCGGCCCAGCTGCGAGCCGCTGCCGGCGCCCATCTGCGTATAGGAAGCCTCCAGCCCGACCGAGGCGCCACAGCCGTTGGACAGCAGGGTCTGGGTCAGCACGATCAGGTTGTCGCGCATCGACATGCGGCCGCCGTGCAGGGCATTGGCTTCCACCGCATCGAGCAGGGGCCGCTTGAGCCGGGTCGCGGCCAGGCTGACCAGCCCGACCAGCAGGCCACCCAGTGGCAGTACCAGCAGCGCGGTCCAGGTCAGCGAGGGCAGGGAGCTCAGGCGCATGCCTTCGTCCAGCCCGTACAGGGTGCCCTGCAGCGAGCGTGCGATGCCGGACTGCAGCAGGGTCAGGTAGCCGGCGATCAGGCCGACCAGCAGGGCAAGCGCAATGAACCACAGGTCACTGCCGCGCAGGCGCAGGCGCAGGCCCTGGAAGGCCGCATGCAGGCGCGATGGCGAAACAGGCAGTGACATGGTGGCGGCATGATACGCCGCCACCGTGATCGCCGCCGTCACTGCATCGGGCGGTTACTGCGTCAGAAGCGGTAGCGGCCCTGCAGGTAGAAGGTGCGTGGCGCGGCCACCATGCGGCCGGCGTTGCCATCGACGTTGCGGGTGTACCAGCGCTTGTCGGCCAGGTTGTTCACGCCCAGCGCGATCTCGCTGTCACCCAGTCCCGGCACCTGCCAGGCCACCTGCGCGTTCCACAGGCGCACGCCGGGCACGCGGCCCACGCGCGCATCGGCGCTCTCGGCCCAGGTGTTGGCCGCATCGGAGAACTGGCCGCTCTGGTGGGTGCTGGAGACATTGAAGGTCCAGCCGGCCAGTGCGTAGCGGGCGCCGACGCTGTCGGTGTCGCGCGAGTAGAACGGCACGTCCAGGCCACGGTTGTCGCCCGACTGCTGGATCGCCTTGGTCCAGGTGTAGTTGGCGTACAGCTCCAACCCAGCCAGTGCGCTGTCTTCGCTGAAGTGGTACTCCAGCGCGCTCTCCACGCCCTTGTGGTCGGTGGCGCCGATGTTCTGGAAGGTCGGCGGGGTGATGCCCGGCACCTGCAGGATCTGGTTGTCGAAGCGCATCTTGAACACGGTCACTTCCGCGCGCAGTGCACCGTCCTGCCAGCGCGCACCGAGTTCGGTGGTCTTGGCGATTTCCGGATTCAGCGGGTTGCTGGCGGTCTGCGAATTGAGCTGGATGTTCTGCACCGGCCCGAACGAGGTGGTGTAGTTGCCGAACACGGTCAGCTGCGGGGTCAGCAGGTAGGCGATGTTGAGCGAGGGCAGCGCCTTGTCGTTGCGGCTGCTGAAGGTCGCCGCGCCTCCGGCCTGGCGGCGGTCCATGTCGATCCACTCCATGCGCACGCCCGGGGTGATCCGCCACTGGCCGATCGCGATGCGGTCGTCAATGTAGAAGGCATGTGCGTCGGTGGCGTTGTCGAAGCGGTTGGTTGCGCTGGCCACACCGGTACGGCGGGTGACGGTGTAGCTGCGGTCGTTGCCGCGCTCGCGCAGGAAGCGGTAGCCGGCGGTGATGTCGTGCACACTGGCGCCCCAGTGCAGGCGCTGGGTGTAGCGCGGCTCGATGCCGAGCACACGGTAGTCGCGCGGCTGCACGGTCAGCTGGGTATTGGCGGCGTTGATCAGCGAGCTGGCACGGCTGCTTTCGTTGTAATAGGCCACTACCTCGAACTCGCTGTTGGCCGACAGCGTGTTGGTGTAACCCAGGTCGATGCCGGTGCGGTGGCCTTTCCAGAAATCGGTGGGGCGCGTGTTCTGGAACGGGTCGGCCTCATACTGGGCGCGGGTCAGGCCGCCCGGCGTCAGCGAGCGCACATCGTAGTAGGACAGCTTGGCGCGCAGTTCCTGCTGTTCGTCGATGGCATAGGCGAACTTCAGCGCGAGGTCGTTGAAACGGTCATCGCTGCCCTGGCGCCAGCCGCGGCCATCCTGGCCGGAGTACAGCAGGGCCGCGCCCAGGCCGTTGTCGCCGGTGCCGCCGAGGAAGGCGTTGTACTGGGTGCTGTCACCGCCGCCATGGTCGTAGGCGGTGTAGCGCACGCCCGCTTCGCCGTGCAGGCCGGCCTCGGTGGGAATGGCGCGGGTGCTGAAGTTGATGATGCCGCCCACGTTCTGCGGCCCGTAGCGCACCGCGCCGCCGCCACGCACCACGTCGATCGACTCGATGTTGGACAGGCTGGTCGGTGCGAACGACAGCTGCGGCTGGCCATACGGTGCCACCGCCAGCGGTACACCATCCAGCAGTACGGTCGAGCGCGGCGAGTAGCGCCCGGTCAGGCCGCGCACGCCGATGTTGAGCGACACCGAGCTGCCGGCGGTACCGGAGTTGTCGGTGACCTGCACGCCGGGGATGCGGCGCATGGCATCGCCGATGCTGGCCGCGCCGCTGGCCTCGATGCGCTGGCGGTCGACCACCGTGCGCGCGCCGGCGAAGCTCTTGACGCTGTCATGCAGGCCGGTGCCCAGCCAGCTGCCGGAAACCTGGATGCTGTCCAGCGTGGTGGCACCGTCCTGGGCGAAGGTGTTGGCAGCCGGAAGCAGGCACAGGGCGAGGGCGGCGGCCAAGGGCAGGCGGGCCGGTTGCAGGGCGTGAGTGGGCATCGGGGCAGGTTGTGGAAGGTCGTAAATGAGAATTATTGCTGATTCCATTCGTCAATGGAATGCGTCTCCGGTTCATGCCGGTGGCCCGGTGGTAAAGTGGAAGATTGCTTACTGACTCGCTGAGATCCGCCATGTCCCAAGCTGCTTTCTACCCCGTCGGAACCCCTGGCCAGCCGTGGGGAGCGGCGGAACGGGAGGCGTGGCGTGGCCGCCAGCAGCGCCTGCGTCGCTACGACGAGGAGGTGCTGCCGCGCATCGAAGCGCTGGCATCGCGCTTTGACAAGGTGGCCTATGGCCAGCTCGATTACGCGGGCGAGACCTACACCCTGTACGCCCTGCGCAGCCGCGACTGGAACCCGGCGCTGCCGGCTGCGCTGGTCACCGGTGGCGTGCATGGCTACGAGACCAGCGGCGTGATGGGCGCGCTGGAGTTCCTCGAAAAGCACGCTGCTGACTATGCCGGCAAGGCCAACCTGCTGGTGGCGCCGTGCGTGAATCCGTGGGGCTTCGAGCGCATCAACCGCTGGAACTTCGATGCGATCGACCCGAATCGCAATTTCCGCGCCGATGGCCCGGCCCGTGAGTCGACCGCGTTGATCGAGCTGATCACACCGATCAAGGGCCAGTTCGTGCTGCACATCGACCTGCACGAAACCACCGACAGCGACGAGAGCGAGTTCCGCCCGGCGCTGGCGGCGCGCGACGGCAAGCCGTTCGAGCCGGGCCTGATTCCGGATGGCTTCTATCTGGTGGACGACAGCGAGAACCCGCAGGCGGCCTTCCAGCAGGCAGTGATCGCCGCGGTGGAGAAGGTCACCCACATCGCGCCAGCCGACGACAAGGGCGAGATCATCGGTTCAGCGGTGGTGGCCCATGGCGTGATCGAGTACCCGCTGGTGAAGCTGGCGTTGTGTGCAGGCATCACTGGCGCGAAGTACACCACCACCACCGAGGTCTACCCGGACAGCCCGCGTGCGACCCCACAGCAGTGCAACGACGCACAGGTGGCGGCGGTGTGCTCGGCGCTGGATTACGCGCTGGCGCACCCCTGATCGGTAGTGCCGGCCGCTGGCCGGCAACTGAAAAAGGGGACGGAGGGGATTAAGTCGTTTGTGGCACAAACGACTTAATCCCCTCCGTCCCCTTTTTCACCCCAGCGCGTCGGCCCACCACAGTGCGGCCGGTCCTGGCGGCGTGTCGCGGCGCCACAGCAGGTCGCTGTGGATGCGCCGTGGCCAGCCGGGCAGTACCAGTTCCACCAGCCGCCTGCGGTCGTAGCGCTGTACCAGTGCGCGCGGCAGTTCGGCCCAGCCGAGGCCGTCCTCGGCCATTTCCATCACCATCAGGTAGTCGGTGGCGGTCCAGGCCAGGCCGGTGACCACGCGGGATTGATCGACTTCCGCGCTCAAGCGCACCTGTCTATGCCGCGCCAGCTGTGCGGCGGCGCGACGGCCAGCGCTGGCCAGCGGATGCTCGCGCGCCACATACACCGACAGCTCGCTGTGGTGCGCCAGCGGACGTGCCACCAGTCCGTCCGGATAGTGCTCCTGCCGTGGCAGCAGACCCAGCGCGGCGCGTCCGTTGCTCACCAGTTCCAGCACGTCCTCGCCCTCGGCATCCAGCCATTCCAGCTCGATCTCCGGGAATGCCTCGGCGAAGCGTTGCAGCACCCGTTGTTCCGGGTCCAGTTGGTAGACGTCGGAGAATGCCACGGTCAAGCGCGGCTCGACCGGTGCGGCCAGGCGCACGCTCAACTGCTGCAGGCGGGCATCGGCCGCGAGGATCTCCTGCGCGTGGCCCAGCACCTGGCGGCCGGCCTCGGTCAGCTGCGGGTAGCGCCCGCTGCGGTCGAACAGGTTGACGCCCAGGTCGGCTTCCAGGTGGGCAATGGCGGTGCTGACCGTCGACTGGGTCTTGCGCAGGCGCCGCGCCGCCGCCGAGAACGAGCCCAGCGCGGCGGCTTCCACGAAGGCCTGCAAAGATTCAGGGGAGTAGGGCATTTATCCATCGCTCCTGTCGATGGAATCTATTTTGATACCACCGTAAAAGGCGATGATACTGGCTTCCGTCGCCCCCGTCTGCGGGGCGTTCCGGACCCTCCACGCACGGCGTGGATCTATTGAAAAGGCGGCGCGGTCCCCGCCCTGCAAGGAGTTTCACATGTCCCGTACTGTTCCCGCCCGTGGCGCGCTGGTCGCCTGGGCCTGCCTGACCGTGGCGATCGTCGCCGAGGTGGTCGGCACCTCGTTCATGGCTCATGCCGCCCGCGATGGTGGCTGGACCGGTTACCTGATCATGGCCGGCGCGCTGGCGCTGTCCTACTTCTTCCTGGCGCAGTCGGTGCGCCGTATCGCGGTTGGCGTGGCCTATGCGGTATGGGAAGGCCTCGGCCTGACCCTGCTCACTGTGGTCGGCCTCACCGTCTTCGGTGAAAGCCTGTCGCTGCAGCAGCTGGCCGGCCTGGTGCTGGCAGTGGTCGGCATCGTCTGCGTCACCCTCGGGGAGGCGCACTGATGAATACCCTGGCCTTGTTTTTCGTGATCTGTTCTGCGCTGATCGACGTCGCCGCCAACATGATGGTGGCCAAGTCGGAAGGTTTCCGCCGCTGGCGCTGGGGCGTCGCTGCGATCGTCCTGGTCTGGATCGCCTTTGCCCTGCTGGGCCAAGCGGTGCGCTACATGGACCTGGCTACCGCCTATGCGATGTGGGGTGCGATCGGCGTGATCGGTACTGCCACCTGCGGCCGCCTGTTGTTCGGCAACCGCCTGCGTCCGATCGGCTGGGTCGGCATCGGTCTGGTCACTGTTGCGGTGCTGTTGCTGAGTACCGCGAAGTAACGCGTCGCTGTGCCAACCAAGGTTGGCACCTACCAGTGCGGAGTCGGTGTGCCAACCAAGGTTGGCACCTGCCAGAGCGTGAGCCGCCGCAAGCAAGCGCCCCGGGGATGATCTCCCCGGGGCGTTGCTGTTTCTGAAGCACTCAGAAGCGTGCGGTGAAGTTCAGCCGCGTGGTGCGGCCCGGGCCCGGCATCAGGCTCATCGCCAGCGTGTCCATGTAGTAGGTGTTGCGCAGATTGCTGACCACCAGCTCCACTTCGCTGCGCGGCGTGAACTGCCAGCGCGCATAGAAGTCATAGATCGCGGTCGGCAGGTAGATGTTCTGCAGGCCGGTCGAGCCGGTGGTGTTCCAGGGCTTGTCCAGTTCGTGGGTGGGGCCGCTGTTGTAGGTGCGGCGGATGCCGGTATCCAGCCGCTTGTCGAACAGGCGGAAGCCCAGCGTGCTGTGAATCGAGTACTTCGGTGGGTTCTGCGCGTTGACGAACGAGGTGCCGAAGCCGCCGTCCACGCAGTCCGGAGTGGTGTCCAGCTTGCTCCACTTCGCATAGGGGTCTTCGCGCAGGCGCTTGGCGGTGGCCGCATCGCAGGTACGCGCGCGCTGGTAGTAGCTGGCCGACAGGTCCAGGTAGGCGATGCCGGCGTCATAACCGGATTGCAGCTCATAGCCGGACACGGTGTAATTGTCGACGTTGTCGACGTAGAACGCCCAGTTGCTGGAATCGAAGCGACGGGTGATCGCGTTGTCGATATCGTTCTTGAACCAGGCCACCTTGAACGCCAGGCGATCACCGTCACGCCACAGGTCCTGCTTGAGCAGGCTGAAGCCGATGTCCCAGGCGCGGTTCTTCTCCGGCTTCAGGTCAGCCACCGGCGCCGAGGTACTGTTGCCCAGCGTCGACTCGAACAGGCTGGGCATCTTCCAGCCCTGCGCGTACTTCACGTAGAAGAACATGTCCTCGTCGAGGTTGAAGCGTGCTTCGGCATAGGGCGCGAAGCCGTGGCCGGAGCGCCGGATCGCCGGCTTGTAGCCCCAGGCGGTGGGAATCTGCTTGCTATAGAAACCGTTGGCACCGCGCGGATCAGGAATGAAGCCGTCGAAATCGTAGGCCTGGCCCAGCGTGCTGTCGCCATAGGGCGTGGCGCGCAGCGAGTCGTAGGTGTAGTTGCCCTGTGCATCCGGGTACCACTCCTTGTACCAGCCCGGCAGCAGCTGGCCGCCCTTGCTCAGGCGCGCGAAGGTGTAGCGCAGGTCGCGCGATTCACTGACGAAGGCGACGCGGTTGCGGTCGCGGGTGCGGTAGTCGGTGAAGCGGCCGCCCGCGGTCAGCGACAGCCAGTCCCACGGCTGCCATTGCAGCGAGGCGACGGCGCTGGCTTCGCGGCGCGTGCCCGAGCGCAGGTAGCGGTTGTTGTTGAAATCCACCGGCAGCACCGGTGAGTTGGGCGCGGTGTCCTCGTGCTGGAAGGAGGCGCCATAGCGCAGCGTCCAGTCGCCCAGAGCATTGCTGAAGCGCGTGGTGTTGCTGCTGTCCACGCCCCAGCGCTGGGTCTTCACGTCCGACTGCAGTCCCGGGCCATAGGTTTCGCCCAGCGTGTCCGGCATCTGGTCGTTGGGCACGTCCTTGAACAGCGGCGTGTTGGCGATGTTGCTGTTGAACATGCGGCTGGTGGCGGTGGTGAACCACAGCGTGCTGCTCAGGTCCAGCCACGGATGTGCCTCGGGCCGGTAGCGGTGGCGCAGCGAGGTGGCGTTGACCCGCATTTTTCCCGGCTCGAACTGGAACATGGTGTTGGCCTTGTCCACGTAGGTCACCCATTCGCTGGACTCGCCCACGCGCCCGATCGCCGACGGCATGATCTCGCCGAAGCTGGAGTTGAAGTAGCGATGGCTCAGCTCCAACCGCTGGTCCGGGTTGGGCGTCCAGGTGAATTTCAGCAATGCCGATTCGTTGTCGGTATGCGTGTTGAGCACCTCATCGCCCGGATGGAAGAGCTTGGATACGGCCTGGCTGGACATGCCGGTACCGCCGCTGGACAGGTGCTGGTTGTCGTAGCGATGCGCGCCGTTGCTGCCGGCGAAGAAGTTGCCCTGGCGGCGCCGCGCATAGGCCGCGACCAGCTGCCAGTCTTCGCCACGCTGGGCGAAGGCCACGCTGCCATTCCAGTCGCGCGGGTCGCGCAGGCTGTTGCGGTTGTCGCTGCCGCGCGCGATCTGCTTGAAGGTGCGGGTGCGGTCGATGCTGTTGTCGGCCACGCCGCCGCGCACGCGCAGGCCCCAGGTCTGGCCATCGTCGAGGATGTCATCGACGTTCAACGTTTCCATGTAGACCACGCCGCCGATCGCGCTGGCGGCGTTGGCGGCCAGGCTTGGCCCCTTCTCGATGCTGATCGCGCTGATCAGGTCCGGGTCGAGATAACTGCGCTGCTGCACGCCGGCATAGCCGCGGTACACGTCGATGGCCTGCTGGCCGCCGTCGATGATCACCGGCACCCGGTTCTGGCCCTGCAGGCCGCGGATGTTGACGTCCAGCGCACCGCCGTTGCGAACGTCAGCGGTGTGCACGCCCACCGCACCGGCCAGCACGTCGCCGATCGACTGGCCGCGGAAGCGTTCCAGTTGCTGATGGTCCAGGTGCACGCGCGAGCCGCTGTCACGGTAGACCGCATCGGCATCGGCCAGCCCCCACGGTGAAGCGCCTTCGCTGGCCTGGCCAGCCACGCGCAGGGTGCCGATCTGGCGTACTCCGACTTCGGCGGTCGGCGCCGCCTGCAGCACCACACCGCTGGCATCACGCTGGAAGGCCAGGCCGGTGCCGGCCAGCAGCTGCGCCAATGCGGCGTCAGTACCGAGCGTGGCCTGCACACCGCTGCTGTGGCGGCCGCGGGTCAGGCGCGCATCGGCAGCGATCGACAGGCCCGACTGCTGGCCGAACGCGGTCAGGGCCTGGTCGAGCGGGCCGGGCGCAATCTGCCAGCGGACCGCAGCGGCGGTCTCCTGTGCATGGACCGAGGCAGGCAGCAGGCAGGGGGTCGCCAGGGCCATGCACAAGGCGATGGCCAGGGGGCGAGGCGAGGGGCAGGACAGTTTCATGGGGGCGGCAACATCCGCAATGGGTTCCCTTGTAGGGCCCGGTGACCGCGCAGAAAGGGAACCGCGATTTCAAAGCGGACGCACGACGGTCCACCACGGCCAGCGCTGCTCGACACGGATCGGCAGGGCGCGGGCCAGCAGATGCAGCGCCTGGGTGCTGTCCAGGCGTGGCAGTACCGCCGTGATTTTCAATGCGGCGAGCGCCGGATCACAACCCAGATAGCCCTGATGCTGGCGGGCCAGCTCATCGATGACGCGGATCAAAGGCGTGTCCTGTACCTGCAGGCGTCCGTCCTGCCAGTCACCGCGCAGAGGATCGGCAGCGACCGTTGTGAGCCCGCCCATCGGGCCGATCCGCACCGCGCCTCCGGCAGCCACATCCAGCGCCGCACCGAACATCGGCAGGCAGCGCACCACGCCCTCGAATACATCCAACCGGCTGTCCTGCGCTTCGCGACCGACCGCGAAGCGGGTACCCATTGGCTGCAGGCGTGCGCCCGGCACATGCACGGTCAGGGGCAGGCCGGTGAATGCAGGATGGTGGCCGGTCTGCAGCAGCAGCTCGCCACGCAGCAGATGCAGGGCGCGGCGGCCGCTGCCGATGTCGATGGTGACTTCGCTGTCGGCGTTGAGCCATAACTGGCTGCCATCAATCAGCCTCCAGTGCCCGGTATGTCCGGCAGCGGTGCGCTGTGTCTGCAGGCCGCGTTGTTCGCGCAGCCCGTGCAGGCCGAGCAGGGAGACCGCACCGATGCCGAGGGCGCCACCGAGACTGCGAAGCGCGCGACGGCGGCGACGTCCGGCAGTATCGAGCGCCGTGGCAGCAGCCGGTGCCGACAGGGGAGCAAAAGACTGCCAGACCGTCTCGACCCGGCGCCACGCGTCGGCATGATCGGCATCGGCCTGCAGCCAGGCGTGCCAGCGCTGCTGGTCGCCGTCGCTCCAGCCCTGCTGGCGCAGCGCGAACCATTCGGCAGCCTGTTCCAGGGCCGGGCCAGCCAATGCCGCACTCATGCCGCCGCGTCGCCGGACAGGCGCAGGCAATGCAGCATCGCCTGCGCCATGTATTTCTTGACCATGCGCTCGGACACGCCCAGCTGTTGGCCGATTTCCGCATAGCCCAGGCCGGACAGCCGGGCCAGCAGGAACGCACGGCGTGGCCGCTCGGCCAGGCCGGCCAGCATGTCGGCGATGGCGTGCAGCAGTTGCAGTGCCTGCGTGCGTTCTTCCGCCGATGGATGCACCGGCTCCGGCTGCGCGGCCAAGGCCGTCAGGTAGGCGCGCTCCAGGTCCGCGCGCTGCCAGTGGTTGACCAGCAGGGCGTGCGCGATAGTGCTTAGATAAGCACGTGGCAGGCGCAGTTCGGAGGGATCGACGCGTCGGCTGAGCAGGCGCACGAAGGTGTCCTGGGTCAGGTCGGCGGCGCAGTCGGCGTTGTGGGTGCGGCGGCGCAGCCAGCCCAGCAGCCAGCCATGGTGTTCGCGGTAGAACCCCGCCAGCGCGGTGCTGGAGGCGGCGGGCACGGCCATCGGCATCGATCATTAATGAGAATGATTCCCATTATAGTGTGATCGGGAGGTGTACGACAAACCCTGTGCAGGGGGGCAACGGCCAGGGCGTTTGCGATGACCGCTGGGCTCGCCGACACTGCGGTCTTTCCGCAGGGAGTGCCCGCATGTTCAGCCACATCACCGTTGGAACCAACGACATGGACGTCGCGCATCGCTTCTACGATGCCCTGTTCACCGCATTGGGCGCCCGTCCCGGTGTCTTCGATGACAAGGGGCGCCTGGTGTATTTCAAGGACGGCCGCATGTTCATCGTCACCGCACCGATCGATGGTGAGCCGGCCTGCCATGCCAATGGCGGCACCATCGGCTTCACCCTGGACAGTGCCGATGCCGTGCGTGGCTGGCAGGACGCAGGCGTAAGCCACGGTGGCACCGCCATCGAAGACCCGGCCGGCATCCGCAACATGGCCGGGCGGCAGCTGTTCCTGGCCTACCTGCGCGACCCGGATGGCAACAAGCTGTGCGCGGTGCATGTGATGTCGTGATTGGACAGTACGCGCGTGGCCGCGATGCACGCGGTCCGCGCGCGGCCGCGCTCGCAGGCGCGCTTCGGCGCGCGCGTGATAACACGGAATGGTGGGCCGGGCCTGTGACCACAGGCTGCAACTTCATGCTCTGTCCACTGCGGTTCAGCCAGAATCGGTCGGCTAACCCTTTGATCTACCGGAGAACGCCGCCCCATGGAAGTACTGGAGCCGCAACAATCCCCGGTGCGCACTCTTCGACCTGTGTTCGCCTTCGCGGCGATCGTTGTCGTGGCGTTCGCGCTGTTTGTCAGCCTGTTCCCGCTCGGTGCGGGCCGCCTTCTGGTCAAGGCGCAGGACTGGGCCGCCCTCAATGTCGGCTGGTACTACCTGCTGGCGATGACCCTCTACCTGGTGTTCGTGGTCGGCGTGGCGCTGTCCAAGTACGGTGGCATCAAGCTCGGTGCCGACCATGACGAGCCGGAGTTCAGCTATCTCTCCTGGGCCGGCATGCTGTTCGCCGCCGGCATCAGCATCACCCTGTTCTTCTTCTGTGTCTCCGAACCGCTGACCCATTACCTGCAGCCGCCGCAGGGCGATCCGGCGGCCGGTGAGGCTGGTGCGCGCCAGGCCATGCAGCTGCTGTTCCTGCACTGGGGCCTGCATGGCTGGGGCGTGTTCGCACTCGCGGCGATGGCGATGGCCTACTTCGCCTACCGCCACAACCTGCCGCTGGCGCTGCGTTCGGCGCTGTACCCGCTGATCGGCAAGCGCATCAATGGCCCGATCGGCTATACCGTGGATGCGCTGGGCATTGTCGCCACCGTGTTCGGCATCGGCGCCGACATGGGCTTCGGCGTGCTGCACCTCAACGCTGGCCTGTCGCACCTGTTCAACATCCCGCACTCCAACCTGGTGCAGATCATCCTGGTGGTCAGCATGATGGGCGCGGCGGTGGCCGTGGCCGTTTCAGGCGTGGAGAAGGGCGTGCGCTGGATGGCCAACATCAACATGCTGCTGGCGATCGCGCTGGTGCTGTTCATGCTGTGCGCCGGCCCCACCCAGTATCTGCTCAGCACGCTGATGCAGAACCTGGGCGACTACCTCGGCAGCGTGGTCGGCAAGAGTTTCGATGTGTACGCCTATGGCGGCCGACCGGAATGGCTGGGCGGCTGGACGGTGTTCTACTGGGCCTGGTGGATCGGCTGGGCGCCGTTCGTCGGCCTGTTCATCGCGCGCATCTCGCGTGGCCGCACCATCCGCGAATTCGTGTTCGGCGTGCTGCTGATCCCGCTCGGCTTCACCCTGGCGTGGCTGTCGATCTTCGGCAATAGTGCACTGGACCAGGTGCTGCACCATGGCCAGCAGCAACTGGCGCAACTGGCGGTGGATGATCCACCCACCGTGCTGTATGCCCTGCTGGATGGGTATCCGTGGAGCAAGGCGGTGATCGCGGTGACGGTGTTCGTCAGTTTCATTTTCTTCGTGACATCGGCTGACTCCGGCGCGGTGGTGCTGTCCACGTTGTCCTCGCATGGCGGGGCGCCGGAGGATGATGGTCCGCGCTGGCTGCGCGTGTTCTGGGGCACGGTGATCGCGGTGCTGACCGCCGGGTTGCTGCTGGCCGGCAGCATCGATGCGCTGAAATCGGCGGTGGTGCTGGCGTCGCTGCCGTTCTCGGCGGTGTTGTTGCTGATGATGTGGGGCCTGACCCGCGCCTTCAGTGACGAATCGCACCGCAAGCGCGCGCTGCAGTACCGGCCCTCGCCGCTGATCGGTGACGACCGCCACCACCAGGGCTGGCGCCAGCGCCTGAGCCAGGCCATGCACTTCCCGGTGCGCGACCAGGTCTACCGCTTCATGGACGACACCGTGAAGCCAGCGATGGAGGCGGTGGCCGAGCAGCTGCGCGGGCAGGGCTGGGATGTGGCCACGCGGTTCGAGGCCGGCGACATGGAGTTGACGGTGAACCACGGCGAGCAGCAGGACTTCCTGTACCGGGTGATCCTGAGTGGCTACCTGACCCCATCGTTCGCCGCGCAGCAGCTGCGCAACCAGCGCTACTACCGCGCCGAAGTGCATCTGTACGAAGGCAGCCAGGACTACGACCTGGTCGGCTACAGCCGCAAGCAGATCATCAACGACATCATCAGCCAGTACGAACGGCACCTGCAGTTCCTGCACCTGAGCCGTTGATGCACGACCGCCGGGCTGGCCCCGGCGGTCAGTGGTAGTGCCGGCCGCTGGCCGGCAGCACAATTGGGGCGGCGCATCACCGCCGCCCCGATATCGCATCAGAACCGGTAGCGCGCGCCCAGCGAGACGAACTGCCCGCGCAGGTTGTACTGGCTGATGTCGAAACCATTGGAGCCACCGGCCGGGTCGAACGGCGGGTCCCTGTCGGTCAGGTTCAGCACCGACAGCGACAGCGTGGTGTTGGGAATACCTTCGTAGGCGACGTAAAGATCCAGCTGGTGATACGGCTTGATGCGGTCGCGCAGCCCCGGGTTGCTGGTGACCGTCGCCACACGCTGGTCGTAGCCACTCACGTACTGCAGGCTCAGCGTGCTGCTCCAGTCGCCCGCCGCCCAGTTCAATGACGTGGTGCCGCGGGTGCGCGGCAGTGCGCCGTGGCGGTTGTTGCCGGCCCCGTCATAGGGCGCCTGGCCGGCCACCAGCGGCTGCCTGAAGCTGAGCAGGTGGGTCCAGCTGCCGGCGACGGTGAAGTTGCCCCAACCGTCGGTGCGGAAGGTACGGCTGGCGTCCAGGTCCAGCCCCGAGGTGGTCAGTTCGCCCTGGTTGGCGTACTGGTTGGTGATGAACTGGATGCGTCCGTTCTCGCGTTGTACGCGGCCCGGGAACAGGGTCGGGTTGTCGACGATGAACTGCGCACTGTCAGGCTTGACCAGGTTGTCCTGTTCGATGCGGTACCAGTCCAGGCCGATGCTGGTATCGCCATCCGGCGACCACACCGCACCCACGTTGAAATTGCGCGAGCGCTCGGCCTTCAGGTCCGGGTTGCCGGTGCGGATGTTGGTCACGCCGCGGCTGCCACCCGGTTGCAGTGGGTCGAACGGATCGATCACCGAGCCGTAGCTGACGGTCTGGCCCGGCGCGATCTCCGGCAGCGACGGCGCACGGAAGCCACGCGAGAACGAGCCGCGCAGCAGCAGGCTGTCCAGCGGCTGCCAGCGCAATGCCACCTTCGGCGAGAACGCCTTGCCGAAGTCGTCGTAGCGGTCGCCGCGACCGGCCAGCTGCAGTTCCAGCGTGCGATGCAGCGGCACGCTCAGTTCGGCGTAGGCGGCACTGACCTGGCGCTCGCCGTTGACCACGTTGATGGCCGGGCGCAGCTCGGTACCCGACAGCACCTGCGCGCTGGTGCGCGCATCCAGTGATTCCTTGCGGAACTCGGCGCCCCAGGCGAAGCCGACCGCACCGGCCGGCAGCTCCCACAGCGTGGTCGACGCCTTTACGTTCAACGAGTGCAGCTTGTACCAGCCGGGGCGTTTGGTCTGCAGGCGCAGTGCATCCAGCGCCCCCGGCGTGCTGGACGGGTTGAGGATGTTGTAGCTGCCATCGCGCAGGATCTGCTCGAAGGCGTAGCGGTTGACGAAGTTGTCGACGTACTCGCGCTGTGCACTCTGCGAGGTCAGCGCTGCCACTTCCCAGTCCCAGCGCTCGCCACTGCCACGCACGCCGGCCAGGGCACGGTAGAACACCTGGGTGTTGTCCTTCAGGCGCGGGCCGAGATCGAAGAAGGTGTACTCGAACGGCAGCGGCGTGCTGCGCGGGTTGTTCGGGTGGCCGACCGGCAGCACCGCCGGCACATCGATCAGCGTGCCGGTGGCCGGGTTGTAGGCACGCAGGCCCGGCCCGACGGTCAGTGGCGCGCTGAAGATCTGGTCGGCCTTGTTGTGGCTGTACAGCACATCGGCGAAGGCCTCGACGCTGTCATTGAAGCGGTAGGTCGCACTCAGCGACGCCTGCAGGCGCTCGGCGCCGGGCTGCAGGGTCTTGAACGGCTGCGCATTGAAGGCGCAGGCCTGGCCGGGCAGGGTGCTGCCGAAGTCGCTGTACGGGCGCAGCTGGCTGCCGTCGGGGCAGTTGGCGAACGGTTGCGGCGCACGCGGGTTGCTCAGCCAGTTGCCACCGGCAGTGGACCACCCGGCCAGGCGGCCGCCCGGCTTGTCGCGGAAATCGCCGCTGCGGGTATAGGCACGGTCATCGCCATCGAGGCGGTCGCGCTTGAGCAGATCCAGCCCGAACAGCACGTTCCAGCCCTGCTGTTCCAGATCACCGAAGCCGGCCAGCAGGTTGGCCTTGCGTTCGTTCAGGCCGCCCTGGGTGGCGGTACCGAAGCCGCCGCCGACTTCCACGCCCTGGAAGTTCTTGCGCAGGATGATGTTGATGACGCCAGCGATGGCGTCGGAGCCGTACACCGCCGAGGCGCCATCCTTCAGCACTTCGATGCGCTCGACCGCACTGATCGGCAGCGCATTGAGGTCAACGAAGGTGTCCTGGGTGTTGAGCGCGAAGCCGAAGTTGGACACCCGATAGCCATTGACCAGCACCAGCGTGTTCTTCGGTGACAGGCCACGCAGGCCGATCGATGCAGAACCGGCGGCGAAGCTGCCGGTGTACTGCTCGTCGAAGCTGTTGCCGGCATTGGCCGACAGGTTGCGCAGCACGTCGGTGAGGGTGGAACGACCGGTCTGCTCGATCTGTTCGCGGCTGACGATCTGCACCGGGTTGGGCCCGGCGGTATCGCTGCGTTTGATGTTGGAGCCGGTCACCAGCACAGTGCCGAGGGTGGTGCTGTCCTTGCCGGAATCGGCGGTTTCAGCGGCGCCGGCAGCGCCGGCGGTGAGGCCCAGCGCGATCGCGCCGGCAAGCAGGTTCAGGGTGGTGCGGTACATGGAAGCGACAACGCCGAACGGGGGAGGAGCCGTCAGTACCGCACGCAGCCACGTGCGCCTTCCAATGACGAAAGCGCATTCAGTTATACATCACAGGTTCTTAACGAAAGTCTGTGGCCTCGGTGGGGCGGTCTGTGCTTCGGTGGGTGCGGACCGTTGGTCCGCACTCCTGCTGCGGGTCAGATCCCTTTCCAACGGAAAGGGATCCGACCCCGGTTGTCCGGCCATCAAGGCCGCAGCAGCACCTTGCCATTGCGGCCCGAACCCGCACCGGCCTTTGCTGCCTGGGCGATGTCGTCCAGTGCGAAGATCTGCTCCACCGGCAGGGTCAGTTCGCCGCTCGCCGCGCGCTTCAGCAGTTCGCCAACCAGCCGGCGCTTGTCCTCCACCGCCATCGCCTGGCTGACCTTGCTGCCCCAGAAACCCTTCACCGTGGCTTCCTTGTAGATCAGGCCGCCGGCGGGAATGCGCATGGGTTCGCCGCTCATCACACCGAACGACACCAGGGTGCCGTGGTGGCCAAGCAGGTCGACCAGATCGCCGCTGGCGTCGCCGCCGATGGAATCCACCGCGGCCGCGGCCTGCGCTTCGCCGGTCGCCTCACGCACGCGATCCTTCCAGCCGTCCACCGAGGTGTCGAACACATGATCGATGCCCAGCACTTTCAACTGTGCGACCGCATCGGCATTGCGCACCAGGTTGGCCACATGCACGCCACGCGCCCGCGCCAGCATCGCCAGCGATTTGCCCACCGCGCCGTTGGCGGTGTTCTGCACGATCCACTGGCCTGCTTCGACGTGCAGGAATTCCAGCAGCATCAGCGCGCTCAGCGGCATGGCGATCAGCTGCGCGGCCATTTCGTCCGGGATCGCCTCCGGCATCGGAATCACCATGCGTGCCGGGGCGATGAAGGCCTCGGCCCAGGTGCCGTGCACCGAGGCGGCGGCAACCCGCTGGCCGATCTGCAGGCCGTCGACGCCATCACCGAGTGCATCGACCACGCCCAGCGCTTCACTGCCACCAATCGCCGGCAGCGCTGGCTTGTAGCCATACAGGCCGCGCACGGTCAGCAGGTCGTGGTTGTGGATCGAGGCCAGCACGGTGCGGATGCGCACCTCGCCGGGGCCGGGCTCGGGCAGGGGCGCTTCGGCAATGGCAAGGACCTCGGCCGGGTCGCCGAAGGAGGGGTATTGGGCAGCGCGCATGGGCGGTGTTCCGGGGAAAGTTGATGTTGTATCGAACTGGGGACGCAGGCGCTGTCGACAAGGCGCCGCAGGTGCAACACGGCATCCTGCGACTGATCGTCGCGACATGTGCTGATTACCGCATCTTGTGTTGACGAGTTCCGATATCCCCACTATGTTGTGGCCGTCACTCCCGGTCAGCCGCCGCCGCCGGACATGCAGCAAACGTCCCGCGGCCCGCCCCTGAAGGCTTGCCGTGTCGACGCGGCCGCCATCGTGCGGACCCAGATCGCCCCCACGGCCCGGATACCGGCCGCAGGCGCAGGCTGTTGCCGACGATCTGGTGTTCCCGCGCTTTGGCATCCCACCCCGACCGCCCCGTGCGCCGGTATCGCGTGCAGGGCCGCCATGGCATCGACCGCCAACGCGCGTGCGAGCCTGGAGTTTCACCACCATGACCGACAGTACCTTCCGCGTGGCCGATCTGGCCGGCGCTGGCGACGCCTTGCGCGCCGGTGGCGAGCGCGTGCCGACCTGGATCACCAAAGAGGCCGGCAACCGTCGCCTGCCGTTCGAGGCCGAGCGCCTGCAGCGCAGCATCGACGCCGTGCATGCCGAGTTCCCGCAGCTGGATGTGAGCGACTACCGCCGCGTGGTGCAGGCGATGGTCGAGCGCAAGCCCAGCATCAGCGCCGATGATCTGGTCGATCTGCTGATCCGCGAGGCCGAGTCGCGGGTGGACCTGGTCGCGCCGGAGTGGGAACAGTTTGCCGCGCGTATCTACCTGCGCCGCCTGTACAAGCGTGCCAGCCGCAACCGCTTCTACGATGTCGGCCTGAAGTACGGCTCGTATGTGGGCCTGCAGGAAAGCCTGGCCGACCGCGGCATCTACAGCAACGACATCCTGCGCTGCTATTCCAAGGAAGAGCTGCAGCAGGCCGGCGAGATGATCGACCCGGAACGCGACCGCCTGTTCGCCTACAACGGCCTGTACCTGTTGGCCACGCGCTACCTGGCCAGCGACCGCAGCCGCGAAGTCTACGAACTGCCGCAGGAGCGCTGGCTGACCATCGCGCTGTACCTGATGCAGGAGGAAAAGCCGCGCGAGCGGCGCATGCAGCTGGTCGGCGAGGCCTACTGGGCGCTGTCCAACCTGTACATGACGGTGGCCACACCGACCCTGGCCAATGCCGGCAAGGTGGGCGGGCAGTTGTCGAGCTGCTTCATCGACACGGTGGACGACAGCCTGCAGGGCATCTATGACTCCAACACCGATATCGCCCGTGTGTCCAAGCACGGCGGTGGTGTGGGTGCCTATCTGGGCTATGTGCGCAGCAGCGGTGCGCCGATCCGTGGCGTGGCCAATTCCTCCGGTGGCGTGGTGCCGTGGATCAAGCAGCTCAACAACACTGCGGTGTCGGTTGATCAGCTCGGCCAGCGCAAGGGCGCGGTGGCGGTGTACCTGGACATCTGGCACCGCGATATCGAAGCCTTCATGGACCTGCGCCTCAACAACGGCGACCAGCGCCTGCGCGCGCACGATGTGTTCACTTCGGTCTGCGTGCCCGACCTGTTCATGGAAGCGGTCGAACGTCGCGCCGACTGGTACCTGTTCGATCCGCACGAGGTGAAGCAGGCCAAGGGCTGGTACCTGCAGGACTTCTACGACGAGAAGCGTGGTTCGGGCAGCTTCCGCGACCGCTATGCCGAGCTGGTGGCTGACGAGCGCATCAGCCGCCGCACGGTGAAGGCCATCGATCTGTTCAAGCGGATCATGCTCAGCCAGCTGGAGACCGGCAACCCGTTCCTGTTCTACCGCGACGAGGTCAACCGCCGGAACCCGAACAAGCACGCGGGCATGATCTATTCCAGCAACCTGTGCACCGAGATCCTGCAGAACATGAGCCCGACGCGGATGATCCAGGAGATCGTCAGCGGCGACCAGATCGTCACCACGCGCCGGGCCGGTGACTTCGTGGTCTGCAACTTGTCCTCGATCAACCTCGGACGTGCGATCAGTGCGCCGGATGACCTGCTGGCCACCGACGTGCTGGAACGCCTGATCCCGATCCAGGTGCGCATGCTCGACAACGTGATCGACCTCAACGCATTGCCGGTACCGCAGGCCACGATCACCAACCGCAAGTACCGCGCCATCGGCCTCGGCACGTTCGGCTGGCACCACCTGCTGGCGCAGCAGGCGATCCAGTGGGAATCGCCGGATGCCGAAGAGCTGGCCGACCGCCTCTACGAGCGCATCAACTTCCTGACCATCCAGGCCAGCGCGCAGCTGGCAAAGGAAAAGGGCAGCTACCCGATGTTCGCCGGCAGCGACTGGCACAACGGCCGCTACTTCAGCGATCGCGACTACAGCGGCGCGGCCTGGGACAGCCTGGCCCGCGAGGTCGCCACGTACGGCCTGCGCAACGGCTGGCTGCTGGCGGTGGCGCCGAACATGAGCACCGCGCAGATTGCCGGTTCCACCGCCTCCATCGACCCGATCTACAGCGCGTTCTACTACGAGGAAAAGAAGGATTTCCGGCGGCCGGTGGCCGCGCCGGGCCTGTCGCTGGAAACCTGGCCGTACTACGAGAAGGGCGCCTACAAGGTCGACCAGTTCGCCAGCGTGCGCCAGAACGCACGCCGCCAGCGCCACGTCGACCAGTCGATCAGCTTCAACCTGTACGTGCCAAGCACCATCCGCGCCAGCACCCTGCTGGAGCTGCACCTGAGCGCCTGGCGCGAGGGCCTGAAGACCACCTACTACGTGCGCTCCAACGACATCGACATCAGCGAATGCGAGTGGTGCTCCAGCTGACCGCCGGCGACCCACGGTAGTGCCGGCCGCTGGCCGGCAACACGATAGAAAGAGAACGAAGGCAAAAACCCATGGCAACCCCCCTCGACCGCATCAAGATCCTCGAACCGCGCCATCCCAACCGCAGCACCGGCATCATCAACGGCCGCACCAGCGGCATCCTCAACTGGAACGACATTCCGTACCCGTCGTTCTATCGGGCCTACAAGGAGCTGTCGACCAACTTCTGGATTCCCGATGAGGTCGACATGAAGCTCGATGCCCGCCAGTACGGCGAGCTCAATGCGCGCGAGAAGAACGCCTACGACTCGATCATCGGCCTGCTGGCCACGCTCGACTCACCGCAGACCCGCTTCATCTACAACGTGGCCGAGTACATCACCGACCCGGCCGCGCACGCCAATGCGGCGATCATCGGCCAGCAGGAAGTGATCCACAACGAAAGCTACAGCTACGTGCTGGCCTCGATCACCGACCTGCCGAACCAGAACCGCATTTTTGAGATCGCCCGCACCCACCCGACCATCATCAAGCGCAACGCACCGATCATGGGCGCGTATGACGACTTCATGCGCGAGAAGACCGCCGAGACCCTGCTGAAGTCGCTGATCCAGTCCTCGATCCTGGAAGGCATCAACTTCTATTCCGGTTTCGCCTACTTCTACAACATGGTGCGGCAGAACCGCATGAATGGCACCGGCAAGATCATCAGCTTCATCAACCGCGACGAGCTGGCGCATACCAAGTTCATCAGCGAGCTGATCCGCGCCATCATCGGCGAGAACCCGGAGCTGCAGACCAACGAGCTGACCGCCTACGTGCACCAGTCGTTCGAGCATGCGATCGAGCTGGAGACGCAGTGGTCGTCGGAGGTGCTGGACGGCATCGATGGCATCGACGTGGACGAGATGGTGCGCTACGTGAAGTACCGCGCCAACAAGATGGCCGGCATGCTCGGCATCGAGCGCCTGTACAGCGACACCACCGACAACGTGATGCCGTGGATCAAGGCCTACGCCGACAACTTCACCGAAACCAAGACCGACTTCTTCGAGATGCGCAATGCAAGTTACAAGAAGACCAACGTCGACAACGGCTTCGACGACCTCTGAGCCCAGCGAAGCGCTGAGCATCCTGCTGGTGGTCGCCTCGTTGAGCGGCAACACCCGCGAGCTCGCTCGGCAGATTGCGGAGCGTTGCCGCGCAGCGGGCCATGCGGTGCACTGGCAGGAGGCCGACGACCTGCGCCAGGCACCGCCTCTGGCCGCCGATGAGGCCGACCTGGTGTTGCTGGGCTGCTGGACCGACAACGCCGGCCGCACGCCGTCGGAGATGAAAGCCTGGGTGGCCGGCATCGCCGAGCGCGGCGAGCGGCCACGGCAGCTGGCGGTGTTCGGTACCGGCGAGACGCAGTGGGGGCAGGAGTACTACTGCGGCGCCGTGCACCGGCTGATCCGCTACTTCCACAGCGACTACCCGCCGCTGGAGATTGAACAGATGCCGCATGGCGAACGCCATGCCGGGTCCATCGAGGCCTGGACCGATGCGGTTCTGGCCCATTACTGGAGCAACACCGATGCAGATCATCGACGCCACCACGCCTGAGCAGTTCCAGCAGCTGCTGGCCGAACACCCGCGGGTGCTGGTGGATTTCCACAAGGACCAGTGCCCGGGTTGCAGGATGCTGGAGATGTCGCTGCACCGGGTGGCGACCAGCAGTGCAGGACAGGGCATTACCCTGCTGCGCGTGCAGCTGGAAGTGCTGGGTGAAGCGTTCTTCAGGGGACTGGGGTTGCGGCAGACGCCGACGCTGTCCCTGTTCCGTGACGGCGACGAACGCACCCGCCTGGCCGGGTTCCAGTCGCCGCAGCAGATTGAAGCCGCCATTGCGCTGCATCTGTAGAGTCGAGCCATGCTCGACTGCTGTTCGCGCGGTGATGGAATGAGTCGAGATCCTATGTTCGTGGTCAAGCCTGCTGGAAGCAGGCTTGACCCACTTTCAGCATGGCCGGATCGAAGTCCCGGCCGCTTTTGAAGACACCCCAGGCGATCCTGGCCAGCTTTCTGGCCAG